>JAFGQW010000178.1 GCA_016935485.1 Planctomycetota bacterium | reverse complement strand
GGAAAGCCTGCTCCGCCTC
Source organism: Planctomycetota bacterium (assembly GCA_016935485.1). Lineage (GTDB taxonomy): Bacteria > Planctomycetota > JAFGQW01 > JAFGQW01 > JAFGQW01 > JAFGQW01. Next base: position 11,689 of record JAFGQW010000178.1, on the reverse strand, counting down.
GGCCACGTAGCGCTCGTTGAGACGGCAGAACCGGGCGAAGGCGAGGAGGTCCAGGATTCGCCCGGAGCGCGTCCGTTCCCGCAGGGCCTCGAACTCGAGGGCGAGCGGATCGGCTTCCGGTTGCGCCGGCGCTTCGGCGGGCCGGTCGGGCGCCGTCGCCGCGGGGGCGGCCGCCGGGCGCGCGGTTTCCGGGGCGGGCGCGGGCGCCGGCGTGGATGCGGGAGTCGGCGCGGGCGGCGGGGCGCCGCCGGTGGAGGCGAGCAGGTAGACGATCGCGGCGCCGGCGATGGCGCTGGCGGCGCAGGCCACCGCGATCCAGGGCGCGCGGCGTTTCGGGCGCGGCACGCGGAGCCAGGCGCCGCAGGCCTCGCACCGGAAGCGCGCGTCGGGCTTGAGCCCGGCGACGTCGAATCCGGCGCCGCAGCGGTGGCATTCGAGGAGAGGCGCGGGGTCGCTCATCGTGTTCCTCGTCCCTTGGCGGATTCTCCAGGGTCCTTGCCAGGCGCGCCGCTCGTCGCCGGCAGCGAAGCACGGAAGAAAGTCGGCCATCGCGTTCCGGACCCACTCGCGGCGGCACACTGCCGGGCATTCTACGCCATCGGTGCACGCCCTGCCACATGCCGTCCTGGCGAGCCCGCGGCCTCCCCGCCCGGTTGAACCGCGCTTGGGCTGCGCTACCTCTTTTCCCAGGACGGCTCGCACGACCCCCCGAGGCCCGCCATGATTCCGCTCCGAAATGTCGCCATCATCGCGCACGTGGACCACGGCAAGACCACGCTCGTGGACAGCATGCTGCGCCAGAGCAAGCTCTTCCGGGACGACCAGGTCATTCCCGAGTGCTTTCTCGACTCCGAGGACCTGGAGCGCGAGCGCGGCATCACCATCCTCTCGAAGAACATCTCCATTCCCTACCGGGGCGTGAAGATCAACGTGATCGACACACCGGGCCATGCCGACTTCTCGGGCGAGGTGGAGCGGGTGCTGAAGCTCGCGGACGGCGTGCTGCTGCTCGTGGATGCCTTCGAGGGGCCGATGCCGCAGACGCGCTTCGTGCTGAACAAGGCGCTCGAACTGGGGCTCAAGCCCATCGTCGTGATCAACAAGATGGACCGCGCCGATGAGCGCCACGCCGAGGTGCTGAACGAGATCTTCGACCTGTTCGTGGAGCTCGGCGCCAGCGACGAGCAGCTCGACTTCCCCGTCCTCTACGCCTCGGGGCGCGAGGGCTGGGCGAGCCGGGATTCCGCCGTGCGCGAGCGGTCGGTGGTCGCGCTGCTGGACGAGATCCTCGCGAGCGTGCCCGAGCCGGTGCGTGCGGCGGGCGCGCTGCAGATGCAGGTGATGACGCTCGACTACACCAGCTACGTCGGCCGCATCGGCATTGGCCGCGTCTTTCGCGGCACGCTCGAGGCGCGCCGGCCGATCGTCGTGCTCAAGCGCGACGGCCGGCAGGTGGAGGCGGTCGCCAAGCAGCTCTTCGTCTTCGACGGGCTCGGCCGCACCGAGGTCGACCGCGTGCCCACCGGCGATCTATGTGCGGTCGTCGGCGTGGAAGGGATCGACATCGGCGACACGCTGGCCGACCCGGCGCGGCCCCAGGCGCTGCCGCAGCTGCCGATCGATGAGCCGACCATTGTCATGCTCTTCTCGGTCAACGACTCGCCCTTTGCGGGACGCGAGGGCAAGTACGTGACCAGCCGCCAGCTCCGCGAGCGGCTGCTCCGCCAGACCCAGAAGGACGTGGCGCTCCGGGTGGAGGAGACCGCCACGGCCGAGACCTTCCGGGTGAGCGGGCGCGGCATCCTCCACCTGTCGATCTTCATCGAGTACATGCGCCGCGAGGGCTACGAGCTCCAGGTCGGCCAGCCGCGCGTGATCTTCAAGGACATCGACGGCCGCCGGTCGGAACCGATCGAGCGGCTCGTGGTCGAGGTGCCCGAGGCGCTGCAGGGCAAGGTGATGGAGATCGCCGGCCCCCGGCGCGGCGTGCTGGACCGCGTGGAGGCGCACGGGCGCACGGCGCGCATGCACTTCACCATTCCCTCTCGCGGACTGATCGGGCTCAGGACGCGTCTGCTCACCGCCACCGCGGGCGAGGCCGTGGTCTACCATCGGTTCCACCGCTACGAGCCGTTCAAGGGGCCGATTCCGCAGCGTCAGGCCGGGGCGATGGTCTCGCTCGAGGAAGGTCCGGTGGTCACCTACGCGCTGGACGGCCTGCGCGACCGCGGGCGGTTCTTCGTCGCACCTACCGAGCCGGTCTACCGGGGCCAGATCGTGGGGGAGCACTGCAAGGAGGGCGATCTCGACGTCAACGTGCAGCGGACCCGGAAGCTCTCGAACGTGCGATCCTCGACGGCCGAGCGCGCCCTCCGGATCGATCCGCCCGTGCGCATGTCGCTGGAGGACATGCTCGCCCACATCAACGAGGACGAGCTGGTGGAGGTGGCGCCGCGGAGCCTCCGGATGCGAAAGCGGGTGCTCGACCGGGGGGCTCGCCGGCGCGCCGCGCGCGCATCCTGAGGGCCGGCGTCGATCCGCTGCAACTCGCTTGGGGTCAGGCGCCAGATCTTGCAGCGGGCGCGGGTGGCGCGTGCGCGCGGGTGGCGCCCGCGGTGTGCGCGCGCTCTGGGCACGGGGTCAGGCCCCGTTCCCGGGCGGCCGGGTGAGCGCGCCGTAGAGTGCGGGCCGGCGCTCCGCGAAGATGTCGTTACCCGAGGCGAGCGTCTTGTCGGCGGCGAGCGCCGGGTCGATCTCGACCGCGCGGACCGCCGCCTCGTCGCGTTCGCACTCGACCAGCACCTCGCCATCCGGCCCGACGATGCGGCTTTGCCCGGTGAAGCGCAGCGCCTCGAGGCCTTCCCGCCGGTCGGCGCCGGCGCGGTTCGAGAGCGCGATGAACACCCGGTTCTCGATGGCGCGCGTCACGACGGCGCTCTGGCAGTGCGGCAGCACGAGGTTCGCCGGCAGGGCGATCACCCAGGCCCCGCCGAGCGCCAGCGTGCGGGCCGCCTCGGGGAAGATCCAGTCGAAGCAGATCATCAGGCCCACCGGCACGTCGCCCACCCGCAGGACGGGCCACGGTTCCCGTCCCGGGTCGAAGAGGCGGCGCTCGTCCGCGAACAGGTGCACCTTGCGGTAGCGGCCCACCACTCCGGCGGGTCCCACCAGCGCGGCGGCGTTGTAGACCCGCTCGCCATCGCGTTCGGCGAGGCCGGCCACGACGTGCAGATCGAGCCGCCGCGCGAGCGCAACCAGTGCCTCGGTGGTGGGCCCCGGAACGGGCTCCGCCAGGCGCTCCAGCTCGGCGCGGTCGCGGAACCGGTAGCCGGTGAAAGCAAGCTCCGGCGCGACGAGGAGATCGATCGCCGCCGCCTCGGGCGCGGCCTCCACGGCGGCGGCGAGCCGCTCGCGATTGCCCTCGACGGCGCCGAACTCGGGCACGAACTGCTGGATGGCAAGCCGCACGGCTTCGCTCCTTGCGGCGGTGCACCCGCGGGCCGGCGACCGGAAGGAGCCCGGCGGCCCGCGCCGGCGCAGATCACGCTCTCGGAGGCAACTTCTGCAGTAGATCCCTGACCAGCTCGTCCACCACCAGCTCGTCCGGCGTGAGGCTCACCTCGGTCCGTCCCGAGGGGACCTTGTAGAGCCGGTGGCGGATCTCGTGCATCCACAGCTTGGCTTTGGGCTTGGAGCGGATCAGCGAGAGCGTGGCGCTCACCAGGATGCCGCCCTCCTCGCGCAGGAAGCGGCGGTCCCACTGGTTCAGGCTCAGCGCTAGCACCGCGTCCTCCTCGAAGCGGCCGAGATTGTCGTCGGGATCGAACGGATCGCCGCGGGCGTCCCCGAGGACCTGCTTGTCCACGTACCCCAGCTCGAGGGGGCTGTAGCCCTTGTCCAGCAGCCCCTGGTAGACCAGACGCCGGAACCGCTGGAGATGCGGGCCTGCTGCCGACGGCTCGCCTTGCGGCGGCCGCGCGGGCAGGACCACGATATCCACCAGCTCCTCGCGCAGACCCGCGAAGTCGGGACTGGTGTCGGTGCGCACGACCTCCAGCGGCTTCTTCGGCGGCGGCGCGGAGTAACAGGCCGTCGCCACCAGGATCACGAGGAGCCACGCGCCGGGATGGATGCAGGACAGCCGTCTCATGCGATCCCCCAAACGATCAAAGTGCCCAGGCCTCCGAACCGCCCCAGGGAGACAGGTCGGCATCGAGACCCCTCGACCCGAGGCCCGAGGTCGGTCGAGGGGGGGCTCTCGCTGTGCCGAGCTGTATTCTATGCGCCGCCGGGGCCCGGTCAAGGTTCGGGCGAAACCGGGCTGGCAAGGCGGGGCCCGCCCGGACGGCCGGCGGCGGAGCCGGGCCGGAACGGCGCCCGGTTACCGGCTATGCTTTCGGCGGCCTACCGCCGCCCGGGCGGTGCGGCGACGCCGGACGACCGGACCATCTGCCGGAGGGGACCGTGATCCTGCCCCATCTTACGGGTGACCACGAGGGGCTCGGCGGCACGATCAAGGCCGAGCCCGAGGACTTCGTCGTGGACGAGATCCCGCTCTACCCGTTCGCGGGCCAGGGCAACCACGTCTTCTTCCGCATCCGAAAGCGCGATCTCAGCACCTTCGACGCGGTCCGCAAGATCGCCCGTGCGCTCCGGCTGCCCGAGGAGGCCTTCGGGTACGCCGGCCTCAAGGACCGCCACGCGGTCGCCACCCAGTGGCTCAGCCTCGAGTACGGCGACGTGCCGCTTCTCGAGCAGCTGAGCGTGGCGGGGGTGGAGGTGCTCGAGATCACCCGCCATCCCCACAAGCTCCGCGTGGGCCACCTCGCCGGCAACCGCTTCGGCATCCGGATCCGGGGCGTCGATCCCGCGCGGATCGCCTCGGCGCGCCGGATCCTCGCGGTGCTCGAGCATCGCGGCGTGCCGAACTACTACGACCGCCAGCGCTTCGGCATCCTCGGCAACTCGCACCTGGTCGGCCGCGCGCTGCTCACGCGCGACGCCGATCTCCTCGCCGCCTGCATTCTCGGCGACGGCGGGGGCGGGAACGAGCGCTTCGACGAGGCGCTGGCGCACTATCGGCGAGGCGAGGTGACGGCAGCGGCCGAAGCGCTGCCGGGCATGTTCACGGTGGAGAAGCGCTACCTGAGCGTGCTCGGGCGCACCGGTGACCGCGAGGCGGCGCTCCGGAGCATTCCGGGCCAGCGCCGCCGCTTCTTCGTGTCCGCCTACCAGTCCTACCTCTTCAACCGGCTCCTGGTCGACCGCCTCGCCACGCTCGACCGGCTGGTGCCGGGGGACCTCGCCTATCTCCACCGCAACGGCCGCGTCTTTGTGGTCGAGGACCCCGCCGCCGAGGCCGAACGGCTCCGCAGCTTCGAGGTGAGTCCCTCCGGCCCGGTCTACGGCACGCAGGGGCTGCTGGCGAGCGGGGCCCCCGGCGAGGCCGAGCGCCGGCTGCTCGCCGAGGAGCGCATCGATCTCGAGCTGTTCCGCCTGCCCGGAGGACTGCGGTCGCGCGGCGTCCGCCGCCCGTACCGCTTCCCGCTCTCCGCGGCGACGCTGGAGGCGTGCGGCGCCGACGTTCTGGTCGGCTTCACGCTGCCCAAGGGCTCCTACGCGACCCTGGTGCTCGCCGAGCTCACCAAGGCCGAGGCGCCGCTGCGCCTGATGGACCTGCCCGGGGGCCGGCCCGGATAGCTCCGTCCGGGCCTTCGGGGTGGTTCTCCCGGGGCGAGGCCCTATAATCTGCCCCCATGCGGTCCATCGCGATCATCAACCAGAAGGGCGGGGTGGGCAAGACCACCACGGCGGTCAACCTGGGCGCCGCGCTGGCCGAGCGCGGCCTGGCGGTGCTGCTGGTGGACATCGATCCCCAGGCCAACCTGACGATGCACCTCGACATCGACCCGGGCCAGCTGGAGCGCACGATCTACGACGTGCTGAGCGGCGAGGCCCGGCTGGCGGACGTCGTGATCCGCCGGGGCAACCTCGACGTCGTCCCCGCGCACATCGATCTGGCGGGGGCGGAGGTGGAGCTCGTGGGCGTGGTCGGACGCGAGACCATCCTGCGCGAGGCCATCCTCGAGTTCCTGCGCGGCGATCCGTCCCGGCCGGAATCGAGCCGCCGCTACGACTTCCTGCTGATCGACTGCCCGCCCTCGCTGGGGCTGCTGAGCCTCAATGCGCTCACCTCCGTCGAGGAGGTGATGATCGCCATGCAGACGGAGTACTTCGCCCTGCAGGGCATGGCCAAGCTGATGAGCGTGGTCGAGCTGGTCCGCACGCGGCTCAACCCGCGGCTGCGCCTGTCGAGCATCGTCCCCTGTCGCTACGATCCCCGCACCAATCTCGCGCGGGAGGTGCTGGAGGAGATGAACCGCTACTTCGGGCGGTTCGTCACGCGGACCTGCATCCGCTCCAACGTGCGCCTGGCCGAAGCGCCGAGCCACGGCAAGACCGTGCTCGAGTACGATCCCGACGCCAACGGCAGCATCGACTACCGGCGGCTGGCGCGCGAGATCCTCGGCGAGCCCCTCGAGGCGGCGGCGCCTGCGGCCGGCGGCGCGGGCGGGCCGCCGCCGCCGGAGGCCGGCGCCGATCCGGGCGCGGACGGCGTTGCGCCCGCCGCGGCGGCCGGACTCGAGGACGCCGCCGCCCCCGCGGAGAACGCCGCCGCCGACTCCGACGCGCCGGAGCCGCAGCGCCCGCCGTTCGCGGAGCTGCCGGATGCCGACGTCGACGTGCCGGTCTTGCCGCCGGACGACCTGCCTGCCTCGGACCCCGCCCCGCGTGAGGGCCACGGCGGCCAGACCGCTTCCGGGGTTTCCGCGCCGGCCCCGGAGAGCCACGGCGGCCCGGAGGAGGAGCCGCGGCCGCCCGGCTGAGCCGGAAGCTCCGTGACGGGAAGCCCAGGCACGAGGTCGTCGTCGAGGGCAGGGCGCCCGTCCCGCCGGCGCGGTGGCGGCGCGGCAGGCGCGCAACCGGCGGCGGGGACCCGCGGGTCGCGGCGCGCGCGGGTCCCGCCTGCCGCCCGTACACGACAATGCCGGACTGCCGCGGCGGCAATCCGGCTTCGGAGGCGCGTGCTCGTGCGCGCTCGCCGGCGGCGCGCGACGGTCGCGTCAGCGGCGCGATGCGATCACAGTGCCGTCAGGTAGATGATGACCGCGGCCAGCAACACCAGGCAGGCGGCGCCGGAAACATACAGGAGCGGCGAGACGGCCTGGGGCTGCACGGCGCCCTTGACGCGCGTGTAGCGCCGCACCGTCGTGTGCCGCTTGGTGGTCGTCCGCGACCGGAGGAAGATCGGGTTTCCGCAGCGCTTGCAGGTGATCTTGTGGGCCGCGAAGGAGGCCGGGATCTTGTAGCGCGCCTCGCAGTGCTTGCATTCGATCGTTCTGACGTCGTTCGCCATCTGTTCTTGCCTCCTCCCGGATCGGGGCACGGCCTCGGAGGCTCCGAGGCACGCGACGCTGCTCCCGAATGCACGGACAGTTCGCGCATCCAATCTGGCTGTCGAGTCCCGGCGAGGACCCTTCTTCTTCGCGAGGACCCTTTTTTCTTCTCGTGCGTGTAATGATACCGCTCCGGGAGGCGAAGATCAAGAGCCCAGGGCCGGCGCCGGAACAGCTTCCCACATGCTTGCGGATCCGGGCGAGGTCCCCGCCTGAAACCCGGGAAGCGATTCCGGCGCAGGCCCCGAGCCGGAGACGGAGGTGGGGGGGAGAAGGCGTGCGGCGGGGGCTCACGCCCACCAGGACAGCCCCATGTCGCGCTCGAGCCGTTCGGCCAGGAGGCGCAGGTCCAGCTGGGCGTCCCGGATCTCGTCGGGGTCGAGGTCCCCGACGGGTTTCATGAAGCGCGGCCGGAGCGCGAACCGGAGCTCGCTGTGCGTGTAGTGCGCCTCGAGCGCCCAGATCCGGCGCGTGCGGCGGTGGCTCATCTCGAGAGACTGCAGCAGGCGCTCGATGTGGCGGAGCGCGCCGTTGCGCTCCTCGACGTGGAACTGGACGTAGGGCGGAATGCACTCCTCGCTCGCCCCGGCGCTGGCCTCGCGCACCCGGAGGTGCGGCATCCGCTCGAGCGCTTCCACGAGGGGGTAGACGAGCGGGTCCATGCCCCGGCGGGCGGCGTCACGCTCCTGGTGAACCTCGCGCACGGCGGCAACGTCGCCCTCGAGCGCGCCGCAGAACTGGCACTCGAAGACCCGGGCGCCGCGCACTTTTCTGACTGTCATGCTGTCGTTTCCGCACTCGGAGCATTCCAAGGTCGCCGTCGATTCCTTTCGCATCGTCCTTACTCTTTCGGCCGGACGCCGCGGCGGACCTGCCGTAAATCCCGAGCGCGCGCCGCCGGGCCGCCGGAACGGCCCCCGGGCCCGGCGGAAATCGCATCGTCCGGTCCTCTTCCTGGCGTCTGGAGGCTCCGGCGAGCCCGGCCGGGGGGGCGGCGGGGCACCGGGGGCCGCGGCGGCGGGCGCCAGCCACCGGGATCGGGTTTCGCTATTAAGTCCCGTCTCCGTGGAGCCGATGGAGCTTTGGATCCATCCGATGGCAAACCTATGGCCCCGTCGCGCGCGAAGGGCAAGAGGATGACCACAGACGTTCACATCGACGTCAGGGCGGCGATCGAGCAGAACTCCTACCTGACGTCCGTCACCGATCTGGAGAGACGGGGCAAGCGCCAGGTCAAGGTGATCCGGACCTCGCTGATCTACGACCTGATCCAGCAGGCGGTGGAGAACGTCCAGCGCGGCCGGGAAGCCGCCCTCGGCGAGGAGGAGCGCCAGCGGCTGGTCGACGAGTCCAAGGCGGAGTTCGACCGGCTGCTTGCCGAGCAGCAGCAGCACCGGCGCCGGCTCGAGGACCTGCAGCAGTCCAACGCCCAGTACGAGGAGATGGCGAACGAGCTGAAGCGCGGGCTGGCCGAGCACGTCGATCGGTTGCAGGCCGAGATGGAGCGGGCGCGAGCGCTCGCCGAGGAGAACGCCGGCCTCCACGCCGAGATCGAGCAGCTCCGGCAGCAGGAGGCGGCGCGGGACGGATCGGCGGGGCAGCTGCACGAGCTCATCCGCCGGCGCGAGGCCGAGCTCGAGGCGGCGCGGGGAGCGAGCGCGCAGAGCGAGGACTATCGCCTGCAGATCGCCAGCCTGACGGCTGAGCTGAAGGCCGTCCGGGAGAACCAGCCCGCCACGGACAGCTTGCTGCACGAGCTGCGCGAGATGCGGGAGGACTTGAAGACGCTCGAGAGCCGCAACCGCGAGCTCGAGGCGATCGCGGCGGCGGCGCCGGCGCCGAAAGCGGCCGCCGAGGCCGGCGCGCTCGAGATGCTGCTCGAGAAGAAGATGGCGCAGATCAGCGCCGAGCTGAGCGCCAAGCTCGCGAGCCTCAAGCCTGGCGCCGACGTCGGCACCAGTCCGGAAGACATCAAGCTGACCATCCAGCGCATCTTCTCGCACGAGCTGGACGGCAAGGTCGACAGCAACATCGGAGAGATCAAGGTCAAGGAGACCAGGACGGGAGGCATCGCGGAGAACCTCGAGCGCCTGAAGAACCTGGGTCTCAAATCGGATCGGAAGTGACCGCCCGGCGGGGCCCGGCTCCGCAAACGGGGCGTAGCGGCAGCGCGGTTTTTTGCCGCCGGCGACGCGGTTGCCTGCGCCTGGCGGCGCGACGCGGCGGAGCCGGCACCGCTGCCGCGAGGGAGGTCTGGGGATTGCACCGGAGCCGAGCGGGCGCCGGGGAAGCTGGACGAGAGGTGAAGGATGACCAAGCACGTGGGTGACCATGACGATCGGGTCGCGGGCGGCGCCGACGGGCACAGCTGGACGGAGGCCGGCGCCCCGACCGAGGGGACGGTGGCCGCGCCGGCGGCCGAGATCGCGGCGGGAGGTACGGAACCGTCCGGCGTGCGGGTGTCCCTCGGCAAGGGGCTCGACGTCGGGACGGCCAACCTGGTTTCCGCCGTGCAGAACGAGGCGGGCGGAATCACGATCAAGATGGAGCGCAACGCCTTCATCGACATCCGCCAGGACGTTCACTCCAAGAACCTGCTCACGAAGCTGAAGGTGCCCTACGTCATCCACAACAACACGATGATCGTGCTGGGCGACGAGGCGTTCCAGCTCGCGAACATCTTCAACCGCACCACGCGCCGGCCGATGCGCGACGGGATGCTCAGCCCGGCCGAGGTGGACGCGATGACGATGATCCGGCTCATCATCGAGAAGGTGCTCGGCCAGCCGCAGAACCCGGGCGAGGTCTGCTTCTTCTCGGTGCCGGGCGAGCCCATCGACTCGACCGCCAACGTGATCTACCACCAGGGCGTCTTCGAGGGGCTGCTGCAGAAGCTCGGCTACACGCCGCGGGCGATGAACGAGGGGCACGCGGTGGTCTTCTCGGAGCTGGCGGACCAGGACTTCTCCGGCATCGGCATCAGCTGCGGTGGCGGAATGTTCAACATCTGCGTGGCGTTCAAGTCGATTCCCGCGCTCACCTTCTCGACCACCCGGGGCGGGGACTGGATCGACAAGAACGTGGCCGCGGTGCTCGGCATCCCGGTGAGCAAGGCCACGTACATCAAGGAGCAGGAGATGGATCTCACCCGGCCGAAGGGCCGGGAGCAGGAGGCGGTGTGCATCTACTACCGCAACCTGATCAACTACACGCTCACCAACATCAAGAGCCGGTTCCTCGGTTCGGCGGGCATGCCGGAGTTCCCGGAACCCATCGACATCGTGTGCGCCGGCGGCACCTCGAGCCCGCACGGCTTCATCGAGGTGTTCCAGGACGAGTTCAAGAAGCTCGACTTCCCGATCAAGATCAAGGCGATCCGGCGCGCCGAGGATCCGCTCACCAGCGTGGCCAAGGGCTGCCTGGTGGCGGCGGCGCTTTCCGAATAGAGCCAGCGGCTCGCCGGCGGAGCCGCTCCTGCGCAAGACGCGGGAGCCGGCCGCCGGCGGCCGAAAAGACCTCCTGGAGAAAGCCCGGCGGCCTGCGGGTCGCCGGGCGATTCTCTGTACCGACCCGGCGCGGGCGGGTGCGCGGGTGAGGCCGACTGGGGTCTGACGCCGTTCCGCTTCGGAACGGGGTCTGACCCCGTGCCCGCGGACCCCGTGCCCGCGGGTGACGCGCGCGGGCTGCGCGCGCTGCGTGGCGCAGGCGGACTGCGCCCGCGGGAGTGCGGGAAGAAGCTTCCGGCGTGCGCGGGCCGGTGCGCCGTCGGAGGTCCTCCGGACTGCCCGGGTTTCGCCATCGTGTCGAGATTCCTGAACGCGGCGGCCCGGCGGGCTCCTCGGGAGCGGGATCGGAGCGTCCGCAATTCCATCTTCGCGCTTCCGGCGCGCGACGCCGCAACCCGCGCGAGCACATCGGGATCGGAACGCGTCGGTTGCGGTGCTTGTCTGCACCGCGGCGCGCCGGCGCATCGACATCGCCGACCGGCACACCGTGTGCTTTCCTCCGGGCGTAGATCAGATCACGACACGAGGAAAACGCTTCCCGATCGCCGGGCTGCAGCGCACCGGCCCGAGCACGGGGAGCCCGACCACGGGAGCCGGAGGATGTCATCACCAGCGGGAGGACCGACGCGGAGCGTGGAACGGATCCAGGAGCAGCTCGCCTGGCTCGCCGAGGTGCTGAGCGACCTGTCGAGTCGCATGAAGAGGATCGCCGACCAGCGGCGCGGC
>JAFGQW010000177.1 GCA_016935485.1 Planctomycetota bacterium | reverse complement strand
GCGACCGGATCCCGGGAACGGCGGGAGGCTGCCATGGGAAAGCTCGACAGAGTCGTGGTGCTTGGTGGGTTATTCGTCGCCGCGTGGCTCGCGGGCGGCCCCGCGGCGCGCGCGCAGGAACCTTCGGGCCCACCGGCAGCGCGCTCGCCGGACGAGACTGCGGGCCTCGCGACCGGCACGCGGGGCGTGTTCGCCGGCCGGCGTGGGGCGAAGACCGGACTGAGGCGCTGGTACGGAGGCGAGGGCACCACGCCGGCGGTGGAGCTCGGCCTGGAGTGGCTGGCGCGCCACCAGGTTCCGGACGCGGGCTACTGGGACAGCGACGGCTTCGCCGCCCAGTGCCGGGGCGCGGCATGCGACGGCAAGGGTATTCCGCTGTACGACCCGGGACTGACGGGTCTGGCGATTCTCGCGTTCCTCGGTAGCGGCCACACGCACCAGGCGGGCCCGTACAAGAAGACCGTGGGCGAGGCCATCAAGCACCTGCGCCGTATCCAGGATCCGGAGGGATGCTTCGGTTTGCGGACCGGCCATTTCATGTACTCGCACGCGATCGCCACCCTGGCGTTTGTGGAAGCGTATGCCATGACCGACAGCCCGATCCTGCGTCCCGCGGTGGAGAAGGCGCTGGCCTTCCTCTGCCAGGCGCAGAATCCGGATCCCTCGGGCACGCGAAAGCTCGGCTGGCGCTACACGGTTCGGCCCGGCGACAACGATACCTCCGTGACGGGCTGGGCGGTCCTGGCGCTGAAGACCGCGCAGTGGGCCGGGCTCGAAGTCGCGGAGAGCTCGCTCGAGGGTGGCCGCGGGTGGCTCGACCGGATGACGGATCCGGCCACCGGGCGATGCGGATACGTCGAGAGAGGAGTGAGCCCGGTCCGTGCGCCGGGCCGCGAGGAGAAGTGGCCCCGCTCGCGGAGCGAGGCCATCACCGCGCTGGCCATGCTGTGCCGCGTGTTCCTCGGGGAGGATCCGGCGAGGTCGGAACCGATCCGTCAGGGCGCGGAGCTCTGCCTCGCGCGTCTGCCGCGCTGGAGCGAAGAAGACGGGTCGATCGACATGTACTACTGGTACCACGGCACGGCGGCCATGTTCCAGCTGGGCGGGCCGTCGTGGGCGAAGTGGAACGAGGCCATGAAGAAGGCCATCGTCGAGCACCAGCGGAAAGACGGCTGCGCGGAAGGGTCCTGGGATCCGGTCGGCCCGTGGGGTGCGGACGGCGGCCGCGTGTATGCCACGGCCATGATGACGCTCTCCCTCGAGGCGTACTATCGCCACGCGAGGCTGTTCGCGTCGCCCGAGGAGGCGGCGGGTCCGGAGGCGGCGGCGCGGATTCTCCTCCGGCTCGCGGCGAGTCCGGGAGGTTGCGCCTGCTCCATCAACGGGGAGTCGGTCGGTCTCCTGCCGGACTGCGCAACCAAGGTCTACGAGAAGCTCCTCGCGCTCGAGCCGGATCCGGAGCAGGGCTGGATGGAGATCGACGCCGAGCCGGCGGTTTCCTTCCAGCACGTGATCACGATCTGGGATGCGTGTGTCCGTGTGCGCCGCGCTCGCGCCACGGCCGAGGGGAAGGTGCGACTCTCCGGCATCCGGCTTCCATTCCCGGAGCGAGGGATCGAGGTGCGGATCGACCTCGTGGTAGCGGATCCTGCCGTAGAGCACGGCCACGTGCGCGTCGACCTGCCCCAATCCAGGGTGTGCAACCGCGGGACGGGCGTCAAACCTTGGCTGACCGTCAGCATCCCGTGGGATGCCGGGACCGGGGCGAGCCGGTTCGCGGTGAAGCGAAGCGAGCTCAGCCTGGAGGAGCTCAAGGCCTGGATCTACCCGATCGCGCGGTCCAAGGTCGACCCCAAGACCAAGTTCTCCGAGATCCCGATCCTCATCCGGTGCGATCGGCGCGCGCCGTTTCGCGCGGTCCGGGAGGTGCTGGCCATCTGCGCTGACCGGGACATCCTCATTCACCGCGTCTTCCTCGCCGTTGTGGAGACCAAGCTGTGACGCGCGGTCGGCCGCTCGATCACGGCAAGGTCCTCTCGCTCGCGCTCCTCGGCGCCTGACCGGCCGCCGCGGACCGGCCGATCGGCGCGCGAGTCTGGGATTCCAGACTCGTGCACGAGGTTCCGAGCCGGCGGACGGAGCGGGCCGATCGCGGGGAGGGGCGGTGCCCCGGCGAACCACGCACACCGGTCAGCGGCGGCGCGGAGCATCCTCGCCGGCCGCGCGTTGCCGGGCCGCTCGGTCCCGGAGGCGCCGCAGGAAGGGATCCTCCATGTCCTGCGATGCCAGCCAGTCGAGCTCCTCCTCGAGCGTCATTCCCTGGATCGCCGCCGAGATGCGGTCGCGAACGGACCGCATCATCAGGACGGCGTCGAATCTCTTGCCGCCCTCACTCATCGGACAGGACCTCCCGTGGTGCCCGGATCTCGCTTCATTACTTCCATCCCACATGGATTCCGAGTGCGCGTGAAGCGTGGGGTTGCCGTGCGGGTGCGGGTGCGGGTGCGGGTGGCGCGCGCGAAGTGCGCGCGCTGCGTGGCGCGGGCGAATTGCGCCCGCGGGGCGCGAGCAGGTTCGAACCGAGCGAGCACGCGGCTCGTTCCAGGCTCGCGATGCTCCGCCCGCCGGGGGTCGGGAACCGGGCGGGCACACCCCCGGGAGGATGCCATGTGCCGTGCTGTCACGCTCTCCGTCCAGCTGTTGCTGGCTCTGACCTCACCCGCGCTTGCCGCTGGACTGCTCGTGCCGAGGTCGGGCGAGCCGCCGATCCGGATCCGCTCGCACCGCGTCACCGCCGTGCTGGAGGACGGAATCGCGCGCACCACGGTCCGCCAGGTCTTCGTCAATCCGTACGCCCGCGCGCTGGAGGCGATCTACGTGTTCCCGCTGCCCGAAGGAGCGGCCCTTCGAGACGTGGCGATGGAGGTCGGCGGCAAGCGGCTCGAGGGGCTGCTCGCGGAACGGCGACAGGCCCGGCGCGTGTACGACGAGATCGTGCGGAGCCGGCGCGATCCTGCGCTCGTGGAGCAGATCGGCCGGAGCAAGTTCCGGCTCTCGGTGTTCCCGGTGCTTCCCGCTGTCGAGACCGTGGTCGAGATCACCTATCTCGAGCGCGTGCCGCTCGAGCGCGGCGCGTTCCGGTACGTCTATCCGCTGGCTCTCGGCGCCGAGGCGTCGCAGACCGACGAGGATCTCACGTTCTCCCTGACCCTCCGGTCGTCGGTGCCGCTCGAGAGCGTGACCGGCCGGGCTGCCGGCATGGAGATCGTCCGGCGCGGGCCGGGAGAATGCCTGGTTTCCCTCGAGCGCACGGCTGCGCGGCTCGACGGCGACCTCGTCGTCGAGGCCAGCGTGGCGGAGGCCCGTCCGCCGCTCGTGCTCAAGACGTTCCGGGGCCGGCAGGGCGACGGCTGGTTCTCGCTCCTGGTCACGCCGCCGTTCGCCGAGGCGAAGGACTTCGTGCCCCGCGACGTGATCCTCGTCATCGACACCTCCGGCAGCATGGCGGGGGACAAGATCGAGCAGGCGAAGGCGTCTGCCCG
>JAFGQW010000176.1 GCA_016935485.1 Planctomycetota bacterium | reverse complement strand
TTCGTCAACCCTTCGGGAACGATCCGTTCGATCCAGTTTCCGGCCGCCGCCTTGTTCGCCGCGGTGGCCTCGACCGGCCCCGCCTTCCATTCCTTCACCCCGTCGCCGTAGCAGATGATGTTGAATACCGCGTCCGGCGGCAGGGAAGCGATCGCGAGACCAAGCTCCTTGCGCGCGTGATCCATCTTGGTCATCGAGTCGCCGCCGTCGTCGAGCTTCCCGCGGAGAAGAGCGAGCAGGTCCAGCCCGCGCATGCCGCCCGCCATGCTTCCGGAGATATCGCCGCGACTGCGCACACCATCATCTCGCACTGGATCGCCAGATCATCGTGCCGTCGCGCGATCTCCCGCACCGCCTCGAACAGGCACGGCAGGTCTCGCGACCCGGCGCGATCGAGAAGCGCGGCCAGGTCCTCGCGCCGGCCCCAGGCCGGCAGCATGTCATTCTGGACCCGCCGTGCCAGGCGCGCGGCTTCGGACTCCTGGTCGGACGCACCGGAGCCGAGAAGCCCGGGCAAGACCAGCAGCAAGAAGCACGCGAAGGAGCGAACGGTTCGACCCATGACGACGCAGCTGCCTTCGGGATGCATCGCCGGCGCCGGCTCGCCCGGGCAGAATCCCTCCCGCACGTCTTGTGCAGCGATGCGGACAGGAGAAACGAACGCGGTTCTGGCCTACCCGGGAGGGTATCCGAGGCTCGGAGTGCAGTCAACGCCGGGAGTCGATCGGGGCCGAGGTGCGAGGTCTGGGCGATACCCGGTGGACTCGGTGCGGCTTCGAGGGCGGCGGGGCCGCACCCGAGAGGCGATCACGTGCCGTCGAGCGTGATCGGCAGCTCGACCAGCACGCTGTAGCGGTCCTGGTCGGCTCCCGACCGGCGCGGGGCGACACCGGCCGGCGTCACCATGATCCGGCACAGCATCCGCGCTGCCGAGCGGCCGCGGATCCGGCCGCGCAGCGTCTCGGCCGTGCGCGACGGGATGTACGCCACGGGCTCGGGCCCGTAGTGCTGGACGACACGATCCGACGGCAGGCCGCGCAGCAGCCACGCGCCGTCGCTCGAGTCCCGCAGCGACCAGCGGTAGTGGAGCGTGTAGCCCTGACCCGGCTCCTCGAGCGTCATGGCGAAGGTCGTGACCTGGTCGGGAGCGAGCGGCACCGCCGCCGACCCGCGGCTCGACACGATCCGCGCCGATTGCTGCACGGCCTGCACCACGCTCGCCGGCACCCGGCGCACGGCGTCCCCGCCGCGGCGAACCGCGGCCGCGTAGTCGCCGGCGAACCGGACCCGGTGCCGGTTCGCGCTGGCCTTCGACCGGAACAGATCGGCGGCGGCCGGCACGTTCAGGCGGCGTACCGCCGGATCCTCGAGGTGCTCGGCCCAGAGGGTCTGGCGGAATTGCCGCGCGAAGGCCTCATCGTAGATGATCGCGCTCAGCTCGCTGTCCGGTGTGGCGCCGCGGTACGTCGCCCCCGGGTTGCTGACTCCCTCGAGCGAGATGCCGCCAGCGTTCGCGGAGCCGATCAGCGCCCACTGGTCGTCGACGACCAGCACCTTCGAATGAACGTAGATCTGCGCGGTCGAGTCGCCGTAGCGCGCGATGTCGTCGGGTGACAGGCCGAGCGACGCGCGGCGACCGCTCGGAATCGGCGCGACGATGCAGTACATCCCGAACTGCGCTGCGCTGGCGCACGCCGCGACCACGGCATTGACCTCGGAGGAGAGGTCGACGTCCTGGTTGGTGCCGTAGCCGGCTGCGGCGAGCGGATTGCGCGGCAGCATCACGAGGATCCGGAAGTTCGGGTTGCCGCGGTTGCGCCGCGCGGCGCGCTCGAGCTCGGCCCAGATGTGCTCGTCCGAGACCCACTGGTTCTCGAGGTAGACGTACTGGCGCGCCGCACGGATGCCGACGAGGTAGGCATCCTTGGCCGACCGCTCCCAGTCGAGCGTGCTCAGGTTCCAGGCCGGTTTCTGCCGGCCGGCCACGAACTCACCCTGCGGCATCGACCGCACGACCTGGATCTTGGTGCCGGCGAGCGAGGCGACGGCGCTCGGCCCGCAGGTCTGCTGGATCGGGTCGGTGCGGCCGCGCCGCGACGTGATCGCCGGCGCCCCGGCGTCGACGCGCGTCAGGTTCTGGTAGACCCCGCCCGGATCGGCGATGCGCCCGAAGAGGTGCCGCTGCCGGTCTTCCTCGGCGTGGAGGTAGCGTTCCTCCCAGCTCACCGCCACACCCTGGACGTGCACGACGCGCTGGTGGGTGCGGACCACGAGGTTCTTGAGCAGCCGGCCGTGGTTCCAGCGCGCGTGGAAGTTGTCGAGCACGAACCGGACCGCCGGCCCGCGGAGCTTCATATGCACGTCGTGCCACAGCTTCTCGGGCAGCTGCGCGTTGCGCACGTCGGCCGCTTCCGTGGGCGCGATCACGTGCCGGTTGGTGTCCCACCGGTCGCCGTCGACGGCCGTCAGATCGATGCCGCCCACATAGGCGACCGTCTCGTCGATCACCACGGTCTTCTGGTGGTGGGTGGACATCACGAAGCCGCGATGGACGTCGGTCCGGCAGTGCACGTTCGCGAAGGAGCGCAGGCCGTCGAACAGGCGGATCGTCTTCGGCAGGTACCAGTCGAGGTGGCCGGCGCGCGTGATCGCGCCCCGGAGGATCCCGCTCTGGGCGCGGATCTCGTCGCGCCAGAACTGGTTGACGATGAGGTAGATGTCGACGCCGCGCTGGGCGACACCGCGCAGGACGTTGAGCAGACTGTGGGCGGAGCCTCCACCGCGCGCGCGCGTCAGCTGCCAGTCGGGATCGAAATGGAGCCCGGTGAGCAGGACCTGACGCTGGGCGGCAGCGAGCGCATCGAGGAGCGACTGTCCGTAGCCCTCGCCGTCGACGAACAGCTCCACCTGGTTGCCGCCGGTAATGGGCAGGTAGTCGACGAACCACTGGGGGCCGGCGCCCCGCAGCACGTTGGTCGAGCAACGGGCCACGTTGCCACTCATCGGCGGTGCTCCCTGTCAGCAGCCATGGACCTCCTCCAGCTTGGCCTGCGTGGCCTCGTCATAGCGGCCGGTCACGTCGAGCTCGTAGGTGGCCTGGAACTCGCGCAGGGCATCGACCGTGGTCGCGTCGAGCGCGCCGTCGAGCCGGTCGCAGGCGTAGCCCAGGTTGTCCAGCCGCTGCTGCGCGCCCGACAGCGTGTCGATCGGGTCGATCCCGCCGAGCGCCAGCTCGTGGATCTCCTCCCGGGCCTCGCCGAGAAGCAGCCGGCCGTCGCGCGCGGCGGGTGGGATCGAAATCTCCAGGCGGCCGTCGGCATCGGTCTGGCCCTCGGAATGGACGCCGTCGATGATCGCCGTGTAGGGCAGCGCGGCCCGCGGCTCGCCCGTCTCGTCCTCGAGCCGGATACGGAGCTTCTCGGGAACACCCTTGCGGCGGTACCGGTGCCTCGCTGCGGACGCCGCGGACTCCTGGCGGCACCGCAGATCGGGGATCACCAGCTCGTCGCCCGGGGCCAGCGCATTGGGGTTCTTACGCCGCTTCCTGAGGTCCGCGTTTCCGGCATCGTCCCAGATCGTCGCGGGCAGCAGGCCGTGCGCGGCCGCGACACTCGACAGACAGTCCTGCTGGCGGATGACGTGGATCTGAGGCATCGACCGACCTACCTCCTGAGTTCTTCCTTCCCTACTGACTTCCGGATCGCACACGGAGGGCGCCCGCGACTCTTGTCCGCCGCAACCGCTCTGCGCTGGCCCGAGTCGGGCGGTCGCGACGCCGCTTCGCTCCGGTTGGAACTCCTGGTCGAAGGTATCGCCCCCGGCGGCGGCGGTCAAGCGGACGCATGCCCGCGCCGGCCAGGCGGGTGCGGCCCGCTTGCCGCTATGGAGTGAGCCCGATCTCGAGTCCGTTCGAGAGGCCCACGGTGGGGAACACCTGTGCCCCCTGAAGGAACAGGGATGTCCCGAGGAAGACGGGGAGTGCGGGGCGCAGGGGCACGGGGAGCTCGAACCGCCCGGCGGCGTCGAAGCCGATGGTGAGGAGCCCGACCCGATGCACGGCGCCGAGGTCGACGAGCACCGTGTAGGGCGGCGACGCCACCGCCGCGCTGCACGTGCTCACGCCGAGGATGCCCGCGCCACCCGGCGTGGCCCCGGAGAGCACGAGACCGGCCGCGGTCGGGGAGATGAGCCGTGCCGAAAGACTGGGCACCGGCGTGCCCGAGCTGGCGCCGTACGCCTGCACGGACGTGATCGCGGGCGTGCGCATGGCGCGGCTGACGAACAGGATCCCGCCGAGCAGATGGTCGCGGAAAAACGGGGCGGAGTACGTGTCGAGCGTGTGCCCCAGCGCCGTGTACCACGCGCGGCCGAATCCCGGAACGTCCTGGTACCACGCGATCGGATGCACCGCGCCCATCGTGCCGCCCTGGTAGGAGCTCTCGTC
>JAFGQW010000175.1 GCA_016935485.1 Planctomycetota bacterium | reverse complement strand
GCCAGATGCCCCGGTGCGGTTCTAGGCTCCGGCTCCCGGAGAGTACTTGCCGGGCACGTTCCCCTTGGGATCGCCGGTGTTCGGGTCCACGACCACGTAGGTCCACTCGACTTCCGAGAAACCCAGCGTCACCTCCTCGGAGGGCAGGGGATTGCCGCTGGCGTTGCCATGAAAACTGTAACTGGTGACGATGACGTCCTTGAGCTTGTACTTCAGATAGGGCTCCCGTTTCCCCTTGACTTCGGTGCAGAAGTGCATCTCGACCTCCGGGAAGAACTTCCCGGAGGCACACGCCTCCTGGAGCTTGACGGATGACTTGTCCAGCTGCCGCACCAGGACGATGTCCCCCAGGGTCGTCTCGCCCCGGCTTCGCTGCATGTCCTTGGCTCCCTGCGGGATGGACCGATGGATGGGCGAACTCATCGACTCGAGGATGACCCATTCCTTGTGGTTCTTGTCTGTGCATTCTCCCTTGATGTCACCGATCTTCGCGTACGCCGGCATGACACACCTCCCTTGCTGAAAGTAACGGCCCGCGACCGGGTTCGCCCGGTGGCAGGAGCTTCCGAAGTTGCCACTCCTGCCTCAGCGGTCTCCACGATCCTCAGCCAACCTGTGGCGTCGATCGACGTCCCTATTCTCGCGACCGCCCGGAGGAAGTTGCGCAGTTTCCAGGGTGTTCCCACAATCGGGACCCCCCCGCATTCGCGGTGGCATGCGATCCTCCGCTACTCGATCGCGTACCGGAAGGACCCCTGACCATCCACCGAAACCTCCACCGCGGCGATCGGCTGGCCGGTGGCCATTTGGGCCAGAAACTCCGCGGAGAGCTCCGGCAGGAGGCTTCGCGTGAGGATGTGGTCCACGTTCCGGGCGCCGCTCGAGACTTCCCGGCAGCGGTCGGCGATGCTCGAGACGAGCTCGGGCGTGTAGCGAAACGAGGCCCGGTAGCTCTCCCGGACCCTCCGGGCGACGCGGCCCAGCTGGAGCTCGATGATCGTGCGCATCACGCTGTCCGTGAGCGGGTAGTAGGGCACCAGCGTGACCCGCCCCAGGAAGGCCGGCTTGAACGTCTTCAAGAGCTCGGGGTGGAGTGCCTCCGCGAGGCCCTCCGGGTCCGGCCAGGTGTCCAGATCGGCGCAGAGCTTGACGATCAGGTCGGTCCCGGCGTTGGAGGTCATGATGATGACGGTGTTCTTGAAATCGATGTCCCGCCCCTCGCCGTCGCGCAGCGTGCCCTTGTCGAAGACCTGATAGAAGATGTCCTGGACTCCGGAGTGGGCCTTCTCCATCTCATCGAGAAGCACCACGCTGTAAGGCCGTCGCCGGACGGCCTCGGTCAGCACCCCGCCCTCGCCGTAGCCCACGTAGCCCGGGGGCGAGCCCATGAGGAGGGAGACCTTGTGCTCCTCCTTGAACTCGGACATGTTGATGACCGTCATGCTCTGGTCGCCGCCGTACAGCATCTCGGCGAGAACGATGGCCGTCTCCGTCTTCCCGACGCCGCTCGGACCGACCATGAGGAAGACCCCGATGGGGCGCCGGGGGTCGGTGAGGTTGGCGCGGGAGGTGCGGATTCTCTGGGCGATGGCGTCCAGCGCGTGCGCCTGGCCGATGATCCGCTTGCCCATCTGCTCTTGCAGAGAGAGCACCGCCTGAATCTCATCGGTCACCATGCGTCCCACCGGAATGCCGGTCCAGCCGGACACCACCTCGGCGACTGCCTGGGCGTCGACCGAGACTTGCACCAACGGGTTCTCCCCCTGCTTGGCCCGGAGCTCGGCCGTGAGTTGACCGAGTTCCTGGCGCAGGGCGGCAGGTTCCGGCGGGGGCGGCGCGGTTTCCGCCGGCGCGGGGGGCTCTGGCGAATCCGGCGGTGCCGCGGGCGCGGCCGCCGACGGGGCCTCTGCCGGCCGCTTCACGCTGGCCTCCAGCTTCTCCCGGACCTGGCGGATCTTCTCGACCAGCTCGGCCTCCTCCCTCCAGCGGTTCTCCAGCGCCTCCCTCTCCTGCTCGGCGTCTGCTTTGGCCCGCTCCAGCTCCGCGAGCTGCTCCGCGTGGTCGATGCCGGCCGCGCTCTCGCGGCGGAGGATGTCCATGGAGAGCACAAGCTGCTGGATCCTCCGGCGGCAGTCCTCGATGGCCGGAGGTGTCGCGGCGTGGCTGATCCCCACGCGGGCGCACGCGGTATCCAGCAGACTCACGGCCTTGTCAGGGAGCTGTCGTCCGGAGATGTAGCGGTGCGAGAGCTTGACGGCGTCGACGACACCCTCGTCGAGGATCCGCACGTGGTGGTGCTTCTCGAGAATCCCCATCAGGCCGCGCATCATCTCCACGGCCGCGGTCTCGGTGGGTTCCTCGATCTTCACCACCTGGAAGCGCCGGGCCAGGGCGGCATCCTTCTCGAAGTACTTCTTGTACTCGGCCCACGTGGTCGCGGCGATGGTCCTGAGCTCCCCGCGGGCCAGCGCTGGCTTGAGCAGGTTGGCCGCATCGCTCGACCCGGCCTGCCCGCCGGCTCCGATCATGGTGTGGGCCTCGTCGATGAAGAGGATGATCGGCTGGGGCGAGGATTTCACCTCCTCGATGACCGATTTCAGCCGGTTCTCGAACTCCCCCTTGATGCCCGCTCCAGCCTGGAGGAGGCCCAGGTCCAGAGTCCGCACCGAAACCCCGTGGAGGGAGGGCGGCACGTCGCCCTCGGTGATCCGCTGCGCGAAGCCCTCCACCACGGCGGTCTTCCCCACGCCGGCCTCCCCGGTGAGGATCGGGTTGTTCTGCCGGCGCCGCGTGAGGATGTCGATGATCTGCCGGATCTCACGGTCCCGGCCGAGGACCGGGTCGATATCGCCGCGGCGGGCCCGCGCCGTGAGATCGATGGTGTACTGATCGAGGGAGGGGGTCTTGGTCGGTCCTCCGGTGGGCGACGCTCTGCCCGGCGCCCCGGGGAGCGGACCGGCCGGTGCTTCCCACTGGGCTTCGGCGCTATTGGCCGTGATGTCCGGGAGCGCCTTCTGGAGCGCCTCGAGAGAGACCTTCTCGAACTCCGTGGACGCCTCGAGGGCCGCCAGCTGCAGACTTTCGTCGGCGAGCAGGGCGCACAGCAGATGCCCCGAGCGGATGAGTCCCGCCTGGCACTGGACCGAGGCGACCAGCCACGCCTCGCGGGCCAGATCGACGATGTTGGGAGAGAGGGCGGGCGGCCGGGCGTTGCCGGTCTTCAGGCGGTCGATGCCGCGGGTCAAGTCCCGGCTGACCCGGGAGGAATCCACCTCGAAGTAGCGGAAAAGAGCGGCGAGATCGGTGTTCGGGGTTTCGAGGAGCTTCAACAGCCAGTGCTCGATCTCCACGTTGTAGTTGGTCCGGGACAGACACAGGCCGGCGGCCCCTTCGAGCGCCCGACGACAGACCTCGTTGAGCTTGCCGACCAGCGATTTCAACGGCAACTGGATCATGGTCTTCCCTTTCTGCGGCGGACCAGGCCGGATGTCGCCAGATCCCGGTGACCTGGCGGGACGCTACACATCCAGGGCAAACACGGAATCATCGACGCCTCTTTCCATGGGCAGGGCGTGAAGCCAGGTGGTCCATCCGAGGTGCGCCTGGTGGCCTTCGCTTCCGCCCAAGGTCCAGCGCGGGACCTCGCCGCCCTCCAGGACCACCTGGACATCGAAGGTCAGCTCGGGTCCGACGAAGGCACGGACCATCTGGCAGAACGGCTTCAGCATGTCTCCGTTCGGGAGAATCCGCAAGTACTGGCGGTAGTGGAGCGGTCCGACCCGCACCCGGAACCTGCCGCCAACGTCCCAGACGCGACTGCCGAGCACGGCGTCCCGACCCAGGAGGCAGTTCGCGCCTTCCGTCCGACCCGCGCCGGGAAGGATCGACCGATCCTCCCGCCGGATGTCCAGCCACTCGCCGTGGAACGGGCGGATCGTCACCGGTACGTCGAAGGCGTCGCCGAGGACCCGCTCGAGCGACAGGGCGGGGCGCCGCCCGTCGGCGAAGAGACCGGCATACAGAAGGAACAACTCGTCGCGGATTTTCAGTTGGCCGCGGACGCCGGGAGTGCCCAGCCCGACCAGGCTGTAGAAGACGGTCGTGAAGGGGTCCGGGCGTGCGGCGGCCTCGCGGCGCGCCCGCTCATAGACGAAGGGGAAGCGGTACTTCTCCCAGGCGCGAAAGAAGAAGGAGACGAGCCTGTGGTTGAACAGGTCAAGGAAAGCGGGGAGAGAGAGGTTTCGCTCCCGGTTGCGCTCGATCACCAGGCGGGTGTAGCGGTCGGGAAGCGCTCCTTGCGGGCCCGTCAGCCCCAGGAAAGAGACCCACATGTCCCACCGGTGTTTGGATTCACCCTCCTGCCCCTTGGGCAGGCGAATCTCCACCACCGAGCCGGCGGGAAAGCCCAGGGACTGCCAGCATCGGAACCGCACGGCCTCCCGGGCCGGATTCCCATCCGCGCCTACGGGCTCCGGCGGCGGGCTGCCCTGCGCACGCGCTTGCTCCCGGACCCACCGCTCCAGGACGCGGACGGCCTGGAAGAAGTCGAAGCGAAAGGCCTCTCGAAGAAGCCGTGCGGCTACAGGAGCATCCTTCTTGCCACCCTCGGGGGCCATGGGCCAAAGATCCTTCTTCTTTGCCGCGTGCTGGTTACGAGCCGGGTGAACGAGTTGATCGAGCAGTAGAGCCCGAGGAACCGCTCCAGGATCGAGGCGAAAAGAAACAGGCTGTTGTCCGAGAAGCGTTCCTCGTCGAACTGGATGTCGATCTCCATCCCCCGGCAGAATCCCCCGCCCTCCTTCAGCGGCAGCCTGCTCACCACGGAGCGGCTGCTCACGCCGAGAATGCCGGAGATCTTGGAGCGCGTCTCGGGGGAGTCCTTGAAGTCGTAGAGCTTGAGGATCTCCTGGAGGGCGTCGGGCGATCCGTCCCGGTTCGCGATGGAGAGGTGATTGAGCGTGAGGTGGGAGATGATCCGCCACATCGCGCTGCCGCCTGTGGGGAGGCGGAGCGTGGGAGTGGGCGCGGTGAGGCATGCGAGGGTGACCGGTCCTCCCTCGATTGGCTTCAGCCGGGGCTGGCCGCCCCCGAAGGGAAGTCGTCCAGGTAGGTCCCGATTCAGGCAAGTCGTTTCGACCAGAACGGTCCAGCCACCCGGAGACAGGGCCATGAATTCCAGGTCCACCAGGGAGAGGAAGAGCTCTGTGCCGTGATCGGCCTGGTCTCCGCTGCGCGTCGACGGCCGGCGCGAGGCGTGCCAGAACGTCTGTTCCTGCGCTCGGCTGACGCCGTGCTTGAGGGAGTAAAACGGACCGTACTCGACCTCGTCTCCAGCCGGTGAGGTCGCGGTCACCCGATCCACCGAGTAGACCTCGGTCGCCAGCGGGCGCCGCGCGTCCGGGACGACCCGGTACTCGGTGTGGGTCTCGGTCAGCCGGATGGGTTCCGCGCGCTGCGGGAAGAGATTGACCATGGGCGTGCAGCCCAGGCGGAACGTCTCTGCCGAGACGTTCTGCTCGAGGTCGCTGGTCGTGCGATTGAGGAAGAAGCGGACCTCGATGGCGTTGCCGCGCTGGCGGAGGAGTGCGGCGTCGAGACCGGCGAGGTCAAAAAAGCAGAACTTCGGGGCGAACGCGAAGAACTCGGTCAGGAGCCGATAGCCGAGAAACGAGCGCGGGGAATACGGGAGGATCCCCTCGTCTTCCTCAAAGCCCACCGGGAGGATGCTGACCTTGCCCAGCCGGGAGGGGTTCGGGGACTTGCCCACGTTCGCCAGGGTCACGTCGACCACGTTGTTGAAGAGCAGCTCGTAGAGGGCGAAGACGTGCTGGGGCTGGCCATTGAGGAAGAACCGGAGTCGGGAGAGCTTCATCTTGGCGAAGGTGAGCTCCTTGGCCAGGCACCGCAGTTCCAGCCGCAGCACGGCCGTCGAGCCTTCCGGGGCCTCCGCAGACAATGGGAGTGCGCCGAGACTGGCGGAGGTCACCTCGATGGGCCAGAGAACCACCGGGTAGGAGGTGCGAAAGAGGCACGGCTCGCCCCCGATCGGTGCGGTTTCCAGGATCTTCCCGGCCGGGATGCGATAGCCCTCCGTGAGGCCGGCCTGGCTGCGGTCGAGGTCGAACGCCACGATGGCCATGGATGGGATGGGGGATAGGTAGTGCGGGTACAGAACTCCCAGGAGAGCGCTGGTCAGTTCCGGGAAGTCGTCGTCGAGTTTGTGCCGGATCCGCGCCGCCAGGAACGCAAACGCCATGATCATGCGCTCGACGTGGGGATCCTGGGAGGCGTCGGGTCCCAGACGGAGCGCGGCGGCAACCTCCGGGTGGTGCTCAGCGAACTCGGCGCCCATCTTGCGGATGAAGCTCAGCTCGCGCTGGTAGTAGGGCAACAGCTCCTCGGTCACCGGCCGCCCTCCTTCACCTGGAAGCTCGCCGTCAGCGGTTCCAGCGCCGAGTCGAAGACCACCGGCTCGGGGGCGGGCTCGGTGTGGAGCGTCGCCTCGATCCGGAATCGGAGCGTCCGGTCCAACGCCTCGGGGTTCCTCAGCAGGGTCACGGTCACGCTCTTGAACCTTGGCTCGAAGTTACGGATGACCTGCTCGACCACTCGGCGGAACTCCTCCTGATTCTCCGGCGAGCCGAGATTGGCCCCGGTGAAGTCCGGGATGCCATAGTTGACCAGCGACACGTCCAGCTCGTCGAGATTCCGGGGCCAGGAGACGCAACGCCACCGTGTGTTCAGGAGATCCTCCAGATCGCGCCGGATGTACTCCTTGAGCTCGCGCATGCGCTTGACGCCGGTCGGGTCCATCAAGCGGTTCAGGACGGACGGCAAGAGGGGCTGGCTGCCGGGAACTCTGGCCATGGGCTACGCGGAATCTCCTCGCCGGATCTCGATCGTCTTGATCTCCAGGATCGGCACGTCCTGGTCTCCGACGAGCAGGATGCGCTGGCCCACACCGCGCACGGGGGCGGCTTCCCCGCCCGGCCAGTCCGTGGCTCTCCCGAGCCGGATGCGCTCGTCCTCGTGGAGGTGCGAGCCGTGGTAGAGGGCGGCCACGTAGACCTCCCCGTCGGGGCCGCCCCGGACCACGAGGTGGGCTCGCCGCCACAGCAGGTCACGGGGGAACTCCGGGGCGTGGAACTCGATCGAATCGACACGCTCCATGGGGACCCAGTAGTACTTGCCGTTCGAGGTGAGGACCTCGAAGAAGGTGGCGGTGAGATCGTCGAGGTCCCGCAGATCATCGAAGGCGGTGCCGTCGGAGGTACCGGCGATCGGCGGGCGCTCTGCCTCGGCTTTTTCGAGGATTCTGGCGGCCTCGTCGGGCTTGCCCTCCCGCAGGAAGATCGAGGCCTCCAGGCGGAGCCGCAGGTCTGCAGACGGCGCCTCGAGGAACTCTGGAACCCGGCCGTCGGCGAAGAAGTGCCGGCGGGCCTGCTCGGCTCGGAGCAGGTGTCTCAAGAGTGAGACGCCCATGGTGTGCCTGGGCTCGAGCTGACTCGCCGTGGCATCGAGCTGGCGGTCGGCCCGCTCCAGGTCGCCCAAGAAGCACAGCAGCTCGCAAAGGAACCCTCGCTTCGCGACGTCGCCGGGATGTGCCCGGACCTCGTCGGTGGCGGCGGCAATCGCCTCCGTCAGCCGTCCGGCGCGGAAATGGTCTTTGGCCAACATGATCCGCTCCTGTGCATGGGTCCTTGCGGGGGGCGATCTTCGTCGTGATCGCCTCCTCGTGCCCTCACCCTCCAACGTGTCTTGTCTCTCGCTCCTGGTCTGGTCGCTGACCCCGCAGGAGGACCGGGAAACCCTCACCGTGTTCGCTGGGTCTCAAGCGTGGTCTTCAGGGCCACCGTGGCCGTCACCGCATCGAGCTGATAGTGGGGGAGCAGCCGGAGCACGCACTGGAAGGTCCCCGGTCGGTCCGGCCTCTCGCTGACCCGAATCTCGGCCTCCCTGAGCGGGAAACGCGCCCGCGTATGCGGCGAGGCGCTGGCGTCGTTGGCCACGTAGCGAGACACCCATTGCGTCAGGTAGTCCTGAAGCTCCTGGGCCGAGGCGAAACTGCCGACCCTGTGCTGCATCAGGATCTTCACGTAGTGGGCGAAGCGCGACGCACACAGCACATACTGCAGCATCGCTGAGATCCGGGCGTTCATGGCCGCCGCCAGTTCCGTGTAGTCCCGTGGTTTCTGGATCGACGGGTTGGCGTAGAACGCGGAGTACGCGGAGTACTTGCAGGGACAGAGCGACATGAAACCCAGGTCGCTGAGCTCCTTCTCCTGCTCTTCGACGATGGTCACCTCGGTGGCACTCCGCGGTGCCACGCCCGGGCGATCGGTGTCGCAGGAGGAGACCGCTAGACGGGTGACCAGGCCGCCGGTCTCCTGGTCGCGCTGCACGCCACGGATTTCCGCCAGCCACCCGCTCTGCTGGAAGGCCCGGATCAGCACCGCGCCGAAAGCGTAGGCCGCGTTGCCCCAGAGGTACTTGCCGGCATCGGGCCCCGCCACGTCCTCCCGGAACCGGAAGCGGTCTTCCCGGGAGCCGTCGTCCTCATAGGGCAGGCGAACGACGACCCTCGGCAGCACCAAGCCCACGAAGCGGGAGTCCTCGGACTCGCGGAGCCCCTGCCACCGCGCATAGTCTTGCTGCTCGAAGATGCGGTGCAAGTGGAGTGGACCTTCGAGCTGGGTGAAGCTCTCGAGACCGAAGAGCGCCGGATGGGCGGCGGCGATGAACGGCGCGAAGGACGCTGCCGCGACCTGGGAGATCGAGCCGAGAAGAGCGATGTCGTCCGTGGAATGGTCGGGCCCCAGGGTATGGCGAATCTCGTAGTCCCCGAGAAGGACGCCGTAAGGCTCTCCGCCCGGCATCCCGAACTCCTCGCTGTACACCTTGCGGAAAAGCTGGCTCTGGTCGAACTCGACTGCCCGCTCGGCATCGCGCGCGAGCTCCTTCCAGCTCACGTTCAGCACCTTGACCTTGACGTCCTGATCCTCTTCGAGCTGCCCGACCAGGTAGTGGAGCCCTCGCCACGACGCCTCGAGTCGCTGGAACCGCGGGTGATGGAGGATCGCATTCACTTGGGCCGAGAGCGCGTCGTCGATGCGAGCGATGTCCCGGGCGAGGAGCTGGGCGAGAGCGCGCCTTGTGGTGAACCGCCGCAAGGCCGCCGGGCCGACCCAGAGGACCAGGGCCCGAGCTGGGGAGAGCTCGGCAAGGAAGGCCTCCACCAGGCAGGGGGTCCGGTCTTTGCGCGCCGTCACGCCCGTTGTCGTGCCGGTGGCTCCGAGGAGCGTCTCCCAGAGGTTCGAGCCT
Source organism: Planctomycetota bacterium (assembly GCA_016935485.1). GTDB lineage: Bacteria > Planctomycetota > JAFGQW01 > JAFGQW01 > JAFGQW01 > JAFGQW01. The sequence goes on along the minus strand of JAFGQW010000175.1, from coordinate 28,937 downwards.
GGACCCTCCTGGGCAAACGCCGCTTCCGAAGGCGCCTGGCTCATCCCTGGTTCCTGCTTCTGCATCCGAGTCACGAGGATCCGGAACCTCCAGCGGAGAAGGGGCCCCCGTGGAGACCCGAGGGTCTTGCCGGGGGCCGGCGGCTTTCCTCCGCGAAGTGATCGCTACTTCGCCAGTTGCGGGATCCTGGCCACCAGGCGGATGGAGGTGGTCAGCTCCTCCATCTGCAGCCAGGGTCGGAGGTGCGCAACCGCATCGTAGCAGCCGGGCTTCCCAGGGACCTCCTGCACGGTGATGCTGGCTTCGGCCAGCGGGTACTTGGCCTTCATGTCCGCGCTCGGCTTGGGATCGGCGCAGATGTAGTCCTTGATCCAGTTGGTCAGCCAGTCCTGGCACTCGCTGCGCTCCAGGAAGGCGCCGATCTTGTCGCGGCCGATCACCTTCAGGTAGTGCGCGATACGCGAGGCGGCCATGATATAGGGCAGGCGGGCGCAGATGGCGGCGTTGGCTGTGGCGTTGGTGTTGCGTGGGCCGTAGTCCTTGGCCTTCTGGGTCGTCTGGGCCCCGAAGAAGACCGCGTAGTCGGTTTTCTTGAAGTGGCACAGCGGCAGGAAGCCGAGCTTGTCCAGTTCCGCGCTGCGTCGGTCCGTAATGCCAATCTCCGTGGGGCACTGGAGGGCGACATCGCCGTCATCGCTGGTGAAGGTATAAGCAGGCAGGCCCTCCACCTTCCCGCCGTTTTCGACCCCGCGGATTGCCGTGCACCACCCGTTCTCGGCGAACGCCTCGGTGAGCTTCGCGCCCATCACGTACGAGGCGTTCATCCAGCAGAACTGGTCGTGGGGAACCTTCTTGGCCCTGCCCTTGGTGTCGAGGGCCACCTCCTCGAAGTTGAATCCCTCGGCCGGCTTGGTCGCCTGTCCGTAGGGCAGGCGCGCGAGGACCCGCGGCATCACCAGGGTGACGAATCGGGAGTCTTCGGTGTCGCGGTAGGACTCCCAGGCGGCGTACTCCACCGTGTCGAACAGCTTCTCGAGGTCCCTGGGCCGCGAGAGTTCGGTGAAGTCGGTGAACCCGAAGAGGCCTGGCGAGGCGGCCGTGATGAACGGGCAGAACGCCGCCGCCGCGACCCCGGACATCTTCGTGAGCATGGCGAGGTCCTCGGGGTGGTTCGTGAATTCGTAGTCCCCGATCAGGGCTCCGTAGGGCTCGCCTCCCGGCATACCGAACTCGTTTTCGTAGAGTTTCTTGAATGCCTGGCTTTGGTCGAACTCCACCGCCTTGTCGAGGTCTTTGAAGAGCTCCGTCTTGGGGATGTTGAGGACTTTGATCTTGAGCTGAGCACTCGTCTCGCTGTTGAAAACGAGGTGTTGGAAGCCCCGCCAGGTCCCCTCGAGCTTCTGGAACTGGGGCGCGTGCATGATCGCGGCGAGCTGCTGGGAGACCTTCGCGTCGATTGCCTGGATGCCGCGCTCCAGAGTGCGGGTGACGCTCTTGTCCCACGACGTGGTGCCCTTGACCAGACTGTCGATGAAGACCTCTAGGCCGGTCTTCACGCGGTCGCGTTCCGCGGCGGGAGTCACCGCGAGCACCTTCTCGAGTACGCTGACTTCCTCGGCAGGCGACGGCCGCGATTCACCTTCCCGCTTCTGCTCCGGGCTCATTCCTGGCCTCCCTTCTCCTCACTGGCGATCCCGAGCTCCTTCGCGGCCTTCTGCAGGTTCTCCGTGTTCTTGAGGATCTCCTCGAGGGCTTCCTCGGAGAACTTGCCGCGGTCCATGTCGTTGAGGAGCGTCTTGAGTCTTTCGCGGGCCTCCAGGAGCTTCTGGAGTGGTTGGACCTGCTTGGCGACATTGACCGGCTCGAAGTCCTCCATCTTCTTGAACTGGAGCTGGACGGCCATCTCGGTGCCGTCGCCGGCCAGCGTGTTTTCGACCTTGAGGTTGAGTCCGGGCGTCATGCGCGCCAGGACCGCGTCGAAGTTGTCCCGATCCACCTGGACGAAACTGCGGTCCTTGAGCGGCTTCAACGGCTCGGTTGGATTGCCGGAAAAGTCGCCCATCACTCCCACGACGAACGGCAGCTCTTTCTTCACGGTGCCACCTTCTGTTTCCACATCGAAGGTGATGTGGACCCGGGGCTTGCGCACCCGAGTGAGCTTCTTTCCAATCGACTCAGCCATGTTCAAGGACCTCCCGGATACAACCACGGCCTGTTTCGCGATGAAACCGCACCAAAGCGCTTTCCCGACACGTGATCCAGTGTCCTCACCTCGGCCGCTGCCGTCAATGCCAGGGGACGGTGCAACTGGGGAGATACACGCAAGCCATTGTATAGGTGTGCATTACGAGATTCGCGAAGCTCGTCCTGCGCTCTTGCCGCGCGGAATATCATGGTTCCGGGATCACCTAATCTTGTGGCTGGACCGGAGACTCCTCGGGAGGAATGCCGACCAGTTTGAACACGCTCGACCGCATCCCTTCCTCGTCAATCAGTTCCGAGAAGAGTTTCGGCAAAGGCATCCGGCCCCACTCCACGGCCCTTCTCAGCACATAGGAGATCGGGCTGTGCGGCTCCGTTCTCCGGAAGAACTCGGCGATCCCCAGCAGGAGCTGGAAGGCGTGCTCCCGGTCTCTGACCTCGCCAGCCCCGACCGTCGGGAGCGTCTTCCCCGTGGCCATCCCCTCCGCCACCGGGGCTCTCTTGCCCGCCTCGCCCTGCTTGTCTCCGTCCCGATCTTCCGCTTCGCGCGCCCCACCTGCGTAGGCCTCGACAATGTCCAGGCACTCCTTCAGGGCGCCGCGGATCCTCGAGGTAGGAGGAGCGATGGGTTCGCCGTCGGGGCCAGTGCCGCACGTCTGTTCCAGGAGCTGGTCGAGTTGACCGAACTCATCGAGGCAGCTCTGCAAGTCCTCCCGCAGCTGGCGGCTGAATGCGGCGGAGGTCTCGGCCTCGGCCTGGCGGATCGTCTCGCTGGTCACCGCATCCGGCTCCGCGCTCAGCCTCTGGCGCCGATCCGGGTCGGCAATAGCCTCCAGGGACTCCGCCTTCCTGTACTGCCAGCAAACGAAGGGCCCGGCCGAGGACCCCTCGGTCAGCGGAACGTCGTGGATGCAGTCCACGAGGAGCCCATCGCGGTCGGCGCCGTTGAGGCCGGCCAGCTCGGAGACGCGGCCAGCCGCGCCCTCCTCGTCCGGCATGGGGTGGAGCCCTTCCCAGAACCGCTCGACCAGCTCGCGGGCCAGCCGGAAGCCGTCCCTAAGCCCCCCGAAGCCGTGCTCGTGGAGGAGGGCCTCCGCGAGCCAGGTCGCCACCACGAGATCCTTCGAGGCGCCGGAGAGCATCGCCTTGGCCGCCTCCACCACGACGTTCCAGTCCGGGGCGGCATCGGGTTCACCGGCGATCTTGCGGCGCGCCTCGGTCCTCGCCCTCGCGACCGCGGCCTTGAGGTCGCGATACGGCGAGGTGGGCGCCGGGTCTTGGCGGAGGTCGATTCCCGTGGGATACTCGCCGGGGATCGGGGCCAGAAGCGCTTCGAAATCCAGGACTTCAGACGACCCCACTTCAGTACCTCCTAACGACTTCTCTCCGCCATCGCGCACCGCATTTCAAAGACACATGGACTCAGGCGGCTCCGATGCCGATTTGCCGCAGCGAGAAGGCCAAGCGGTGGAGGGTCTTGCGGTGCAGGCGGCTGGCCCACGCCTTGCTGACGCCGATGGTCCTCCCCGCCTCCTGGAGCGTCTGGCCCTCGAAGTACACGCTGCGGATGAGCTTGCCCGCATCGGCCGGGAGGGCATCGATCAGGTCGTGGAGCTTGGCGCCGAGATCCCGCTCTATCGTCACGGCGGCTGGCGAGGGCACCGACCGATCCTCCAGAGAGCCAGCCATTTCTTCGTCCGCTTCGCTTCCGAAGCATGTGGCGAGGTAGACGACCGACAGCGTGGTGGTGATGCCCTTGAACCAGGCGACGTCTTCCTCGAGGTTCCTCCCGGGCACTGCGTCGGTGTCCTCGCACTCCAGACGCAGCACCTCGTTGGCCATGCGCTCGTAACGCGAGCTGTGGTAGTCGTAACGGCTGAACCAGCTCATCTTGGACAGGCCGTCGAAGATGGCTCCGCGAATGCGATAGTACGCGTAGGTGATGAACTTCCCGCCGAGGGAGGGGTCGAAGGCGCGCGCAGCGGCCACGAGCCCCAGCTGCCCGAAGGCGATGAGGTCCTCGATGTCCGTGCTGGGGGGCAGCTTGCGGTGGACCTTCCACGCCAGCGACCGGACCAGGCCCTGGCAGCCCTCGATGAGCTTCTCGGGACCTCCGGGGAGCACCTCCTCCACGCTGGCGGTGGCCCTCTGGCAGTTGGGCCTCTGGAGGGTCATTGCGTTGCCTCCTGGAGACGGGTCCAGAGCGCCGAGAGTCTCTGCGAGGAGGCGCTATCTTCGAAGAGGGTGCGGGCGATCTGCTCCGACATGGGCCGCCAGGGGCTCGGGGCAGATCCTTCGGCATGGCGCTGCCCGTCGAAATACGCCACCAGGAGAGATTCCACCAGGTCCACGGCTACCGGCTCGAGGGAGAAGGACTCCTCCCGGTGTCGGCGGGCAACTTCTCGCAGCGCCTCGACATCAGCGGCCAGAACCTCCTGAGCGGGGCCGGAAAGGGTCAGAGCGCGCCCGAGCACCTCCTCGAGGGTTCTCCGATCGAAGGGCACTGTCTGCCGAAGGGGACGAGCCGGCTCTTTGGCCCCGTTCCTTGGCTGCTGTGCATCTGGCGTCGAGGGTTCCATGATGTACTCGCGCGCGGCGTTGCGGGCACCCCTTGCTCCGCGATCACTACCCGGTTCTGAACCCGAGAGATGGGCCCCAGCCGGTCCGGCGCCTCTGCTCCGAGCGGTCCGCTCCGGCGAAAGGAGCCAGGATTGTATCGCCGAGGCAGCTCGACCACAACCGCCAGGCGGGGGATTTCGGCGAACGGAATCCTGGCCGTCAAACGGGGCACGGCTCGGGGACCGTGCCTCTGGAGATTCGCCACGACCACCCTGGCCGAGGACTTCCCGGCAGAGGCGCCCCAGTTCAACGGTGGCTGGCCGTTCGTTTGGGCCGGGGCGTAAATGAAAGCAAACTTTCGAGTTAGGTACTCTTCCCGCGCCGGGCAATCCGCAATACTCGGTGCCCAGCGGCGCGGCAGAGGAATCGGTCGAGCGTTGCGGCATTCGGGACCGCTCTGTCTCTGGCGGGCTCGCGCGGGAGCGGGCAATCACGGGGTCGAGTCGGAGAAGGTGATCGAGCCCGCCAGGACCGGCCGAGGAGGGCTTGCGCGCATGGAGAGCCGCACCCCCGTTGGTTCGCAACTCGGCTGGGGAGAATCCACAAGTCAAAGCGGAACAGTGAGTTAAACGCTGCACGGAGTGGCCGCCGCGGGCGCGCGCTCTGGATTCCGAAGAACGCGCGGTCGTGCGGGGCAGTCGTTGTGGTGGCCTTTGGGCCAGCCGGCCGGGCTCCTGTCCGCCGCGGACCGGCCAGAGCTTGGAATCGAGTAGGCACTGCAAACCCTTGTGGGATAGCATCGTGTCACGCCACTGGTTCTGGAGGTTCCGGGACTTGCGGCACCGCCGACGCGGAGCTTCGCATGGCCATTCGTCCAGCGGCTCTACAGGGAGGGCTGGGCGATCCTGCATCGTGAATGCGGCATCGAGAGACTTGGGCCGGCGAGCCGGAAGGGCAGCTCCGTTGGGCTTTCAAACAGGCTTGCGGTAGCGGATCAGGGTCGCTACGATGGTGCCAATGTCGCATCTCCAGGGCAGCGCCACACCAGCATCCGTTGTGCGATTCGCTCGACGTGGTGAAAGGCGGGGAGGCCCGGGTTCCGGCCGTCGACCTGGTGTTCTATCCGAGTGAGAGTCTGACAGGCCGCGGACGCTCCTTGTTCTGGGACGTGCTGGTGCGAGCTTGAAGGGAGACACGTTGGCTGCTCAGTCTGATGGCGGGCGTCGTGAGAGCAACCGGAGTATGCAGCCGGAGGAGGAGATCCAGAGCAAGATCTCTGACCTTGCGGCGCTGATGCTACGGGTCGCGCAAGACGGCCCGGGACGCGGGGCCCAAGCCGCCCGCAAGGCGGTCGAGGAACTCAGCCCGGCCGAGCAAGGCGCGCTCCGGCGTGCGTTCGGCGGGAGGTTGCGCGAACAGTTGCTCGAGGTCTTCCTCGAGGCCGCGGCGGATGGGGCGGCGAGGTCGGACGCGCAGCAGCGGGTGGCGGACGAGGAGCTCGTTGCCTTGGTCCAGCGCCTGTTTCGCCAGTTCATGAGCATCGAGGGCGCGGTCGTCGCCATCGCCACCGAGTTCATGCGGGAGGGCCAGAAAGTGAAGCTGCCCGGACATTTCGCCAACCTGCGGGGCTACGTGCTGCAGCTCCTTCAGGACGGCGGTGAGGACGCCGTGGACAAGATCAACGACTACCTCGGGGATATCAATCGGTGGATGGCCGCGAGCCTCAGGGCCTGGGAGCTCGCGCCGGATCGCTGGTGGACCGAGTGGTGGGAACGTCTGAGCCCCCAGGCGATCGAGCAGGCCGCGAGGGTGGCTTTCCTCGGCAATCGGTTCGGGACATACTGGAAAAGCTATCGGGAGATGGCACGCGACTTGACGCCGCCGGAGGCCAAGAGTCAGATTTTCGAGATCGCCGGCCGGATCGCGCGGCAAGCCATGTCCTGAACCGTGGACCACGGCGGGGCGGCGGTTCCGGGAGCGCCGGTCGACCTGTCCGATCCGGTCGACCTGTCCGAGGCTGCGGCGAGATGGGCGAGGTCGGAGAGAGAGTGAGGCACTGCCATGGCCGATCCGGCGGGCCGACTGCGACTGCTGGTCCTGTGCGTGGCGCTGGCGCCGGCTGGCTTCGGCTGCGGCATCTCCACCTACCAGGTCCGGTTCGTTCCGGACGGGGCGGAGTTGAAGAGCCAGCCTTCCATCCAGGTCTACGTCTATTTTGCCGCCGCGCAAGACGTGGAGCGCTGCCTCAAGCTCGAGGCGAAGGAGCTGTTCGATCGCGGCGGGGACTTCGAGAGAGATCTGGTCGCGCAGCGGCTGCACAGCACCGTGGTTTCGGCCGCAGGGGCGGAGCCGATCCATGCGGATCGACTTCCCGGTCCTGTGGTCAAGGTGTTCCTCTGGGGCCGCTTCGCCGGGAAGACCCGGGAGGGAGCGGACCGGCTGGTCGTCGAACCGGATCGCTTCCTTTCCTCGTGGCTGAGCACCCACGGCGTCCTCGAGGTCCCCGTCCACCCGACCGGCTTCGGGACGCCGAGGTGAGAAGGCAACCATGAGCTCGAGTCCCCGCAACCAGTTTGCCGAGCTGCACTGGAATGAGGGGATGCTGCTCAGACCGCAGCATTTCCAGATCTGGCAGCGCCATCTGTTCGGAGCCTTGAGCGGCGCGGTGGCCAGCTTCCAGCCGTACGCGTGGGGCATCCGCCGCCTCGAGGTCGACGAGGACGCGCTCGAGAACTTCACCGTCGCGATCCGCTTCCTCGAGGCTCGTCTTCCCGACGGCACGCTGGTTCGCGTGCCGGACAACGCGGACCTTCCGGTCCTCGATATCAAGGAGGCCATGGCGGTGGCGGCGGGGCAACCGCTCGAGATCCGCGTCGGCGTGCCGCTCGGGCGGGACCGCGGGCCCAACCTGGTGGCGGAGGACGGCACCGCTGACGGCCTGCCCCGCCGCTACCGGCTCGACGAGATCGAGGTCGGCGACGAGAACACGGGCGGGAACCTCGAGCCGGTGATGGTGCGGCGGCTGAACGCCCGCCTTCATCTGCCGAGCGACGAGGCCGTGGAGTACAGCGCGACGCTGCCCTTGCTGCGGATCGTGCGCGAAGGGGAGGGACAGTACCTGCCCCGCCTCGAGCGCGCATTTGTGCCGCCCACCCTTGAGCTCGAAGGCGCTCCCCGGCTTCGGGAGGTCGCCCACGGGGTGCTCTCCCGGGCGACTGCCCGCGCCAACGCGCTCGCGGACACGGTCCTCGCCCAGGGGATCGACTTTGCGGTCGAGGCGGGGGGCAGTCCGGAGATGATGCTGAAGCTGCACGTGCTGAATGGCTTTCTCGCACACTACGAGGCGCTGCTCCAGATCCCGCGGCTGCATCCGGTCGCGGTGTTTTGCGAGCTCTGTGGCCTTGCCGGACAGCTCGCGATCTTCACCGCGGAGCGGCGCACCCCGGCACTGCCGGCGTATGACCACCGCGCGCCCGGCGCTGCCTTCGAGAAGCTGGTCGAGATCCTGGATGACCTGCTGGCCCGGATGTACATTGTCCGGGCGCCCCACCGTCCGTTCGAACCCTGGGGGCGGTTTGAGGTCGTCGCCCTTCGACCCGACTGGCTGGACCCGCGCAACAGCTTCTACATCGCCATTGACTCTGAGCTGGAACCGCAAGAGGTCGCGCGCATCATGGCCCGGCAGGTCTCCATCGGGTCGAAGCAGACGATCGAGGACCTGGCCAAGCACGTCGTGCCGGGCATCGGGCGGCGCCTCGAAGAGCGCACGCCGACGGCACTTCCCGAACGGCCCCGCCGGGTCTACTTCCGGCTGGCGCGAACCGGTGGAGACGAGGAGCTGTCTGTCGGCACCGAGGAGCTGGCGGTGTTCAACGGGTCCGGGCAGTCGCTCCACTTCGTGCTCTATGTGGTGGAGGGACGGGCGGAGAAGGGTCAGTTCGAGATCGAATGAAACGACCGGGGGCGGTCCTCGTACCGCTCCGCCCCTACAGCGTACACGAGTGGCAGGAACCATGACGCTCACGGAGCTCGTATCCGAGCTGTTTCTCTACCTCGTGGTCTTTCGCCGCAAGGTCGCGGCCCGGGCGGACCTCCAGGTCACCGGCGTGGCACACGACCTGGAGATGATCGTCGATCGCATGGACAAGAACGCCGAGGAGGATCCGGCGGTTGCCGAGCGCTACCGGAGAATGCGCAAGGTGCTGGTTGCGGTGGCCGATGGTCTGGTGGCCGGATCCGAGTGGGAGCACGCCCTCGATTACCGCACAAGCTGCCTTCTCGAGAACCGGTACTACCAGAGCAACGAGGGCGGGGACTTCTTCTACGACGAACTGCAGCGGCTTGCGGCCGACCGGCTCGAGGAGCGGGAGATCTTCTTCACGGCGCTGGCGCTCGGCTTCCAGGGCCGGCTGGCCCGGCAAGCGGACAAGCGCATGGACGAGAAGCGCAAGCTCTACCGGGGATTGCCGGGCAAGCTGGTCGATGCCGGCGAGAAGGTCACGCCCCAGGCCTACGAGCACACCGACCGGCGGGACTGCACGATCCCTCCGGTGGCGCGGTTCGGACGCTACGCGATCCTCCTGGCCGGGATCCTGCTCTTCTTCCTGATCCTGGGCCGCGTCGTGTATCGCACGCAGAAGGCTACCATCGGGGAGACGGTGAATAGCCTGACGAGCGGCGCGCCATGGCAGGGAGGGGGAACATGATCCGCTCGTGGGCAACCTGGTTCCGAGAGCTCGCGCCCCGGATGCGGCTCGCGGTCGCGGGAGGGGGCGTGACGATCGTGGCCGCCGCTGTGTTCCTGTGCGCCGGTCTCGCTGCGGTACTGGTCGCGCTGGGTATCGGCGGCCTGGTGACACTCGGGCTCCTTGGCTTCCAGCGGTTCCTCGGCCACCGGGTGCGACAGCGCAAGGCCGCATTTGCCTCCGGACTGATCGACGACGTCAAGGGCGCCCGCGCCGAGATCGGCGAGCGCTTCGCGCGCGCGCTCGAGGAGCTCAGGGCCAACCACGTCGATATCTACGCGCTCCCCTGGTACTTCTACCTCGGCGAACCGCAGTCGGGAAAGACCTTCACGATCAAGACCTCGGGCGTCGATCTGCCACTCGGCACCCAGGGCATCTCCGGTGCCGGGGGCACCCGCGACTGCGATTTCTGGTTCACCAGCGAGGCCGTGATCCTCGACACGGCGGGGCGTCTGACGCTCCACGACGACGAGATCATCGATCGCGAGCAATGGGCCGAGGTGCTCCGTTTCCTCGTGCGGTGTCGTCCCAACTGTCCCATCAACGGCGTGATTCTCGGCATCCCGTGCACCTCGCTCCTCGAGGACGACGGGGAGACGATCCAGCGCAAGGCCGAGGCGATCGCCCGGCGGCTGAAGGAGCTGCAGACGACGCTGAAGGTGCATTTCCCGGTCTTCCTGGTCGTCCTCAAGACCGATCTCGTGCTCGGATTCGAGCCGTTCTTCAAGCGATTGCCGGTCCTCGAGCGCAAGCAGCTCCTCGGCTGGGCCAATCCGGGCCGCTTCGATCAGCCCTTCAGCCCCGAGGGGTTTGCCCGGGCCTTCGACCAGGTGGTCGAGGCGCTCCGGCGCTGGCGCCTCAAGTTCCTCGGCGACGAGACGACGACCGAGGCGATCGACCAGTTCTATCCGTTGCCCGACGAGTTCACCGCCCTCAAGCAGCCCCTCCAGTCGTACCTGGACAGGATCTTCATGCAGGGCCCCTATGGCCAGGCCGGGTTCTTCCGCGGGTTCTTCTTCACGAGCAGCCTCCAGGAGGGCCGCGCCATTCCCCACGCGATCCGGAGCATCCTGGGCGGCATCGGCGAGGACCGGCCCGCGGCGCTGGATCTCCGATCGGTCGAGGCGCGGTCGACTCCGTTCTTCGTGCGCGAGTTCTACATCCGCAAGGTCTTTCCGGAGAAGGGGCTGCTGCTGCGCTCGGACCGGTCGCGGCTGGTGAACGCGCTCATCCGCGGGGCAGCGCTGTGGGGCGGGGCGGCGGTGCTGCTGCTCGGGATCGCGATCCTGATCCTCCGCATCCCCTCGGTGCGCGGCACGCTCAGCCGGCCTGCGCGGCTCGTCGAGCAGATCAGGGACGGCGTGTACAACGCGGACCGCCCGTTCCAGCTCTGCACGGAGCTCGGCGACGAGATCGACCGATTGGAGAAGGAAGGCGCGCAGGGTTCGGCCCCGGCGGCCCTGTTCGAGGTGTTCTTCCCGCATCCGGCGGGGGACTGCAAGCTGATCACGCACCTCAAGGCGGCCTACCAGCATCGGCTGTGGGACAAGCATCTCGGGCCGTTCTACAAGAAGGCGCTGACCTTCGTCGAAGGAAGTGCGTCGGCCGGCGCACCCCACCGCGAGATCCACACCTGGTCGGATTTCGAGCAACGCCGCACTACGTTTCGCGAGCTCGTGGCGGCGGCGGCCGCTGCGGAGCCGCCGGACACAACGGCGGCGGGCGAGCGATTCGCAGCACTCGTCCGGGCCGTGGGTGACGTGGACACGGCCAAGCCCGCGACGCCGGACTACAACGACAGACTGCAGTTCGAGTACGCCCGTTTCGTCCGCTTCGGCGGCCAGATCGGTCCGTTGCTCCTCGCTTCCGGTCCCGGAGGCAAGGACGAGTTCTGGACCCGGCTGGAGCGGGCGAGCCAGCCGCTCCGGCAGTTTCTGGCCGGGCGCGTCGATGTCAAGACACTCGACGGCGCCGACGGCGCCGACGTCGGTGACGCGCTCGCTTCGTGGCGCCGCTGCCTCAAGGCGGCCGCGGCCTTCCAGGAGAGCTACGGGGAGCTTCAGAAGGTGACGTCGCGTGCGGTGGATGATGAGGCGCCGCTGCCGGTGAGCGAGTTGACCCGGACGAGCTACCAGGAGATCGCCGATCGATGGCGCGCGAAGTTCGCCGAGGTGGCGCGTGTTTGGAAGGAGCTCGAGCAGGCGTGCCGTGCGGCAAGTGATGACGGGCCGCTCGAGAGTCGGCTCGATCGTCTCAAGGCCGACCTCGTGGATTCCTACTCCGAGCTGGCCGGGAACGCCGTGCTCGACCGTTGCAGCGATTCCGGCGCGAAACGGCTGGGGGATTCGCTGCGGAGCGAAAGCGCGCGCAGTGTGCAGCGCCTCGAGGAGTCCTTCCGGAACACGGTGCTTTCCCGGTTCGACGGCGCCAACCACCTGGTTCGACGCGCCGGTTCCTCGGGGGCCAGCGCGGCGGAAGCGGCCGCCGGTATCACCCAGGAGGCGGCAGGAGTCTTCGCGCGACTCGCTCTCCTCAACGACATCGTCGCTGGCGATCCGAAGGAGCTGACGAAGAAGTGGTCGGTGCCGGAGCGCCGGTCCCTCGAGATCGCCTCCTTCGCGGCGGACATCACGGGCAAGTACGAGGCGTACCGCGCTTTCATGGCGGCGCCGTTGGGGGTCGCTGCGCCGCGCTGGGGTGCGGAGCGCCTCCGCGTCGTGATCGATACGCTGGCCGCCGGTGCCTTGACCACGCTGTTCGCCGGCGTGCTGGACGAGTACTTCGAGTGGGCGGAGGTGCAGGCTGAGCCGAAGCGGCTCGCGTTCTTCGACTGGTTCCGCAAGCGCGGCGATCCCGAGGGACGGCCCGTCGGACTGTTCGCGGCGGCGGCCGACGAGGCCTTCCTGGCGAGCGCCTACCAGGGACACGACACGCAGATCAACGCGCTGGTTGCGTTCGTGGAGGGCCGCGCCGCCCCGGACAGCGAGCCGGGAACGAAGGGCAACCAGACCCCGGCGCCCGATTACCGTCTGTTCGAGACGTTCGATCTCCCCCACAAGGACCGGTTGCTCGATCTCAGAAACCGGTACGAAAAGGCCTACCTCGACAGCTGGAAGGAGCGGATCCTGAGCGCCCCGCTCTGGACGAACCGGGGGCATGCGTACGACGCCGCGGCGGGCGACAGCAACCGCTGGGAGAGCTTCCAGCGCGATCTTGCCGCCGGGCTGGGTCACTCATCGGTCAGGAACCTCGCGGCGAACCTGCGGAAGTCCGCGGGGCACGCCGCCACGCACGTGACCGTCCTTCCGCTGGAGCGCCGCCGCAGCGCGACCGGCCACGCCTGGTGCGCTGTTCTGGACCCCTACCTCGGGAACGAGGGCACCGGCGGCACTCTCGAGCAGATCCTGATCGAGTTCCAGGAATCCCTGGTCGCGCGTCTCGACGGCAAGGATCCGGCCAAGGCGCTGGCCGAGGTACGCCGCCAGCGCGGGCTGTGGCTCGACCGGAAGATCGAGGAGTTTTGCCGGCAAAACCAGCTCGAAGGGGATCTGTTCGCCCAGAAGCTCCTCGATCTCGCCGAGAGCGGCAAGCGCCTTCTGGCCACCGACGCCCTGAAGCAGTTCGAGCAGGAGTGGACGGATCTCGCCGGTCCGTGGGGCCCGAAGCTTGCTGGAAAGTTCCCGTTCAATGGCGATCTGCCGGTGAGCGCCGCGCGGCTTGCCGCGGGACCCATCGATCAGGTCAGTCCCGACGACCTGCGCGAGCTGCTGCGACCGGGCGGGAGGATCCGCGCTCTGTGCGAGCGATACCTGGCGTGCTTCCCGGACGCGGACGATCCGTACGGTCTCGACGCGGGCCAGCCCCGGATCGCCTTCCTCAAGGCGTGCCAGGCGCTCCAGCGGCTGCTTCTCGCGGGGAACACGAGCGATTTCCGTGAGGTGAAGTTCAAGATCGTGCTTCCCGGTGGTCCGGGGAGCGCCACCCGCGCGGAGGCCGCGGGCGGCGGGCGCGACGTGTTCTCCTTGAGTCCCTTCTGCGTGCGTTTTTCCGCCGGGCGGGGATCGAGGGAGGCGAGGATCTACGAGACGACCCCGCGCATCGAGGACCTATCCTGGATGCCGGCGCCGGGCGGCGCGGAGGAAGGGCTCACGGAGGTCGAGGTCCTGGATCGGGACCGCAAGACCCAGCGGGATGACGGGATGCCGCTTGCGGTGAAGATGCAGGGCCCCTGGTCGTTCCTGCTCTACCTCCGCACCTTCGGCACGCCCACCCAAGGGGGACGGCTTCCCGGACCGCGGGAGGCGCCGAAGACAGCCGACCGCCGGGAGTGGTTCATGCGTTCCCGCCTCGGCAAGGACCAGCCCGGCCGGGGGCCGGTGATCGTCTACTTCCTGATCGAGCTCGACGGCCCGATGGAGCCGCTTCCCGACTGGAACGAGGCCATGGGCGCCAAGTAGTCGGGTCGGCACTCGTGGCCGGCCGGAATTCGTGGCCGGAGAGAGGCGGCGTTGTGCATGTTCGGACTGTTCCGCCGATCGCGTCGTCTTGAGGTGCTGAGGGTGCTTTGCTACGGGAAGCTCCCGCTGGCCAAGGACTTCCTCATGTCCCGCGGCGGTGCGGCGGCGCGGCGTTTCCAGTCCTGGGTCGGCGCCCTGGATCGAGGCGGTCGCGTGGCGGCGCTGCCCCGTCCGCAGCGCGCTCTCTTCGCGCTGCCCGGCCAGCGGGACTGCGTCGTCGGCACCATCTGGGACTCGGCCGACGCCGGCGGCGCCCGGAAGTTCCCGTTCGCACTGTTCTTCGAGATGGAACGGGAGCAGCTCCGAGACGGCGACCGGGTTCCGGTGTTCGCCGCGCTGGACCTGTGGGAAAGGCTGGAGCACGACTACGCCCGGCTCTCGGGCGTTGCGACGACGGAGGATTTCTACCGGCAGCTTCGCAACCTCCGGCACGACTCGGTCGGTGCGCGGCCCGGCGGGCAGCCGGCGGAGCGTTTCGCTGCGGCCGCCCGGCAATACGCCCCGCGCGATCTGGCACGGGCGCTGTTCGAAGCGGACACGCTGGCGCGGTGGACGCGGCTGCTGTGGCGGATCGAGCGCGCGGTGGCTCCCTGGCGGCGCTCCCCGGGGTCGGCTCCCACGCTGGCGTTCCGGTTGCCGCTTGCCGGATCGATTCCGCACGCCGTGCAGGTCGAAGCCTGGCTCGCGTTCATCCGCGCGCGCGCGGGCGGGGCGCCGGTGCTTCCTTCGATCTTCTTTCCGGCGGCCCGGTCAGGAGAACCGTCCGGACCGCCAGGATCGTTCGCGCTTATTTTCCGGCCGGTGCGCGAGAGTGACGTCTGGCTGCTGCAGGAGTCGATCGGGGATGCGGACGTCGTCGATCTCGGCACCGCGGACGCGGAGGGAGAACGGGAGGGGGAGGACTTCGCGGCTGCCGTTCAGGAGTCGCTCGAGAGTGCCGAGGCCGATCTCAGGCGGTTCTTGCCGCCGGCCGATCGGCGCTCCGACGGTCGATCCTGCGCGAGTTGCCGGTGAGGGCTGTGGCTGTGGAGAACGTGGGTTTGTGGTTTCGGGATGGGACGGACATGAGAAGTACTGCCGGAGTGACGGATGGGCGGTCGTGCCGGAGCCCCCGGCTCGCCCGCGTTCGGGTCGCGGTCGTCGTTGCCGCGCTGCTCTCGGTCGCGCTCGAGGGGCACGCGCAGGCTCCTGCCGCCGGACCGCGTTTCGAGGACGTCAAGAAGCAGATCGACACCCTGAAGCGGCAAGGCCTGGTGAGCCGGAAGGCCCGGTCCCTCTTCTACCTGCTCGACCCCGACCTGAATCGGGACGGGTCCCGCTGCTATGCGCCGCCGGTCGAGCCGGGCTCGCCCGCGTCGCTCGCGGGAGGTGTCGGCGAGCACCGTCAGGCCGGGGGCGTGCAGCGGGTGTCGCTGGCCGACGCCGGCGTGCCGGAGCTGGCTGCGCTCGGGGGCACCCGGGATGGCCAGGGCAACGTCAAGGCGTACGGGGTGGCGCTCGCCCTGCTGGACGAGCTCTTCAAGGAGTTCTGCTTCTCCCGACAGGCGAAGACCTCGCTGGAGGACTTCCTCAAGCGCGAGGGGGGACTGGCCCAGGCGCGAACGGATCCGTTGCTTGCGGTGGGCCTGGGCTTCTGGGTCGAGCGCGAGGCCGGCGCGAGGCCCCAGGACGGCGTGCTGGTCTGCCGGCTGGAGATCCGCGCCTTCAAGGTGACCGTGGCACCGATCCGGTCGGACCACAGCACGTTGCGGGAGCGAGCGGATTTCACCCACCTCGAGCTCGTCTTCCAGGACTCTGCCTTCGGCAGGGTTGCCCTCAAGAACTACAGGGGGGAGGGCGAGGCGGCCATGAGGAGCGCCCTCTGTGCGGGTTTCCTCGACAAGGTCGTCGTCAATCTGGGTCTCAGCCCGGCCCTGCAGGCGATGCTCACCGACGCCGGGACGAGAAGAGTGGACATCAAGGGCGCCTCCATCGCCCGGAGAGACTAGCTCGGAGGATCTCGAGACATGGCTGGGATGATGCGCAATCCAGTGGCCCGCTCGTGGGCTCGCCTCCTCGGGGGGCTTCTCGCGGCGGCTTTCCTCGTCGCCTGCGAGACCGTGGCTCCGCGCCCGGTGTCGCGCGTCGAGCTCGCGGCCGCCAGCGACAGTCTCGTCATCACCTGGGCGAATCCGGTCGACTACGAGGATGTCGACGTGGAGGTGGTCGCTCCCGACGGCAAGCGACTCGGACGCGATCGGGTGTTCGGCTACGCCACGCGGTCGGGTCCAGCCCGTGCGGTCGTGTTCGGGGTCGAATCGGGCACCTACCGGGTCCGGGTGCACGCTGCGGTGAATCGAACCCGGTCCGACTCGCGGCGGGTCTCGGAGGACGTCACGTGCGTGGTGCCGCAGGCGGTGATCGGGGGCCAGGTAACGCGCGCCGACCTCGGCCTGGCGCGGCCGGAGCCCCTCGACGTCGTGTTCCTCATCCACCCCGGATCCAGCTACGCCGCGGGCGACGCTACGGGGGATCTCTTCCGCCAGACGGCGGCCAGCGCGCTGTCGGCGGCGTTTCGGACGGCCATCTTGCTGCCGGACGAGGACGGGCTGAGGCGCGTCGAGGACTACCGGGAGCGGGTGTCCACGGACCTCCAGCGGGCGAGTTGGCCGCTGGATCCGGACGTGCTGATCGTCGTGGATGCGCGCGCACCCACCGACGAGGTGTCGGGACAGTTGGCGATGCGCGTTCTCGACTTGAAGCTTGCCGAGGTCCTGGGCAAGAGGCCCAACCGACTCGACCGGGAGCTCTACAATCGCCGGCCGCTGGTGATCGAGGAGTACGAGTGCATCGTGGGGGGGGCGCACGGCGCGGATTCCCGGGAGGTGTTCCGGACCTTCCGCGACGCCTGGGGCGGCTTGCTCCGCCAGGTCCTGGCGCACCCGCGCTACGGGTGCTACTCCGAGCTGCTTGCAGCCTACAAGCGCGATCGACGGCCGGCGGCGATCGCCGACAAGGACTTCCTGCAGGCATTCCTGTTCGACGCGCTGCCCGCGTCTGAACGACCCTACGACGAGACCGAACCGGATGCCGACCCGGCGGCGGCGCGCTTCCGCGAGCGTGCCCGGAAGATCGAGCGGGACTTCCTCTTTGGCCCCGGAAGTCCGGCGGAGCGTGCGCAGCCAGGGGAGCCGGGCGGAAAGCCGCCGGTCGAGGAGAGACCTCCCGCGGGGGCTGGCGAGGTTCCCGACGAGCCGCGGGAGCCGCAGCAGCCGCAGGAGCCCGATCCGGGGAAGGTGCCCGAGGAATGACGCCGCGCTCGCTCGTCCGGTCGGCCGTGTCTCTGGGGGCCGTGATGCTCGTCGTCGCGGGGCCTTCGCTCGCCGGCGCGGATGACGAGGAGAGCTACGTCGGCCGGCTGGAGTCGGAGGTGGCGCTGCTGCTCGGCGTCGCCGCCGCTGCGCCGGCGCCGCTCAGGCTCGAGCTGCTCGCCGCCTTTCAGCAGCGCATCCTCGGCGACACGGATCGCTTCACGACGTGGGATGACGTCACGAAATCGCGGATCCGTCAGCAGTACGAACGTGTGTGGCAGTCGTTTCGTTCTGGCGACGATTCCGAAGGGCCGGCGAAGGGGGTGGTCACCCGGCACGCCGAGATCCGCCAGGCCCTCGGCGGGATCGGCGGACCGGACGTGATGCGGACGATCGTCGAGCGCCTGCGCAAGGGGGAACCGATCGGTGCGGTCCTGGCGGCCGGCGTCAAGCAGCTCGAGGGCATCGACTACCACGCCGCGTCCGCGGCGTCAGGCACTCCGCCCGAGGCTCGGCTCGTTCACGCGGCCGCGGCGCGCTGGGTGGCGGACTGGTCGCCGGATCGCGAGATGCAGCAGGCACGGGCCGACCTGGATCTTCTCGGTCGTTTCGCGGCACGTGTGCCGCCGCCGGATGCGGCGCTCGGCGAGGCACTGGTCGGTCTGGCCGAGCGGATTTCCCAGGCGTGTCTTCAGGACGATCCCGCTGGCCTCGACGCCTACCGGTCCTTCAATGCGCGGATCGACGCGATCCGTGCCTCGGGGATTGTCCGATCCCCCGGTGGCGTCGACGCGCACCTGAAGACCCGGTTCCGCTTCGTTGTTCCCCGCGTGGGGCGCGAGGGACTGGTCATGGACCTCGAGCGTCCGGACCTGGCCGGTCCGCGCGGGGATGTCGTCGAGGTACGGGGAGCCGTTCTGGGGGCCGTGCAGTACTTCGACAGGGACGGGGGCTGGATCGAGCCCGAGATTCCCGTGCGGCCTGCCGACGCCAGTGCGCCGGTGTACTACGTGCTGCCGAACCGCACGCTGCGCCTCCGCTACCGGCTCGAGACGGAGCCTGCCGCCCTGGGCGTGGCGGAGTCGGTCTGGCTCGTGCAGCCGGAGCGCACGGGCCCGAACACGCCGGTCGAGGTGCTCCTGCCGCGCGCCGCGGTTCGCGGCTTCTTCTACCACCGCACGCTCCAGCAGGACGCCTACTGGGTGTCCCGGGGATGCTGGAATCAGGCCGATGCCCTTGAGGCCGTGAAAGCGCACCTCCAGCAGCTTGGCGAGGAGCGCCGCGCGAAGGTACGCCAGGCGTTTTTCGTGCTGTGGAGGTCGGCAGGCGGTGCGCCGCCCGATCTGGATGACGCCGGTCTGAAGAACCTCTTCGCGAAGGTCGAGTACGACCGGTCGTTCGAGGCGCGACCGTTTTGCGTCGATGCGTCGTCGTCGCTGGAGGTGGAGCGGGCGCTGATCGAGCTGTTCGGCGTGGAAAGCAACCTTCTCGCCATCCCGGCGCGTCGCGGCGAACAGCTTCCCGGCTGGCAGCTGGCCCGGGAGCTGCTCCGGCTCGAGAACATCCAGGAGGCGGGCCTCGTCGGCCTGGTGAACGCGAGCGGCCAGAAGACGATGGACTCCGCCGCTCTTCCGGCCGGTGCGGTCGGGATCTGCACCGTCATCCCGATGGTGAGGAAAGGGACAGAGCGTTGAACGCCGCCGGCCGAGATCCTGCGCAGTTCCCCGACGAGCTCGCGGCGGGGGCGGAGCTCGACGGGGTGCCGGCGACCGGACCCGGGGGGCCCGAAGAGGGCGCGATGGTCACGCCGCCGTCCGGGCTCTTCGCGGCAATGACTCCCGGCGAGGCGACGCCCGCGGGCGCCTCGATCCCGCCCGAGACGCCGATGCCATCGTTCCTGGTCGGGGCGCCCCCGGCGGAGGAGGCGGTTCCCGGCAAGACGTGGACCCGGATCCGAAGGCTGGGTGCCGGCGGCTACGGCGAGGTGTGGAAGGTGCGCTACCTCAACTCCGAGGAGGCGTGGAAGTTCATTCCGCGCCAGCCCGGGGCATCCGTCCAGGCGTTTCGCGAGACGCTGCTCGCCCGCAGTATCCACCACGCGAGCATCGTCCGGATCCAGGACATCCTCGAGGAGGAGGATCACTTCATTATCCGCATGGACCTGGTGCGCGGCCGTGACCTTCATGCCGTGGTCAGCGAGGACGGCGTGCTTCCCCCGCTCATGGTGTGCCGTTTCGCGGTCCAGCTGGCCGGGGCGCTCGAGGCCGCGCACAAGGCCGGGGTGCTCCATCTCGATCTCAAGCCCTCCAACATCCTGCTGCGGGACGACGGCGAACGCGTGCTGATCACCGATTTCGGGATCGCGGCCACCATGAACAAGGGCTTGTTCATGGTGGACCCCGCGCAGGCCGCCGGCACCCCGTACTTCCTTGCCCCGGAGCAGGTCGGCACCGGCGGGGCCGAGGAGCTGCGGCTCCAGCCGGGCGTGGATATCTGGGCCCTCGGCATCACGCTGTACTTCCTGCTGTCCCGCGCCTATCCGTTCGACTTCAGCGGAGCGGGTCCGTCGGTTATCCTCGCTGCGGATCCGCGGCCCATCGCGGAAACCGTTCCCTACGTCGACGAGGAGCTCTGGTCCATCCTCAAGCGTATGCTCGCGCGAGAGCCGCGCGATCGATTCGCGGACATGAGCCAGGTGCGCAGCGCGTTCACCGGCTACGTGACGGAGATCACCTGTCCCGCTTGCCGCCGGACCTTCCCCGTGGAGCACGTGCACGGGGTGTGTCCCGAGGTCAATTGCCCGGATCCGCCGCGTGTCGTGGCGCTCAAGGAGCGCCGCCAGCAGCTCCGCGGCGGACACCACTTCTTCGCGCGCTGCGAGCACTCCAGAGCGATCGAGGCCTACCGCCGCGTGGTCCAGATGGAAGCGGACCGCGGTGAGACGGGCTATTCCGAGCGTGCCGCCCGCCTCATCACCATCGCCGAAGCGGACGGCAAGGCACTGGCCCGGCGCATCGAGGTGATTCGTGGCCTGGCCGGAGGTGGCGACCTGCTGCGCGCGATCAAGGAAGTAGACCGGGCCCGCACGCGGTTCTCTGCGGCCGCGGACCTGGTGCAGCTGAGGCGCAGTGTTCTTGAGGTGATCCGGGAGCGGTACGAGAACGTGGTGGGCACTTGCTCGCGGCTGGTCAAGGAGACGCGATTTGCAGACGCCAAGCTCCTCCTGACTCAGGTCGAGGGTTTTCTCGGCTATGAGCCGGTCCAGCGCTCGCTCAAGGAGTGGGAGCAGGAGACGGCGCGCCCCGCCCCGCCCGTTCAGGATCTCTACAACTTCGTCGACGAGCGCGAGAACTTCTTCGGCGCCTGTCAGAGGGACGTCGCGAGGTACCTCGGGCGGCTCCGGCTGGACCGTGCGGCGGCCTGCTTGCAGCGGCTCGAGAAGCACTTCCCGAACCCGGAGGAGCGGGCGGCGCGCATCCGGCGCTACAGCGAGCTCCAGGAGTCGTTCGAGATCGTGCAGTCGTGCGATCCCGTCGCGCTCAGCAAGATCCTCGATGCCGGCGAGGGAGCGCTGCCGCCGGCGCGGGTGGAGCTGGTCCGGGCCGAGATGCACTGTCGGCGGCTCCTCGAAGGCCTCGCCGAGGACAAGCCGGAAGGCCTCTCCGAGATCGTGGTTCGGCGCGAGGGCCTCGAGCAGGTCCTGCAGCGTCTGCGCGCGCGGATCGAGGTGCTCCGAGCCCGTTTTGAGGCTGCGGAGCGCGACGGGCGCCTGCGGGAACAGGAAGCCGCGCTCGCGGAGCTGGCGGTCATCGCCGACCGGACGGACCTGCTGGACATCGAGGAGGTCGCGCGCATCCGCGCACTCGAGGCCCGGGTTGCGGACGTGGTGCGACGTGCGGAGGAGAAGTACCGCGAGGGGCTCCGGAGGTTCGAGCAGAACGACTTCAGTCAGGCCCAGATCACGCTCGAGGCCGCGGCGCGGATCGCCCCGGGTCTCTTTCCGGACATTCCGGACAGGATCGCCGAGCTCCGGCAGTTGCAGGAAGAGAACCAGGCCATCAGCGAGCAGACCTACCAGGTGTTCAACCGGATCATGGGCGAGAAGGCCACGCTCGATGACTTTCGCGTGTTTGTTCGCCTCTCTCAGCAGGATGCCGCGCGCCATGAGCAGGAGACGATGGTGGACATCGGGCAGAAGGCGATCCGGATGTTCGCGCGCCTGTTCGCGGTGCAAGGCGGCGTCATCGCGAAGCTGCGGGGGGCTTCGGAGCGGCTTGCGGCTTTGCGCGAGACCATGGATATCGTCGTGGGTGAACCGGAGGCGAAGCTCGCGGTCGGGCTGCTCAGGAAGGAATCCAACCTCAACGAGCAGATGCTGGAGTTCTTCGGTCGCGTCCTCGGTCCGCTGGATCGGAGCGAGGACCTGGGTGACGTCGACTCCCGGATCGATCACCTTCGAAGTGTGATCGCCGAGATCACGCGGTTCAGGAGCATCGTCAAGCTATTGAAACCGCTCCAGTACCATCCGCACCCGGCAGAGCGGGCCAGTGCCGCCCTCGTGTCGCTGCGCACGGCCATCCTGGAGTCACCCGATCCACGCGCGCGGTTCGCCACGATCCTGGCCGTGCACGACAACCTCGCGGCTCTGGTGCAGGACGAGGCGGTGCTCCGCCAGATCGCCAGGAGCGGGGCCGCCCTCCGGCGCGCCCTGCGCCGCCTGGCCGCCGTCCGGCTGGGACACCGTCTGGGTCGCTTCGGACGGAGGGCGGCGATCCCGGTTGGCGCGGCACTCGCCGTGGGTATCGTTCTTCTCTCTTACTTCCACGCCGAGCGTGGGCAGGACCGCCGCGGGTTTGCGCGCGACGTGATCCGGCCGACCCTGTCCTACTACGGTCTCACGCCGGAGGACCTCGATGAGGCGAAGCTGGCGATCGACCAGCAAGGCAACCCGTGGGCCTTGGGTCCGCTTCTCGTGGTGGGGCGCGGGGAGCCGCTGCCTGAAGCGGAGACGACGACGCTCGAGGGACTCGGCCGGTGGATCGAGGGCAAGCACCAGGAGAAGGCGGGGCTGGAGTACCTGGCCGGCATCGCTCGGAAGGAGTCGCTCGCACGGATCGAGGCGGTGGTCGCCAGGATTGGCGACGCGGCCGAGAAGCGGATTCGCCGCCATCTCGCCGGCTGCCTCCAGGCCGCGGTCCAGGCGGGTGTCGGCGGCGATCTCCGTGTGGATCTGGCGGCGGCGGGCCGGGAGATGCGGGCGCTCGCGCGGCTGGCGAAATCGGTCGGGAGCGGCTCGGGGGGCGGGCTCGATCGCCTCGCGGCCGCTCTGGAGACGGCGGTCGGGCGGACCCCGCCCGCGGGTGGCGTCGTCTCCCGGATCGAGAAGGCCGATCAATGGGAGGTCTGGCGCGCCGCGGCGGTGGAAGCCATGCTCCCGACTGGATTCCAGGAGCTGGACCGTGCGTTCCTGGAACTCGTGGCACTCGCCGACCTTGGCGTTGCCGTCCGGAGCCTGACCGAGCGAAGTCGCGCCATCTTCTGGAGCAATCAGGACGAGGACACGGCGCGCAGTTATGTTGAATACGTGCGTGCGGCCGTCGCGGCGCTGGCGGCGTTCGGCGACCACTTGCGCGAGAAGTCGCCGGATCTTTTCGGGCGGCTTCTGGAAGTGGAGGAGCTCGCCACGGCCTGCGCCATCGAGAGGAAAGTGTGGGCGGCAGTCCGGACGGCGCTGAAGGTACCGTAGCGCGGGCTTGGCCCGCAGCCGACGGTGACCAGCTTCCGACGCTGTTCAACGGCAGCGAGTCTCCTGACGCAGGGGAGGAGGGGGGCTCAGCGCGTGCGGCGCCCGTCAGATCGCCCGGAGGCGCAGGGCTGGCACGATCCGTTCCAGCGCCGAAGTGCCGCCGTCGTCGGCGAGATCCAGCGCGAACAGGCGGCTGCGCCGCGTGACGAAGCGGTCGCGCACCTCCTCGAGAAGCGTGAGCGTGGCCGGGTGGACCGGATCGGTGGCGGTCAGGGCTTCCGTCGGGGCGGCGGCGCGCGGAAAGGCGCTCACTCAGGCCCGGGGCGGCTGGCGGAGGCCGAGGCGGTGCTGATCCCGCGGGCGGCGGCGTACCGCCGGGTCGATCTCGATCTCGCCTGGCTCTACGAGCGCTGCGGGCGCACGCGCGAGCTTGCTGGCGCTCTACGAGGAGCGACGCCTCTACGGGCGGCTGGGCACCTGCGATTGCGCTGGGCCGCGCTCGATGCCGACCCGCCTGCCGGCGCCGCGGGCACATGAAAAAAACCGCCGGCCGAAGCCGGCGGTTTTCGCTTGCGTCCTGGGACCGGGCTCCCGGGATCAGGAGTTCATGATGCGCTGCAGCAGCGACAGTGTCTGCGTGCTTGCCAGGAAGTTGCAACCGGAGAAGAACTCCGCCAGCGCGGGCAGGCTGTTCTTGTCCCCGATCGTGCCGAGCGCGAGCGTCGCATAGGCGCGGGTCACCGCGTTGGCCGTGTCGTCGTTCATGATGTCCGCCAGGGGGGCCATCGTGTCGCGATCGCCGACGTAGCCGAGCGCCTTGCTGATGGACGTGGCCACGAAGTTATTGGTGCCCTCACGGAGCTGCTTCACCATCATGTTGGCCACCTCGCGGTTGCCCATGAGGCCGAGCCCGATGGCCACCTGCTGCTTCAAGAGCGGCACGTTGTCGGCGTTCAGCAGTACGTCACGCAGATAGTCGGTGGCCGCCGTGTAGTTGATCATCCCCATCGCGATGGCGATGTAGCCGCGCAGATCCACGATCTGGCTGTTCTTCATCGCCTCGAGGAGGATGGGACCGCCTTCGACTCCGTCGCGCGCAATGCCGAGTGCGATGGCGAACCCGCCCTTGATCTGCGGGTTGTTGGCGTTCTTGAACGAGACACGAAGCTGGCTGAGCCCCTGGAGGCGCTGCAGCTTGGCGTTCTCGTCGTCACCCTTGTCGCGCAGCTTGTCGCACAGGATGGCGAGCCCGAGGCCGCAGTAGGCCGAGAGTTGCCCCTTCTCCCTGAAGAGGGCGTTCTTCAGCGCGTTGAAGGCTTCGGTGCCGCCGATCTCGCCCAGCGCGATGGCCGCGTAGTTCTTCGCCATGTTGCCCGCCTTGCCGCCGGCGAGCTCGGCGCGGAGCTCCTTCAGGGCCTCGGGGTGCGCGGCGTCACCCTTGTCCTTGAACATGGTGCCCAGCGCGATGACCGCGCTCCGTTGCACGTGGGTCGACTTGTCGCGGCGCAGCAGCCGGCAGAGGAACTTCACGATCTCCGCGTCCGGCGGCAGGCCGTTGCGGTCGATGATCCGTCCGATACCGACCACGGCATGGGCCCGGACGAAGTCGTCGTACATCGGCTTGGAGGCGAGTTGCTGGAGGTGATCCAGGATGTCCGCGCAGTAGGCGTTGTCGCCCTTGAGCAACCCGAGGCCGGCCGCGGCGTTGACCCGGACCTCCTTGTTGATGCTCGTGTCCGCGCTGTACTTCTTCAGCGCGTCCTTCACTTCGCCCTTCTCGTTGTCACCGCCGCACAGCGCCAGACCGGCGGCGGCCATGGCCCGGATGCCCCACTCGGGCTCGCGCCCGCCGCGGAGCTGGGCCGCTTCGGCCGTCGCCTCGAGCACGTTCAGGAGCGGCGCGATGCCTTCCTTGAGCTGGAGCAGCCCGATGCCGAGCGGAGCCGTCTCGCGGACGTTCTTCGACTTGTCCTTCATCATGGCGGTCAGCGCCGCGATCTCCTCGGCGCCGCCGATGCGGCCGAGGGTGACGCACGCGCTGTCGCGGATGTCGGAGTTGGAGGCGTCGAGCGCCCGCTTGACCCGGGGCACGAACTGGCGGACCAGATCCGGGGTGGGGCGGGTCGTGTCCTTCGCCGCCGCCCGGCTCTTGCGGCCGAGGAAGAAATCCGCCGATTCGGACTCGCCCGTCTGCCGGAAGAGGCTCTCCTTGAGGTTCAGGTAGACCGGGCTGTTGTGGGACCACCAGAAGTCCCAGTCTTCGAAGGTCGCCGTGCCGCTCTTCGGGGTCGCGCGCCGGGTGACCGCCGCGCCGGGACCCGCGGCTTTGCCGGCGGCTGCCGAGGCTCCGGACGGTGTTGGCGTTGGCGTGGGTGTTGGTGCCGGAGTGGGAGTCGGGGTCGGCGTCGGGGTCGGCGTGGGTGTGGGTGTGGGCGTCGGCGTGGGCGCCGGCGCCGGCGGCGGGGTCGGCGATCCGGGCGGTTGCATGTTGGGTGGCACGCTTCCCGCAGGGCCGTTGTAGGGCTGCGGGTGGCCACCGCCATGTCCGAGCGCCGTGTTCGCCGTGATCAGCGAGAAGGCGATGGACACGCAGGCGATGAAGAACTTCCGCATGACTCGAGCTCCTTTGGTTCCGAACGACTTCCGGAGAGGGCCAGTCCCTTTCCACAATCCTCGTTCGCGTCTGTTTTTCCGCCGGCCACCTGGCTGGCGACCGGTTTCACGCAACTGGCGGGCCGAGATCGCCCAGGAGTTCCTGGAATCGATAGGAGCATTGTAGTTAAGTTCCTATTGGAAAACGAGTTGTGATTTTTTGCCGTCGGCTCATCCGGTTCCGGTGAGAGGAGTTCCTTCGGCCGCCTGTTACACTCCGGAAAATGTGTCACCAGAAGGTAACGGCAGCGGGGCGGAGGGACGCCTGCGCCGCGTTCCGGCGATTCCGACCGGTTGCTCGGGTAGCGGATCGGCCCGGTCTCTCGGGGCGGCTCCGCGGAGTGCATCCGGTACGCTGAAACCTGCCGCGGCATCGGCGGCGGCGCTGCGCGGAGACCCGCCCCGGGCCTTCCCGGGAAGAGGGTTGCAGACGGTAGCCCCGGGATCGTTAATTGCACCGAACTCGATCCGGCGGGAATGGGCGTCGCTGACGCCCGTCCAGACGTCCTGTGATGGCACGGAATCGGCGGCACGTGCGCAAGGCCCTGCTGATCTACCTCTATGGCAAGGGAGAGCCCGGCCTGTCTCTCGCGCTCGGCTTCCTCAAGGCGTACGCCGATGCCGACGCCGAGGTGGGTGAGGGCTGGGAGATCGAGCTGTACCACCGGTGCCTGGACGCCGATCCGGCCGAAGTGGTCGACCGGATCGACCGCGCTGGCGCCGACCTGGTCGGCTTCTCGTGCTACTCGTGGAACCTCCGGGCCGTGCAGCAAGTGGTGTCGCGGCTGGCGCGCGCGGGCAGGCCGCGGGTGGTGCTGGGGGGCGTGGAGGTCACGCCGCGGCCCGCGGACGTGCTGCGCAAGAGTCGCAACGTGGACTTCGTCGTCGTCGGCGAGGGCGAGCAGACGTTCCGGGAACTGCTCCGGCGGCTCGGGCGGGACGGCGCGGGCGCCGGGCGAGACCTCGGCGACATCGAGGGGATCGCCTGGCGGGACGGGACCGCGGTGCGCGTGAACCCGCCCCGCGCGCCGATCGCCGACCTGGCGACGATTCCCTCGCCGTACCTGCAGGGAAGCTACGGCGACACCGTCAGGCGCATCGCGACCGTTCCGGTCGAGACCGCCCGCGGCTGCCCGTTCCGGTGCACGTTCTGCTTCGAGCCCCGCGGGTTCAAGATCATGCGTGCCTTTCCGCTGGAGCGGGTCAAGCAGGAGCTTTCGTGCCTGGCGCGGCTCGGCGTCGCCGAGATCGAGTTCTTCGACACGAATCTCAACTATGACCGCCGCCGCGCCGTGGAGATCCTCCGGTTCCTCGGGACGCTCCGCCGGCGCACCCGCTACCGCTTCGAGCTCAGGGCGGAGCTCATCGACGAGGACCAGTGCCGCGCGCTCGCCCCGCTCTCCTTCTTCGCCGAGCTCGGGCTCCAGTCCACCAATCCCCGGGCGCTCGCGGCCGTCAAGCGTCCCACGGATCTGGCGAAGTTCGAGGCTGGCGTCCGCGCGCTGCTCCGGGCGAGCATCTACCGCCCCTGCAGCTACAGCCCGCTGGCGGGCGTCCTGATCGACGTCATGGTGGGACTTCCGCACGACACCGCCGCCGACGTCCTCAGGACCTTCGACTACGCGTTCGGGCTCGTGCCGTCGCGGATCGGCGTGGCCATCACCAAGGTCCTGCCCGGCACCGAGCTCCACGACGACGTGATGCGTGGCAAGTTCCGCTACCAGGTCGACGCGGACGCGGACCACGTCATCCGCGCGACGGCCACGCTCTCCAAGCAGGAGGTGCGGGAGTTCGTCTTCTTCAAGTGCGCCGTCGACTCCGCCTACAACAAACTCCACGCCGTGCGCACGATCGGCTGGATGGCGCGGGAGCTCGGTCTCAAGCCCTCGGCGATCTTCCTGGAGTACGCGCGGAGGCTCGCCGCGGCTGGCCGGCCCTGGGAGCACTATACCGTGAAGGATCTCACCGGGATTCTCGCCGAGATCGGCCGGACCCACGGGAGCGAGGCCGTGGCGAGCCAGGTCGGCGCGAAGCTCGCGGCGGAGGCGATGCTGAACCTGCTCCAGAACTTCAAGGAGAAAAGGCGCGCGTGGTGGAGCCGGCTGCTGTTCATGACCGGCCACGCGCTCGCCCGGCGCTTCGGGGGCCTGGCGCCGCTGCCGGAGGCAGCGCCGGCCGCCGTCGCCGCCGCACCCAGGCCCGCTCCGGCGCGGACCGAGACGTGAAAACGAGACCCCCGGCGGCCCGCCCGCCCGTCAGACCGCTCCTCTACCTGCTGGTCTTCACCGCGGGGTTTGCCGTCATGCTGGTGGAGATCACCGCGCCGAGGATTCTCGGGCCGTTCTTCGGCACCTCGGCGCACGTCTGGACCAACGTGATCGGCGTGATCCTGGCCGCGCTGTCGCTCGGCTACTACCTGGGGGGCCGCCTCGCCGACCGCTGGCCCAGCCCGAGGTTGCTCGCGGGGATCGTGATGGGGGGGTGCGCGGTCACGGCGCTGACGCCGGTGGTCGCGCCGGTGCTGGGCCGCGCCATCCTGCCCGCCGGTCTCGGCCTCGGCCAGGCCTACGACCTCCTGCGTTTCGGGTCGTTGGTGACGGCGGCCTGCGTCTTCTTCCCGCCGGCGCTGCTGCTGGCGGTCGTGGGCCCGTTCACGATCCGCTGCGTGGTCGCGCACGATCGGGTCGGACGATCGGCGGGCACGGTCTACGCACTCGGCACCGTGGGGTCCCTCCTGGGCACCTTCCTGCCCACCTTCGTGCTGATCCCGTGGCTCGGCAGCCGGTCCACCGTGCTCGGCGCCACGGCGGTCCTGTTCCTGGTCGCGCTCGTCGTCTACCTCGCGCATGGCGGTCGCGCCCGGGCGGCGCTGCCAGTGCTGCTCGTGCTGCTGGCGGCGTGGCTGGTCGTCGGGCGCACGCCGATCCGGCCCGCGCAGGCCGGCGAGCGGCTGCTCGGCGAAGGGGAATCGGCCTACCAGTACGTGCGGGCGAGCGAGGTCGGCGCGGGCGACCAGCGCGAGCTCCGGCTGCAGGTGAACGAGCCGGTGACGGACTACCACTCGCTGTGGCGGCCGGGGCGTCTGCTCACCGGATCGTACTACGATCACTATGCCCTGCTCCCGTACCTGCTGCCGGAGGCGGTGGACGCGGCGCCGGCGTCGCTGTCGGTGCTCATCCTCGGGCTCGCGGGCGGCGTCATCAGCCGCCAGTATCACGCCCTGTTT
>JAFGQW010000018.1 GCA_016935485.1 Planctomycetota bacterium | reverse complement strand
GACTACACGCTCGAGATCGACGGCGAGGTCTTCACGGGGAAGACGAACGCGGAGGGGCTTGTGGAGCAGCGGCTACTGCCCAACGCGAAGGAGGGCAAGCTGACCGTGGGGGCCGGGTCGGAACAGGTCGAGTACATCCTGAGCCTGCGGCAGCTGGACCCGGCCGACGAACCCAGCGGCGTCCAGGGAAGACTCAACAGCCTGGGTTACGACGCCGGTCCGGCCGACGGGACGATGAACGACCGGACGCGCGCCGCGCTCTCCCGCTTCCAGGCGGACCGCGGGCTCGAGCCGACGGGGGATCTTGACCGGGCCACGGTGGACAAGCTGAAGGAGGTCCACGACGGGTAGGATCGGCCAGCGCCGCGTTGAGGCGTCGCAACGGGACGGAAAAGCCACGTGGAAGGCTACGATCTATTCTGGGTGCACCCGCTCAAGTCGGCCACCAGCGATTTGAAAATCAAGATCGGCGGAAACCGCGTCGACTCCGCGAAGGACTCCATACCGGGGGTCATTCTGTTTCCGGCCCTCACCACGCCGGACATCGTCTGGGGATGTCTCCCCGGCGATGAGTACGCCGAGCTCGGCCGGGTGACCCCGGAAGTGCTGTACGCCTTCAGCGAGCGCGGCATGCTCGAGCCGATGGGCCTGCGAAGGGACGACAACGCCGAGGACCAGCTGGACGAGAGGGCCTACCTGGAGCTGGACGACGCCAAGATCGAGCTCCTCATCGCCTTCCGCAAGGAGGACCTCGAGGAGGCGCCCAGGGGAAAGCGGCCCAAGGGCGTCGATGAGAAGAGGTTCATCAGGGATCGCGTCAGCTGTCAGCTGAAGGTCTCTAGGGGGCTGGATCCGCTGAGGAAGTACGCGCCCGACGCCATCGAGGTCAACGGGGTCGAGGCCGAGCCGTGCAGCAAGCCGAAGCTCGAGGCCAACGGAACCTACGAGACGCATTCCCGCTTCAGGGGCATCCTGAGCGCGCACGCCGTGAAGCTCTACGAGAAGAACGGCTTCTCCGTCGTCTACAAGGTCAGGGTCAGCAAGCGGATACTCCGGCAGGCCGGAGGACCGCAGCCCTGCACCAAGAACGAGCTCCTGGACGGCTCGCTGATCGTGCCCCGGCCCGACTCCGGCAACCTGGCGAAGACCAACCAGGACTTCCTGGTCTGGAACGCGGTCAACAACGGCTGTGCCTCCATGAAGAACGGCCACTACGGCTTCCTGATGGCCGGGGACGACGTGCAGTCGGGCATGGTCGACGGGAGAAACCCCGTCCAGAGCTATCACCCCGTGTTCTTCTTCGGGCCGACGATGGCCGCGGTGAACATCGGCCACATGGCCGACATCCATCTCGTCTCGCGACAGCAGATCCTCGCGAAGAGCCAGGCCCGGGTCATCGAGCACGGGGACTTCGCCGGGAAAACGATCGGCGGGATGGTCAACGTCTGCTCGAGGAACATCGTGAGTCTCTTCGAGAAGTTCCGCAGCGATCCGGAGGTCCACGCGATCGTCATCGGCGGAGACGTGGTCGACTTCAACCCGGGGGCGTTCGCGGAGGACCCCACCGGCACGCCCGGCGTCAAAGAGATCTGGGACATGGTCGACATGGGCAGCGGCTGGAAGCAGCGCTATCACGAGAACGTCGACCTGCTCAGTGTCTACTCGGTGATCATCCACAACTATCAGCAGGGCAATGCGAAGCCGGTCTACCTCGTGAGCGGAAACCACGACTGCTACTACTCGCCGTTCGGGATATCGCCCCGGCTCTTCACCGGAAGCCGGACGAACGAGGGCATCCCCGCAGACCACAATCTCACGTTCTACGAGGCGATCCTGTGCTTCGGGCCGTCGGCCACGAAACTCACCAAGACGGGCGACCCCTTCGACAAGGACTACTTCAAGTGGTTCTACCAGGTGTTCACGCCGTTTCGCGACTTCTCCGTGGAGCTGCCGAAGCAAATACTGATCGGGCTGAGGTGGGGGGACGCGGAAAGCCTCCTTCTCGAGGGCCCATCGGCCGACCAGGCGGGCGAGAGCGTGCCGCTCTACAAGGTCGGTTTCCTGCCCAGGGCCGATCATGCGGTATCCGACCGGCAGATGGGTCTGATCGAACCGTGCCTGGGGAAGGGCAAGAAGGGCAAGAAGGTCATCCTGGCCTCGCACTTCACGTTTACCAGCTACAAGGAGACGCTTTCCGAGGCCATGGCCAACGACGCGGAATGGGGGGACAATCGCAAGGAGGGGGACATCTACTTCAACACCTACTCGCTCGCGGACATGGGGACCTTCGAGACGAACCGGACCAAGATGTTCAAGAAGATTCTCACGGAGGACAGGAGCATCCACTGCGTCCTCACCGGGCATTCGCACCGCCGGGGGCTCTACACCCTCCGCCAGGGGATCGCCACGAAGTGGGTCGGGTACAACTCGGTGAAGACCGACTTCCACGTGTTCCCCACGACCCAAGGCACAGGCGGCAGCTCCGACTGGGCCTGGCCGCCGCCCCGCAGGAATCGGCAGAACCCGGACGGCAGCACCAACGCCACGTGCGTGGCCCCCTGGATCATCGTCTCGGACTCGGGCGGGTCCGTGCCGAGGCGGAACATCGCCGGCGAGTTCAAGGGCTTGGGCAGCGACAGACCTTCGGGCACGAAGGTGGTGTTCAACTCCGAGGGGGAGGTCGTGAACGTCCGGTCGGTGCCGGTCAACATCCGCGGGGCGCACGAAGGCAAGCCTCGCATTGCCGTCGCGCTCGACTATTACGACATCATGTGTGACGAGGCCTTTCTCGACAAGAACAAGGGGAAGGTCGTGGTGAAGGATATCGCCAGCGTGGCCTTCGCCGCAAAGGACGAGTACGGCGATCGGCGGCCCTCGCTGACCTTCCGGGTCGACCTGGCCGCCGAGCTGAACGACAACTCGTACAGGATCGAACTGGCCGGCATGACGCTCTACTGCCGGAGCAGGATGTCCAGAGACGGCTGGTCCAAGTTCGCGTTCGCCAGGAAGTCCAACTGGCAGGTTCATGGCGACGTTGTCCGGGCTTCGTGGGGGCTCGACGGCGACTCATGGAGCGACATCCGCTATTTCTTCAAGTGCATGCAGAAGTCCGAAAGCACGAACTTCCTCTCGCTTGTGTTCCGCCCGAAACCGAGCGAATCGGACAAACCGGACAGCCCGATCGCGCACTACTACGACTTCGAAAGCCCGTGGAACTTCGAGGTCGACCTCGAGAGGGATACGTCGGGTATCCTCAAATGGAAGACCGTGAGCTACCGCATCAAGCGGGTCGACAAGAAACGGGAGATCCCGAACCACAAGGCGAGACAGGAGTGGTATTCCGAGGTGTACGCCTAGCGCGCCCTGCACGCCTGGCGCGGCCGCGGCCGCCGCGGCGACGGATCGGAGGGAGACATGCCGCGCACGCCCCTCACTGACGAGGAGAGGCGGGAGCTGGCCGACATTCGGCGCTTCAACGCCGAGAAGGGCTCCCGGGGCTGGGTCCTTGCCGGCCGGGAACTCCGTGATACGAACCTCGCCGGTATCGAGCTCCGGGGCGCACGGCTGGCGGATATTCTCCTTTTTGGCGTGGAGCTCTCGTCCGGAAGGATCCTGTCCTCGAAGCTGGAGAAGGTGGACTTCGAGGGAACGCGGCTCGAGGGGGCGACCCTCGACGGGGTCGAGTTCGATGCATGCACCTTCGCGGGGGCCGCCGCGCCGAAGGCGACGTTCCGGGACGGCGTGCTTCGGGAGTGCAGGATCGGTCCCTTCAGCTGCCCGGAGGCTATCTTCGAGAATTGCCTGTTCGACAGATGCGCCTTCGTCGACGCGAATCTCGACATGGCCGGCTTCCGGGCCTGCCGCTTCAACGGCTCGAGTTTCGAGTCCTGCAGCTTCAGCGGCTGCCGGATGGAGGACGTGGGGTTGAGGGACTCGTCCATCAAGGATGCCACGTTCACCGGAATGCACGGTCGCGGACTCGTCGTCACCGGCGGATCGATCGCGGAGGCCTCCTTCGGCAAGGTGCATTACCGCGACATGACCCTGAAGGGCACCGCGCTCGAGGGCGTGTCGTTCGCGTCCGCCGTCTTGACGGACCTGGTCGTGACCGGGCCCAAGTCGCTGGCCATGGCCTTCGGCGAGTGCCGGCTCATCAACCTCTCGATCTCGGGCGGCGGCGAGGGCGCCAGCCTGAGCATCATGCGATCGCACGCCTTTGGCCTGAAGCTGAGCGGCTGTCGGATGGTCGAGTTCGACCTTTCCGAGTCCGAGGTCGACGGTGAGAGCGTGCTCGAATCGCTCCAGGCCGGGATCTGCAGCTTCCAGAAGTCGCGCTTCCGCGGTTCCCAGATCCGCGGCCTTCGCGTGAGCGACCTCCTCGTCCTGAGCGGGGCCAGGTTCGAGAGCACCCGGATCAAAGGCGTCAAGTACTCCGGGAAGACCGAGGTCCTGGCGGAGGGCGTGGAATACGTGGACTCCGACGCGTTTCCCGCGCAGTAACCCCGTACGGCGATGGGCACGGGGTCAGACCCCATTGCCGCGTCCCGCACCCGCCCCGGCGCGCGGATGGGCACGGGGTCAGGCCCTGTGCCCGCGGTGCCGGGTTGGAATCCACCGGTCGAACGGTCTAGGAATCGACCAAGCTCGCCCGAGGGAGGACGCGGCCATGAAGCGAGAGAAGATCCTGGTCATCGAGGACGAACCGGATATCCAGGAGCTGATCCAGTACAACCTGGCCCGCGAGGGCTACCGGGTGCTCACGGCCGGTGACGGCGAGACCGGGCTCAAGCTCGCGCGCCAGGAGGCGCCCAGCCTGATCGTGCTCGACCTCATGCTGCCCGGCATCGACGGCATCGAGGTGTGCCGGCGCTTGCAGGCCGACCCCGCGACCCGCGCCATTGCCGTCGTGATCGTCACCGCCAAGGGCGAGGAGTCCGACCTGGTGCTCGGGCTGGGGGTGGGCGCCGACGACTACCTCACCAAGCCCTTCAGCCCGCGGGTGCTCGTGGCGCGCGTGCGCGCCGTGCTCCGGCGGGGCGGGCTCAGCGATCCGGAGCTCTCGAGCGAGGTGATTCAGCGCGGGCCGCTGGTGATCGACGCGCTGCGCCACGAGGTGCGCGTCGACGGCAAGCCGGTCGAGTTCACCCACACCGAGTTCAAGCTACTCCAGTTTCTCGCCGCGTCCCCCGGCCGGGTGTTCCCGCGCGACCACCTGCTCAGCCGGGTCATCGGGGAGGACGCCATCGTGCTCGCGCGCAACATCGACGTGCACGTCCGCGCCGTGCGCCAGAAGCTGGGCAAGCACCGGGATCTCGTCCAGACCGTCCGCGGCGTCGGCTACCGCTTCCGCGACGAGCGGAGCCGCACGTGATCCGCTCCCGCTTCTTCTGGAAGCTCTACGCCGGCTTGACGGCGGTGGTGGTGGTCTCCGTCGCCGTGATCGGAGTGCTGCTGGCGCGCCAGATCACGCAGGACTCGATCACCGAGATCGAGGAGAACCTGCGCGGCAGGGCCGTGGTGCTGGCCGAGCTGGCGCGGACAGCCCTCGAGGGGGGCGACGCGCGCGACCTCCGGGGCCGCCTGCGGGACATCAGCGCCGCCGTCCCGGAGCGCCTCACGGTGCTCGGCGCCGACGGTGCCGTGCTCGCGGATACCGAGCGCGACCCGCTTGCGATGGACAGCCACGCCGACCGCACCGAGGTGCAGGCCGCCCGCGAGCGCGGGTCCGGCCGCGCCGTGCGCTACAGCCAGACGCTGGATACGCGCCTGATGTACTTTGCGCTGGCGGTGAAGCGCGGCGGCGAGCCGGTGGGCTACGTGCGCACGTCCATGCCGCTCACCCGGATCGACGCCCGGCTTGCGGCCCTGCGCCGGCGTGTGCTCCTGGGCGGTCTGGCCGCCGTGGCCGTCGGGCTCGGGCTGGCGTTCGTGTTCGCGCGGCGCGTCACGCGGCCGCTTGCGGCAATGACCCGGGCCGCGGAAGCGCTGGCCGGAGGAGATACCGACTGGCGGGTGGAGGTCGCCTCGGACGACGAGATCGGC
Source organism: Planctomycetota bacterium (assembly GCA_016935485.1). Taxonomy (GTDB): domain Bacteria; phylum Planctomycetota; class JAFGQW01; order JAFGQW01; family JAFGQW01; genus JAFGQW01. The sequence continues at coordinate 1,097 of JAFGQW010000018.1, read as the reverse complement.
ACGCTCGGCCGCGCGTTCCAGGCGATGACGGCGGCGCTCAGGGACCGCATGGACACGATCACCGCGGACCGGAACAAGGCGCTGGCGATCCTCGGAAGCATGGTGGAGGGGGTGGTGGCCGTCGATCACGAGGAACGCGTCGTGCAGCTCAACGCCCATGCGGCCGAGATCCTCGCGACCGGCGGCGAGGACTGCCTCGGCCAGCGCATCTGGGAGGCCACCCGCCGCCAGGAGGTCTGCCGGGTGCTCGGCGCGGCGCTTCGTTCCGGCCGGGACCAGCGGGCGGAGCTCCGCATCCCGGCCGGCCGCGGGGACCGGCACGTGGAGCTCCGCGCTTCGCCGCTTAGGGACGCGGCGGGCCGGACCGTCGGTGCGGTGGTGCTCCTCCACGACGTCACCGAGCCGCGCCGGCTCGAGACCATGCGGCGCGACTTCGTGGCCAACGTCTCGCACGAGCTCAAGACGCCGCTCACGGCCATCCATGGGCTCGTCGAAACGCTGCTCGACGACGAGGCCATGGCGGGAGAGACCCGGCAGCGGTTTCTGGCGAAGATCCGGAGCCAGGCGGACCGTCTCCTGGCGCTGGTGACGGATCTGCTGTCGCTGTCGCGGTTCGAGTCGAGAGAGCACCGGCTCGACCGGCGCCCCGTGAGTCTCCGGGAGCCGGTGGCCGAGTCGGTCGAGCGCCATCAGGCCGAGGCGGAGCGCAAGGGCGTCGCGCTGGTTCTCGACGCCCCGCCGGAGCCGGTCGAGCTGCTGGCGGACGCCGAGGCCCTGCGCCAGGTGGTCGACAACCTGCTGCAGAACGCGATCCGCTACACGCCGCACGGCGGCCGGGTCGTCGTGCGCATCCGCCGGGAGGCCGACCACGCCGCGATCGCCGTGGAGGATACCGGCATCGGGATCGAGCCGCGCCATCAGGCGCGCCTCTTCGAGCGCTTCTATCGCGTCGACACGGCGCGGTCACGCGCGCTCGGCGGCACCGGGCTGGGGCTTTCGATCGTCAAGCACATCGCCGAGGCGCACGGCGGCGACGTCGCGGTGGAGAGCGAGCCCGGACGCGGTTCCACGTTTCGGGTCCGGCTGCCGCTCGCCGG
>JAFGQW010000174.1 GCA_016935485.1 Planctomycetota bacterium | reverse complement strand
TGCCGCACGGCCTCGAAGTGGTCCGGATCCTCGAGGGCACGGAGCGGCCCGACCGGGCGGCCCTGGCCACCGGCCGGGACCTCCTCACCACGGCCCGCCTCTTCACCACCGCCCACAACATCAAGGTGATGGAGCAGCTTCGCGACCTCCCCGCGCTCCGGGCCCTGCTCGAGGAGGCCCGCTCCTTCGAGGGCTGGCGCGATCTCCGCACCTACCTCGGCGTCCTCGGCGAGTACTCGCCGGCGCTCGCCATGGAGCAGAAGGAGCTCGCGCTCGACTTCTTCTTCGTGCTGCTCGGCCACCGCGACGACGACATCCGCTACCACGCGGCCCACTGCATCGGCGAGATCCTCGCGCTGGGCGAGGACGCCTGGCGCAAGGACCTGCCCGAAGGCGTCGCGCCCGAGCCCGGCCGCTGGGTGCTGGACCAGGTCGAGCGCGTGCTCGACCTGCTGGACCTCGCCCGGGCCGAGGCCGACGAGGACATGAGCGGCCCCGAGATGGTGGTCTACGGCGTGCCGGTCATCCTCCGGAGCCTGGTGCAGCGGGCCCGGCCCGATCTGCGGCGCATGGTGCTGGAACGGATCCTCGAGCGCCTGAGGCTCCGCAATGCGGACCACCGGCCGCTCGTCGGCCTGTACGCGTGCGAGTCCCTGGAGCTGATGCTCGCCCTCTTCCCGCCCGAGAGCCGCCATCGCCTGGCCGAGGTCGCCCAGGCCTGGTGCCACCACGAATCGGACAACACCCGGCTGATGGCCTGGCGGCTGCTCCTCGGGCTGGCCCGCTCGAGCGCGGACGATGCGGAGATGACGGCGCGACTCCGCGGTCCGGTCGAGGCCCTCGCGGCGCGCGCGGCGCCGGAGATGCTCGTGGCCGAGCTGGCGCTCCTGGCGGAGCTGGCGTCTCGCTGCGGGCTGACCGAGGCGGCGAGCCGCTGCCGCGACCTTCTCGAGCGCGACCGCACGCCGGTGGAGGAGGTGATGCTCCGCAACCTCAAGTCCCGGGTCGGCTGGGTGGAGAAGAAGGTGAACTGCGATTACCTGGTCGAGTTCGCGCTCGAGCGCCACCGCGCCGGCGGCGACCCCGAAGCCCACCGGGCCAACGAGGTGGCCAGCCATCTGGCGAACCTGCTCAAGGTGAGCCGCGTGGAGGGCACGCGCTTCCACGCCGGCGCCTGCCTGCTGCAGCTGCTGCCCGTGCTCACCGTCACCCAGCGCAACGATCTCATGGTCGAGCTCTTGCGCTCGCTGCAGCTCGATGTCGAGGCGGTCACCCGCTACATCCCCCGCTTCCTCGGGGCGGTGCTGGCCTCCCTGCCCGACCAGGAGCTGTCCGAAGCGCTGGACGACATGGAAGTGAACGTCCGCAAGGGGCCTGCCCCCCTGCAGCGCCTCCTGCTGCAGACCGCCACGTGGCTGATCGTGCAGGGGACGGCGGAGCGTCTGACCGGTCCGGTGCTCCGGCGCCTGGCCGGGGTGCTGCTCGGCGCCATGGTGGAGAGCCGCGCCGTCACCGTGCACGATGCGTTCGCGCAGATCGGCCTCTTGTTCCAGCGCCTCGCCCAGCCCGAGCGCACCGACGACCGCCTGCCCCGGCTCCTCGAGCTGATCACCCGGAAGCTGCTGACCCTGGTCGTGCACCGGCCCGGCGACCGCGTGCGCTTCTTCCTGATCGCCTCCGCCCTGAACCAGCTCGATCGCGCGCTCGTCCGTCACCGGGCGCAGGTGCGGCTGCCGGACGCGCCATCGGTGGCGTTCATCCCGGGCACGTTCGACCCGTTCACGCGCGCCCACGGCGAGCTCGTCAAGCGCGTGCTCGCCTCCTTCGATCAGGTGCTGGTCCAGGTGGACGACTACTCCTGGAACAAGCACACGCAGCCGCGCTCGCTGCGGCAAGAGATGACCTGGATGGCGCTCGGCGGCATTCCGGAGGCGTTTCCCGCGCCCGTCGATCCCCCGGTCAACCTCGCCAACGCCTCGAGCCTCAGGGCGCTCGCCCGCAAGCTCGGCCGCCGCAAGCTCACGCTCGTCGTGGGCTCGGACGTGCTGGAGGGAGCGAGCGCCTACCGGAGTCCGGCGGGCCACATCTGGGACTACGCGCACCTCATCATCGTGCGCTCCGCCGAAGGCGCCCCCCGGGCGTGGGAGGAGAAGCTCGGCTGGTTCCGGGCGCGGGTCCAGGTCGCCGGCATCCCACCGCGCTCCGGGGCCATCTCCTCCACCAGCCTGCGCTCTGCCCTGGACCGGCGCGAGGATCTCGAGCTGCTGTGCGATCCGCTCGTGGCCCGCTCCCTCCTGGAGCGCCAGCTCTACCTCAACCACCCGCCCAGGAAAGCGCCGGTCCCGCGGCCGGAACACCGCCTCGAGGTGCATCACGGACCGCGGCCCGGACTGCGCGGGCTCGAGGACGTCGTCGCCCTCGAAGGAATCGATCGCATGGCGCGCCGCACCCGGGCGCAGCGCGAGCACGTGCTGCTGGAGGCACGGGTCTCGCGCGAGCCCCTGGCGGCGCTCACCTGGACCGAGGTGGCGGCCTCCACGCTGCCCGTGGTGCTGGAGGATCCGCTGCTGGCCCAGCTTCACGACGGCGCCGTGCTGGGCCGCGGTGCGCTGGTGGACACGCTCTCCGTGCGGCGCGGCGCCGGCGGCGACGAGGAGCTTCGTGTGCTCCTCGGCCGGGCGCTTTTCCGCTGGCTCGACACCGGGCTGCAGTTCGCGCTGATCGGACTCGACGAGGCCGGCACCCGCGCCGCGTGGGACGTGCTCGAGAGCTACGGGGCCGCCTGGGTCACCGAGACGGGCGGAGCCGAGAGCCGCGGCCGGCGCTGGGCCGCCATGCAGCTCACCGCCCCGCTGGTGCTGGTGTGGGATCTCGAGGAGGCGCTGCAGCCGCAGTGGGGCGCCGACCCGGAGGTGGCCGACGTGATCCGCGAGGCCCGCCGCTCCCTGGTCGCCTTCTTCGCCGGCCGGGACCCCGGCATCGCCCGCCTGCACGTCCCCGAGGCGGAGCTCAAGCGGCAGACGGCGGCCTGGGCCGTGGAGCGGCTCGCCGCCGAGCCGAACCGGCGCTGGGTCGTCCTGGGGCTGGGACGGCAGTTCTCCCGCGACGTGATCGGCGCCTGTCCCACGCTCGCCCTCGAGCTGGAGCGGTTCCTCACCTGGCAGGGCTACGAGGCCGGTTTCGGCACCTCGCACGGCAGCCCCTCCCTCGAGATGCAGCTCCACACCGCCCGCGAGCTCGGCCGCGATGCCCTGCTCGTGGCGCCGTTTCTGGACAGCGCGGAGCCGCTGCTCAAGATCCGGGACGCCGCGCGGGTCGCGGGCATCCGGCTGCGCGAGGTGCTCATCGGGGTGACGAGCGCCTCGGTCCACGCCACCCTCCACCTCGAGGGCATCCCCCATCGCGCCGGCTGCATCGTGCCGCTCTGGCAGGCGGTGCTCCGCGAGAGCACGCTCACCCCGTACGTCGGCGGCTGGAGCATCGAGGGCCGGGGCCCGCAGGAAGCCGCCGCTCTTCTCCCGTCCCTCAACGAGTGCCTGCCCTACCACCACCCGCACCCGCTCGGGCAGGACAGCGCTGCGGCGCTGGATTTCTCCCGGCTGGTGCTGACCAATGCGCGCCGCCTGTTCCTCGCGCTGGAGCGCCTGTTCCGGAGCCGGGAGCTCAAGATGCTCACGCTCCGCGACCTCGGGCTCGTGGTGCGCACGCCCCGCTGCCCCCCCTTCCCCGAGGGGTTCATCCCCGCGGAGCGCAGCACCCCGAGTGAGCTGCTGGCCGAGGACCTGCAGGCGCTCGCCCGCCTGCACCCGGAGCGGCACGAGGCCCACCGCGCGCGCTGGAGGGCCCGGTGACGCTCTACGGCAACGGCCGCGCCGTCCTCGCGAACGACGCCGACACGGCGAGTCGCCTGGGCTGGCCCCGGCGGCGCCCGTCGCTGCCGGAGCCCCAGCGGATCCTGCACCGGCGCGCGGGTGATCCGCGGCGCGAGCCGTGGATCGCCCCGCCCGCCTGGAGCCCGGCGCCCGGACCGGCCGCGCTGTGGCGGCGGCCTGCTCGCGCCCGGATGTGGACCTACCTCGCCGAGCCGCCCGGGATCGAGCGTTACCTCCGGCGGCTCGCCGAGGCGCCGTCGCCGCCGGCCGTCGCGCGCGTGGCCATCGCCGGGCTGGGCCGCGTCGGCGGCATGGCCGCCGCCGTGCTCGCGGCCACCCCCTGCCGGAGCTCGGGCATCACCGAGCTGCTGATCTCCGACCGCAACAGCGCCAACCTGGAGCGCTGGCGGCTGGAGCTGGAGGCGATCGGCCACTGGCGCCGGCATGTCGCGCTGCCCCGCGTGCAGGCCTGCGCCCCCGAGGAGCTGTTCCGCCGGTGCGACGTGTTCCTGTTCGCCGCCACGCACGGCGTTCCTCCGATCGGCAGCAACGACGACGTGCGCATGGTGCAGTTCGCGCCGAACCGCGCCATTCTCGCGACCTACCTGGCGCTGGCGCGGGAGGCCGGGTTCGCGGGGCTCTTCCTGATCGTCTCCGATCCGGTGGAGTGGCTCGCGCAGGCGGCATTCCGGGACAGCAATGTCGGCGCCGGCGGCCGCTTCACCGGCGCCGGCCTCGCACCGGAGCGGCTGGGCGGGCTGGCCCTCGGCGTCATGTGGGCACGCGCGCTCGCCCGCGCGCGAGCAGAAAGCTGGGAGGAGAGCGTGCGCCGCCACGGCGCTGCCTTCGGCCCGCACTCGAGCGAGGTGCTCGTGTTCGACGACCTCAGCCACCCGGATCCGGCCCGCTCGAATGCGTTGGCCGAGTCCGCGTCCCGGGGCAACTTCCTCGTGCGCGCCGCGGGCTTCCTGCCGTGGGTCGCGCCCGCCACCTCGTCGGTGGGCCTGACGCTGCCCCGTCTGCTGACCGGCGGCGAGGCGCTGGCCAGCGTGTTCCTCGACGGCCTCTACTTCGGCGCGCCCGCCCGGCTCGACTGGGCGCTCCGCCCCGCTCCCCGGACGATCTGCCCCGAGATCCGCGCGCAGCTCGCCGCACTCCATGCCCGGCTTGCGGCTCGCCTGCCCGAGCTCGGCCTCGCCTTCGCTTGACCGGGCCCGGCGCGCCGCCCGGAGACTGCGGCCGGCCCCGCCCTTGACACCCGCCGGCCTGCTCGATACGGTGGCCCGGAATCAAGCACGAGCGGGCGGGCGCGCCGTCGCCCGGAAGCCCCTCCGGAACCGCGACGCGCGGGAGAGAGATGCTGTCAGGACACCCATGAGCGGCACGGACTCGACCTGCTGGACGATGATCGAGGCGGCGGCGACGGGCGCGGCCGGCGCCCGCGAGCAGTTCGCGAGAAGCTACGCGCCGGTCGTCCGCGCCTACCTCGCGGCGCGGTGGGCGGGCTCGCCCTGCCTCCCGGATCTCGACGACGCGGTCCAGGAGGTGTTCGTCGAGTGCCTGAAGAGCGGCGGCGTGCTGGATCGCGCCGATCCCGCGCGGGCCGGCGGGTTTCGCGCGTTTCTCTACGGCGCCATCCGGAACGTCGCGCGGCGCGCCGAGGAAGGCCAGGCTGCAGGGCGCGAGGGCCCCTTCCCCAGCCGGTGCGATCCCGAGCAGATCCCCGCTCGCGAGCGCTCGCTCTCGAGCATCTTCGACCGGGCGTGGGCGCGCGCGGTGACGCGGGAAGCCGCCGCCCGCCTCGCCGAGCGCGCGGCAGAGCGGGGCGGCGAGGCCGAGCGGCGAGCGGAGCTGCTCCGGCTTCGCTACCAGGAGGGGCTCGAGATCGCCGAGATCGCCCGCCGCTGGCAGGCGGAGCCCGATTCGCTTCACCCGAAGTTCACGCGGGCACGGCGCGAGTTTCGCCGGGAGCTCCTCGAGGTGCTCCGCTTCCACCATCCCGAGTCGCCCGCCCGGATCCGGCAGGAGTACGCGGAGCTCCTCGCGCTGCTGTGATCCCGCGCCGGCCCGCGCCGCCGAGGCCGTCTCGTCCCGCCCGCGCCGGAAACCGGAAAAAAGACGGCAAGGAATTCCCGCGTCGGCGGAACCTGCAGGAGAGATCGAGGCCGCGGCGTCGTTGCCCGGACGCCGGCCTCGCCCCCGCTCCCGACGGCAGGTGGCGCGACGCGATCGACCCTCCCCTGGAGACGACCGTGGAAGCTCCGAACGGCTCCGCGACGAGGCGATGGCGCGATCGCTCCCTGGAAAAGGCGCTGCTTGCAGCTTTCGAGCCGGAGGAGCCGCCCGCCGGCCAACCTGCGCTCGGCTCCGGCCGGGCCGCGCCGTGGGTCAGGCTCTCCGACGTCGAGGGTGACGTCGCGCCGCCAACCTCGCCGTGCGATCCCGCCGACCCCGACCGGCTTCCCGACAGCGAACGCTACCGGGTGGTCGGGGAGCTCGGCCGCGGCGGCATCGGGCTCGTGCTCCGCGCCGAGGACCGGGAGCTCGGCCGGGACATCGCGATCAAGGTGCTGCGCCGGCGCTTCGAGCGCGATCCGGCCATGGTGGAGCGCTTCCTCGAGGAGGCGCAGATCGCGAGCCAGCTCGAGCATCCCGGCATCGTGCCGGTCCACGAGCTCGGTCGCGCCGACCGGCGCCCCTTCCTCGCCATGCGGCTCGTGCGGGGGCGAACGCTCGCGTCCCTCCTCGCGGCCCGGACGGACCCTGCTCACGATCAGGCGCGCTTCTTCGGCATCTTCGAGAAGCTTCTCGACGCGCTCGCGTACGCGCATGCTCGCGGTGTCGTGCACCGCGACCTCAAGCCCTCGAACGTCATGGTCGGCGCGTTCGGCGAGGTCCACGTGATGGACTGGGGAATGGCGAAGGTGCTCGCTCCGGCCAGCGCGGCCACGTCCGACAAGTCGACCGCCAGCCGCGACCGGCCCGAAGACGCCGCGTCTCCCGCGGAGCCGGCAGGCCGCTCCCGCGCCGGAACCGTGATGGGCACGCTGCCCTACATGCCGCCGGAGCAAGCGCGGGGGCTCGTCCACGAGATCGACCGGCGCTCGGATGTCTTCTCGCTCGGCGCGATCCTTTGCGAGATCCTGACCGGCAAGCCGCCCTACACCGCCACCGAACCGGCGGCGGCCCGGGCCGCCGCCGCCGAGGCGCGCCTCGACGACGCCTGGCGACGCCTCGATGCCTGCGGTGCAGACCGCGCGGTCGTCGAGCTCGCCCGCCGCTGTCTCGCGCCGCGGCAGGAGGACCGGCCGGGCGACGCCGGCGAGGTGGCCGCGAGTTTCCGCGCGTACCTCGCGTCCGCCGAGCAGCGCGCTCGCGCCGCCGAGCTCGCCGCCGCCGTCGCCAGCGGCCGCGCGACCGCCGAGCACAAGGCGCGAAAGCTCACCCTCGTCCTCGCCGCCACCGTTCTCGTCGCGATCCTCGCCGCCGGCGCGGCCTACCTCCGTGCGGACGCGAGCCGCCGCGGCCAGATCGCCCGCGCGACGGCCGAGGTCACGCGCGCGATCGAGGATCTCGTGGGTCTCCGTGGCGCCGCCCGCGCCGCGCCGGTCGAGGACGTCGCTCCGTGGGACAAAGCCCTTGCCGCCCTCGAGCGCGCCGAAGCCGTGGCGACGCAAGGCGCGATCGATCCAGCGACCCGCGACCGCCTCGCCTCCCTCGCCCTCGAGGTCCGCATCGAGGAAGCCGGCGCCCGCGCCGCCGCCGCTCAGGCCGCCGCCGACCGCGCCATGGTCGCACGGCTCGAGGAGATCCGGCTGCTTGCCGCCGACCGCTGGGAGACACCCGGCGACTACGAGGGACCGACGGACGTGGCCTACGCCGCTGCCTTCCGCGACTACGGCATCGACGTGGATGCTCTCAAGCCCGAGGACGCGACAGCGCGCATCCGTGCGAGCGCCATTGCCGACGCACTCGTGGTCGCGCTCGACGACTGGACGAACGTGCGCGCCCGCCGTCCCCAGACGAGCGAGCCCGAGTGGCACCGCCTGTCGCAGGCGGCCGATGCGGCCGATTCGAGCCGGTTCCGCCACGAGCTTCGTGCGGCAGCGCGAGCGGCCGATCTCGAGAAGGCGCAGAGACTCGCCGCTGCCCCGGAGGCGCTCACCGTGCCCCCGGCGACACGGGAGTACCTCGCGAGCGCGCTCGGGTGGCTCGGGGACGTGCCGGGCGCGATCGCGTATCTCGAGAAGTCGCGCTACCACCACGCCGGCGACTTCTGGCTGCACTTCAACCTGGGGTTCTGGCGGATGCGGAGCGAGCCCCCGCAACCCGAGCGGGCCATCGAGAGCTACCGGGTCGCGGTGGCGGTGCGGCCGGGGAGCGCGGCGACGTGGAGCGCACTCGGCCTCGCGCTCCAGCGCGTCGGCCGGACCGACGAGGCGGAGGATGCATTCCGGCAGGCGATCCGCGCGAATCCCGAGGTCGCCATCGGTCACTTCGGGCTGGCGCAAGTGTTCGAGAGTCGAGGCGACCTTCCGGCCGCGCGGGCCGAGTGCGAGGCGGGCCTCCGGATCCTCCCCGAAAGCGCCCCCGGCCTCGAGCATCACGCGTCGCTGCTTCTCCGCTTGAACGAGCCCGCGCTTGCGATCGAGGCGCTCGAGCGGCTGGCGCGCCTCCATCCCGAGCTGGCGTCGATCCGCGCCAAGCTCGCCGCCGCCTGCTGGCACGCGAAAGACGCGGACAAGGCGGTGGCCGCGGCTCGGGAAGCCGCGCGCTTGGAGCCCGAGAACCCGCATTTCCACGGCCAGCTGGCCGAGTTCCTGCTCGCGGAGGGCAAGCACGAGGAGGCGTTGCCGGTATTCCGGCGTGCCGTGGAGCTCCAGCCGGAGAACGCCCGCTACCTGAATGGCCTCGCCAAGGTGCTCGATCCGACGGGAGCGTCCGAGGAGGCGGCGGGAATCGCCCGCAAGGCCGTCGAGCTCGCTCCGGACTTCGCCGCCGCGCACTACACGCTGGGCGTCATCCTGCTCCGGCGCGGAGAGCGCGATGCCGCCGGCGCCGCCTTCGAGCGGGTCCTGGAGCTCCAGCCCTCGCACACGAAGGCGCGCATGAACCTGGGAGCGGTCCTCCTCCAGGCGGGCCGCCTCGACGACGCCGTTGCCGCGTTCGAGGCGGCCGCGAAGTCCAACCCCGGGTACGCCGATGCGTGGACGAATCTGAGCGCCGCGCGGCACCGCAAGGGCGACCTTCCCGGCGCGCTCGCGGCCGCGCGGCAGGCGATCGAGATCGAGCCGCGCCGGGCCGAGGCCCATTACAACCTCGGCAACGTCCTCCACGCTCTCGGCCGGCTCCGCCCGGCGGCCGCGGCCTTCCGGCAGGCGGCCGAGCTCCAGCCGGACTCCATCGGCAACCATCTGCAACTCGTCAGCACGCTCCAGAGGTCCGGCGATCTGGATGCGGCGCTCGCGGCCGCAACGGCGGCCGTCCGCATCGCCCCCGCCGCTGCCGATGCGCACTACGTGCTCGGCGACGTGCATCTGGCGAGAGGCGATCCGGCCGGCGCGGCCGCGGCGCATCGACAGGCGCTCCGGATCCGGCCGGACCACGTCGCCGCGCTTTTCAAGCTCGGCGTCGCTCTGCGGCTCCAGGGGCAGTTCACGGAAGCGCTCCGTGTCCTCGAGCGGGGCCGCGAGCTCCACGCCCGCGGCGGGGCTCGCGACAATCCGTTCGACGGCTGGATCCATCAGTGCCGCCGATCCCTCGAGCTCGAACCGAAGGTCCCGGCGATCCTCCGCGGGGAGGTCGCGCTCGAGAGCGCCGAGGACCAGGTGCTGGTGGCGCGGATGCTCCACGCCACCGAGCGGTTCGGGGCGGCGGCGAAAGCGTGGGAGGCGCTCTTCGCTGCCAGCGCCGAGGTGATCGCGGAGAACCGATACTCGGCAGCCTCCGCGGCGGCCCTCGCGGCGAGCGGAACCGGCAAGGATGGCGCCGCGCTCTCCGCGGCAGAGCGGGCAGGACGCCGCATGCAGGCGCTCGCATGGCTTCGCGAGGAGCTTCCGGCGCGGCGCACGGCGCTCGCCAGCGCCGATCCGAGAGCCCTCTACGAGGCTCTCTGCACACTTGCGTTGTGGACACGCCACGCCGATCTGGCGGGAATCCGCGACGAGGAACCGCTCGCGGCGCTCCCTGCCGCCGAGCGCGAGGCCTGTACCGCATTCTGGAGGGAGGTAGCGGCCCTCGAGCAGGAGATCAGGAACCGTGTCGCCACACTCGAACGTTGATCGTTCGTTTCCTTACCCGAAGAAGGAGTCCGTTTCATGAGAAGCATCGTTCTGACCCTCGCCGTCTTCGCGCTCGTC
>JAFGQW010000017.1 GCA_016935485.1 Planctomycetota bacterium | reverse complement strand
TTCCAGGTGGACGAAGGCGTAGAAGCTCCTGGCCACCGCCAGGGAAACATGAGGTCGAACCAAGAGGATCTTCATCCGTCCCCGCTTTAGCTTACGGGCCTGTGCGAGAATACCTTCCCATTCTCACGGATCCTCTTGCCTGGGTCCGCGCGGCAATACCCGGGGAGCTACTCTAGCGCGAACCCCAAGGGCGCACGGCGCAGCGTATCGGGCGGGCTGAGGGGCGTCAAGGGGGACCCCGGGCCGTTGAGGTCCCTGTCAAAGCCGGATGCCCGCGGAGCAGGATCGATTATGGAGGGACGCATGGATGGTCCGATGGCAGACGTCAAGAGCCGATCCGTGTGTGGAGAGACGTTCGGGCACAGATGCGGCCCGAGCTGGGCCGAGCGGGGGAGCCGCCTTCCTCGTTGTGGCGCGCCGACGTCGCCGGGACCGGCAGTGGCGAGAGGCATGGACACCGCGGGAATCCGTCCAGCCTGATCCGGCACAGCCGCGTTCTGGACGCCGCGCGACACCCGCACCCCCGCGTGCGCACCTCGCACGCGCCACCCGCACCCGCACACGCGCACCCCCACCCGCCACCGGGCACGGGGTCAGACCCCGGAAAGTGGCAGACCTGCGCGTGCGCGGGCGGGGTGCGCGTGCGGGTCAGACGTTCCACCAGGCGATCAGCCCGGCGTCGACGCGCTCCGTGAGGCTGTCGCCCATCGGGAGCACGCGCACGGTGTAGCCCTGCTGGCCGGTGGTGCGGCAGGGCACGTCGCCCTCGAAGACATGCTCGCCGTTCGTGCCGGGCGGCCGATGGGTGAGCCGCACGGCCTCGCCGTCGAGGATCGCCCCGGCGCTGTCGATCTTGCCGAGGTAGGCCTCCACCACCACGTCCTCGGGCGGGATGGCCCCCAGGCGCACCCGCACCCGGATCGAGAGCGTCTGGCCGACCTTGATCTCGCCGTTCAGCTCGTGGCTCACTTCGGTCACTCCGACCTCGTGCCAGTGCGCGCGCAGGAAGGACTGCCACGCGGCGATCCGCCGCGCTTCGGCCCCGTGGTTCTCGGTGAGGCGCCGGGCCTGGACGAGCGCCGGCATGTAGAACCGCTTGCAGTACTGCTCGAGCATCCGGTTGGTGTTGAAGACCGGGCAGCCGGTGCGAATGGAGGCCTTCATGACCCCGATCCACTCGCGCGGCAGGTTGTCGGGGCCGCGGTTGTAGAACATCGGCACGACCTCCTTCTCCAGAAGATCGTACAGCGCCAGGCCCTCCACCTCGTCCTGCCGGCTGGGGTCGCCGTAGTCCTCGGCGTTGCCGATTACCCAGCCGTTGTTGCCGCGGTAGCCCTCGCACCACCAGCCGTCGAGCACGCTCAGGTTCACGCCGCCGTTGGGCACCACCTTCATGCCGCTCGTCCCGCTCGCCTCCAGCGGGCGGCGCGGGTTGTTCAGCCACACGTCGCAACCCTGCACGAGGTAGCGGGCCGCGGCGATGTCGTAGTCCTCGATGAACACCAGCCGGCGCCGGAACCGCTCCTGCTTGGCGAAGTGCACCACCTTGCGGATCAGCTCCTTGCCGAGGGAATCGCGCGGATGCGCCTTGCCGGCGAAGATGAGCTGCACGGGCCGGGTCTGGTGGTTGACGATCCGCGCCAGGCGGTCGGGGTCCTGGAGGATCAGGGTGGCCCGCTTGTAGGCGGCGAACCGCCGCGAGAACCCGACGGTGAGCACCTCGGGATCGAGCACCTCGTCGGCCTGCCGGATCGTGGAGCGGTGCGCACCGCGCCGCTCGAGCTGCTCGCGCAGCCGCCGGCGGCTGTAGGCCACCAGCCGCGCCCGGAGCCGCTCGTGGCTGCGCCACAGCTCGGAGTCGGGGATCTGCACCACCCGCTCCCAGATGCGCTGGTCCACGGGATCCTCCAGCCAGCGCGGACCGAGATACCGGTTGTAGAGGCGCGCCATCTCGTCAGACAGCCACGACTGCGTGTGGATGCCGTTGGTGATGTGGGTGATCGGCAGCTCGTGCTCCGGCACGCCGGGCCACACCCCCTGCCACATGCGGCGCGAAACCGATCCGTGCAGCGCGCTGACCCCGTTGCGATGCGAGGCCATGTGCAGCGCGAGCACCGTCATGCAGAAACCCTCGCTCGGGTTGAGCCGCCGTCCCTCCTGCCCCAGCGCGAGAAACTCCTCCATGCCGATGCCGAGCCGCTGGCAGTAGGCCGAGAAGTAGGTGCGCACCCGGTCGATGGAGAAGATGTCGTTGCCGGCCGGCACCGGCGTGTGCGTGGTGAACACGTTGGTGGCCGCGACCGCGACCCGGGCCTCCTCGAAGCCGAGCTGGTGTTGCTGCATGAAATCGGCGACCCGCTCGAGGGCGAGAAACGCGGAGTGGCCCTCGTTCATGTGGCAGACCGCCGGCGTCAGGCCGAGCTTGTTCAGGGCGCGGATGCCGCCGATGCCGAGCAGGATCTCCTGGCGGATGCGCAGGTCGTTGTCCCCGCCGTAGAGCTGGCCCGTGATCTCGCGGTGCTCGAGCCGGTTCGGCTCGAGATCGGCGTCGAGCAGGAACACCGGCACCCGCCCCACCTGGACCCGCCAGATGGCGGCGGTGAGCGGCCCCTCGGGATACTCCACGGTGACCGTCGCCGGCGAACCGTCGGGCAGGCGCTCGCGCACCACCGGCAGGTTGAAGTAGTCGGCGGCGGGATTGTGCTCCTGCTGCCAGCCGTCGTGGTTCAAGCGCTGATGAAAGTAACCGCGCCGGTAAAGAAGCCCCACGCCGACCAGCGGCACGCCGAGATCGCTGGCGGACTTCAGGTGGTCGCCGGCGAGAATACCGAGACCCCCCGAGTAGATCTGCAGGCTCTCGTGCAGCCCGAACTCGAGCGAGAAATAGCCGATCGTGCCGGCCGGAGCCTCCCCCTGCACGCGGTCGAACCAGGTGGAGTACGTCTTGTACTTCTCGAGGTCGGCGCTGACGCGATCCATGTGGGACAGGAACACGTCGTCCTGCAGCAGCGCTCGGTACTGCTCCGGCGTCACGAGCCCCAGCATCTCCGCGGGGTTGTGCCGTGTCCGCTGCCACAGGTCGTTGTCCAGCCGCCGGAACAGGTCGATGGCGTCGGGGTTCCAGCTCCACCACAGGTTGCGGACGATCTGAAGCAGCGGTTCGAGCCGTGGCGGCAGGTTGGGAGTCACGTGGAACCGATGGATCTTCATGGGGATCCGCCTGGTGTCGCGGGAGGCGCCCGGATCCCGCGCGTTCAGATCCTGCTGCGCCTGCATGGACGACTCAACACCCGACCACTGGACGTCCGGGTCATCGCTAGCATCGTCTTGGGACGACGGAGACTTGAAGGGTCTCGCCCGGCTCGCCGCGCGGCAAAGAGGATAACCCAACCGCTCCCGCCGGGCCAGCGGTTCCCGCGTCCGGCGGACCGGCGCGGGCGCGCTCAGGGCGGCGCGTCCTCGCCGGGTCCTGCCTCGGGCGCGGCCAGCCGCGCGCGGCGTCGCGCCAGCTCCGCGGCAAGCGCCGGCGTGAGCCCCCGGGTCCGGTCGAGGCGCTCGAGGGCGCGCGCCGACGCCTTGCGATCGCCGGCCTCGAGCGCGCGGTCGAGCTCGGCGAGCTGCGCCGACGCCTCGCGGAAGGCCGCCAGCGTCATGGCCGGGCCCAGCCTGGCCTGCGCGTCGGCGACGGCCTTCGTGAGCAGCGCGGCCGGAATGAACCGGCTTCCCGGTCCGTGCTCGAAGAGGAGCTGTCGGTCCGCCGACCAGATCTCGACGCGCGGACAGCGCCACTCGCGCGGCGCCGTCTCGGCCCGCAGGCCGGTCATCATGTCCTTGCCGATCTCGTCGATCGCCGCCGGCGTCAGCTGCGGCACGTAGCGCGACCGCGTCTCCTCCCGCCCGCCCACCTTGACCGTCACCATCTCCTCCTTCGGGCCCTGCAGGTACACGAAGTGGACCACGCGCTCGTTCATGAGGCGGATGAACTTCCGATCCGTGCTGAAGGGACCCTCCAGCATCGCGAGGCAAGGCGGTCAGGTGTCGCTATGGAGATGAAGCACGATCGGGACGTTGCGGAGACGGGCTTCCTCCACCCCGGCGGCCACGCTTTCCGCCCAGCGCATCTCGGGCGCTCGCCGCGAGGCCTGGCCGGACGTCGTGGCGACCAGCGCCAGGCCCATCCAGAAGGCCGACGACACGAGACTCCGCATCACCCACTCCCTTGCTGCCGGTGTCCGGCTCCAGCCGACCACGCTCCCGCCACGAGGAGAGCTACTTCGCCTCGAGCAGCCGCCCGATCCAGGCGAGCCACTCCCGCTCGAGCGCATCCAGGTCGAGCCCCTTGAACGCCGCGGCATTCACCACGGCGTGCGGCTTGTTGTGGCGCCGCGCCTCGTAGGCGCGCAGCAGCGCCTCCCGGCGCTCGCCGCCCGCCTCGTGCAGGAAGGCAACGAGCGACCACGCCTGGAAGTACGCGAGCGTACCGACCAGCCCTTGCAGCGCGCGGGCGGTGCGCTTGTCGTCGAGGGCGGCGAACATGACCGCCGCCCGCGCGTCCAGATCGCGGCCGTGGCGCAGGTCGACGAGGTCCGCCAGCGTGAACGGCCAGTCCCGCGAGGCCGTGCGCTCGAGGCGTCCGAAGGCGGCCAGCCCGATGTTGGCCTCGTCGAAGACCGCCCGCGAATCGAACCGCATCGAGCTCTTGAGAGTCCGGCGGGCGGTGTCCCAGCGATTCTCGTTGCGGTCGAGAAACGTCACCTCGTAGCGGCAGCCGCCCGGCCGGCCGGGGTCGTCCACGGCCTTCACGTCCACCGCGCCGATGAACTCGGCCAGCCCCTCCGCGAACCACCACGTGCCGCTCGCCTCCGTCCGCTCGAGCTCGCCGACCGGCCGGCGGTAGTAGTCCTCGAGCGCGTGCGTGGCCTCGTGGGCGATCTTGCCGTCATCGAAGCGCCGGTCCCGCGAGCGGCGG
>JAFGQW010000173.1 GCA_016935485.1 Planctomycetota bacterium | reverse complement strand
TCCTTGTCCTCTGCCTTGCCGTCGCCCTGGTCGCCCTGGTCGCCCTTGCGGTCCGCGGCGGCGGTTTTCTTCTTGTCCTTCTTGTCCTTGTCCTCCTCCTCGTCGTCGAGCATCCAGAAGAAGAGGCTCGCCAGGGCGAGTTCCCGGGTCTTGCCGCGGCCGATGTTGCACTGGCGAAAGCCGTTCATGAAATCGTGCGCCGCGGCGGCCGGCGCCGGCGTGCCGCTTGTGGCGCCGTTTGGCAAGCCGCTCGCATCCTCGTGGCCGCAGGGGCAGGCGCCCGCCGCGTTGCGGAGCGCGAGCTCGCCCAGGATCACGCGGTCGGGATGGCGCGCGGGATGGGCCCGGTAGTAGGCCTTCTGCTCGTCGGTCATGGCGCTCACCTCGCGCACCATCTCCTCGTACTCGCGGAGGTAGGCCTGCACCATGGAATCGTCCATGATGATGTCGGCGTCGATGATCTCGCCGGTCATCGGATTGGCCCGCGAGGGGCCCATCGCGAAGGCCTGGTCCGAGGTGATCCAGCGGAAGAAGTTGAACCGCATGTCCTCGGGATCGAGGTCCGCGAACTCGTTGAACGCTTCCTGCTGGCGCACCTCGATGGCATTGATGAAGCCGCACTTCTCGAACGCCTGGTTCCACAGCTCGATGCCCTCGCGCACGTAGCGCCGGTACTGCACGGGCACCGTCTTCTCGATGTAGATGACGATGGGCCGCTTGGGCGGCGAGAGCGCGAGCTTGGGGTCGCGCTTCTCGAGATTCCAGCGGTTGATGTAGCGCACGAAGCGGTCGGGGTCCTTGGTGTTGGAGAAGTCCTTGACCGCGGTGAGGAAGTAGCCGACGCGGTCGTCGGCGAGCCGCGGCGGGTAGCCCGGGGAGGACAGCGCGTTCACGTCGGCGAGGCTGTAGTGCAGCTTCACGAACTGGCCGCGCTGGCCGGGCATCGTGACGCCGAGCTCGACGTTGAACTTGAAGGCCTTGAAGTCAAACTCCGCCAGCGACGCATCGCCCCGGCCCAGGGCGCCGAAGAAGCGCGCCGCGCTCGCCGCGAGCACCGTGCCGAGGTCGATCACGCAGCCGCCGCCGCCCTCGGCGCGGATGGGCACCGTGAGGAAGACGCTGTCGGTGTAGGTACGTTCCACGACCTCCTTGACCTCCGCGCTGGAAGACCCCGGCCGATAGCGCACGTTCTTTTCCATCAGCACGAGCTGCTTGCCCATCCGCTTGAAGTAGAGGAGGTAGTCGTTCCACTGCCAGCCCGCGTAGGTGGTGCCGCCGGCGAAGCTCGTGGCGAGCAGGAACGGGCGGTTGAGCTGCGCGGCGGGGATGACCGCGTAGATCAGGTTCTTCTTCTTGTCCTGGTAGATCGAGTAGAGCCCCACGTAGGGGCCGGTGAATCCGGCCAGCACCTTCTCGAACGGCGGGAAGTCCGGGGCGGGCTTGGCCGCCTCGGCGTCCTTGTCCTTGTCCTTGACGGGCGCCGGCTGGGGCGCCGCCGGCGGGCTGATCCGGGTCTCGTCGCCCTTCTGGGCGGCGGCCGCGGCGCACAGGATCGTGGCTCCGGCGAGACAGCAGACGGCGAGCAGGAATGTTCCTCGGTTCATCGACGGCTCCTTTGGCTCAGAGAGGGGGTCGCTGGGGGGCTGATCTCGGGCGCCGCGGGTGCGGGCGAAGCGCGCCTCCTGCGCCCGCCCGGAGGGATCCGGCGCCGTCGCCGGCCCGCGTCGCTACGTTGGGTGTACTCCGCAACTGTCCGGCGCTCCGGGAAGCCATCCCGGCCCGCGCTCAGAAAGGGATGTCGTCCCCGGTGCCGGGGAATCTGAAGGGCCGCATGCACCGGGTGCGGGACAGTATCGTGCGCGCCGGCGTTTCCGGCAATGGACCGCAGCGCACACCCCGGCGCCGCCTCGCGATGCGGTCGCGGTGAAGCGATGCAATCCAAGGAGACGGTGAGCCTTGTGCCGCAGAGCGACCGCGCGTCAAGCCGCCGTGGCTCACTCCAGGAGCGTCCAGCGGCTGCCGTCCGCCGCCGGGTCGGAGATCCTGAGTCCCCAGGCCGGGTCCTGGTCGCGGTCGAGCAGCCGACCCGCATCGGGAGCCGGGTTGTCGCCGCCGTAGTCGAAGAGCGACTGGAACACCCGCCCGGTCTGGTCCACGTAGAAGCTCCGCGCTCCCTCGATGCGGCATTCCGGCCAGGCGATCGCGCACCAGCACCGGGCGGCGCGCGCCGGATCCACACCGCTCGGAGCGCCTCCCGAGGCCTGCTCGGCGAGCGGTGTGCCGTCCTCGCCGGGCAGGTAGAGCCGGAAGCGGTAGCCCGAGCGCCGCAGCGCTCCCTGCTCGACCTTGCCGAACACCGGGGTGAGGATCGGCGCTTCGATCGGCCGGCCCGTGTGCCGCAGCGGGGCCGTGCCGGCCATCTCGCCCAGGGTGCCGAACTCGCCCGTTCCGTCGTGGTCGGCGTCCACGGCGCCGGCCTGCTGGAACATGACCTGGGCGTCCACGAGGCTTCGCAGCAGGTGAATGGCGTTCCGCTCGTTGTGCCGCGGGTTGTGCGGCTTGCGCGCCGCGTCGCCCCGTTCCGGCGGCGCCGCCGGGTCGCCGCCCGCCGCCGGTGGGGGACTGTCGCTGCTGCGGGCGCGCTGGACCGGGGCGAGAAAGCGCGGGACCCGGATCGCCGGAGGCCCACCGCGGTCGTCGCCTCGTGTGGCGTCCGGCAGCGGGCTGACTCCGATCGCGGCCGCGCCGCCGAGCACGGCGAGCGGCAGCCCGAGCACGGCGGTGCCGAACGGCGACACGCACTCGAGGACCACTCCGTCCTCGATCAGCTGCACGTACGCCGTGGCCGGGGTGAGATGCTGCGTGATCACCCGGGCCTCCGGGACGCGGTGAAGATCGAAGGGCACCTCCGCCGCGCCGTCGAGCGCGCCCGCGATCATCGGCAGCACGCCCTGCAGCAGCTCGAGGAACTGCTCCGCCGAGGGCCGGAGGTCGCAGTAGCCCAGCACGGCGATCGCCTCGGGCATGGTCCGCAGCCGCACCTCGAAGAGAGGGCTGTCCAGCACCGAGCGGCGCGCCGGCCCGGACAGGAAGCTTCCGAGCACGCTGTGGTCGGCGGCGACGGCCGCCCAGCCGTTGCCGACCGTCAGGTGCGGCTCGAACGGCAGGCCGCACGCGATGCGCCACCACCGGCCCGGCATCCCCGGGATCTCCTCGCGGCGCAGCCACCCGCGGTTCCCGGCCAGGTGATCCAGCGCGGCGCACACCCGGGTCTCGTCCACCAGGCGCCAGGCGAGCAGGCTGTCGCGGAAGGGGTTCTGCATCCGTTCGTCGACGGACGCGCGGACGGGCGGCCGGAGCTCGAGGAAGACCACCTCGTCGCCGAGCGCCGCGAGGCACGCTTCGAGCGGCATCCCGAGCTCGGCCTGTGCGACGCCGAGGCTCTCCGCGACCGCGGTGGCGGCCGAGTCCGCGTGGCGCGCGGCGAGCCGGGCCACGAGCCCCGGGATCCAGTCGAGCCGGATCCGGGCCGCGACGCACGACTCGACGGCGGCCGGGACGCGCGCCAGGGTCTCCCGGCTCGCCGGTTCGTTCACGAGCAGGCGCTCGAGGATCGGGCTGGAGCCGTCGCGGAGGAAGACGAGGCGCTCCCGGACTTCCTGGCCGTCGATCGTGGCGGCAAGCACCAGCGAGCGGGCGCCATCGAGGCCGAGCGCCGCGAGAACCGGCGCCGCTTCCGAGCCTTCGCCGCCGGCGGCGAGCTGCACGAGCGGCGCGAGGTCGAGCCAGAGGCGGAAGTCTGCGTCGGCGCCGAACGAGCGGGCGACGGCCTCTGTGTAGCGCGCGTTCGCGGACAGCGGGGAGCTGGGCCCCGCGAGCAGCCGATCCATCGCGCCCTCGCCGACCGCGAACAGCAGCCGCCCCCGGTGGAAGCAGAAGCTCGTCTCGCGGGCGGCTTCCCCGCCGGCGCGCGTCGTGAAGATATCGAGCTCGCCGCGCCGTTCCATCTGGAAGTAGCCCTTGGCGATGAGGCGCATCAGCGCGTGCACGCCGAGGTAGGCGTCGCCGAGATCGAGCGCACCCAGCACGCACGGCTCCATCGCGTCCAGCGTCACGCCGAGGACCGCCTCGCCGTCCAGCGCACAGTAGATCGCCTCCAGGTCGATGCCGGAACCCTCGTGCAGGCGCTTCATCCAGCGGAGCGCGGC
>JAFGQW010000172.1 GCA_016935485.1 Planctomycetota bacterium | reverse complement strand
GGCTACCACGCGATGGCCTGCGACGCGGGCCGCCAGCGCACGGTGCTCTTCGGCGGCGCCACCGTCCAGGGTCAGCGGCTCAGCGACACCTGGGAGTACGCGGCGACCGTGCTCGTCGCGTCCGGCGCGCCGCGCCCCGGCCAGCTCGTGAACTTCACGCTGTCCGCGGCCTTCGACCCCGGACAGCGCTACCAGATGGGCTCGTCGCTCGGCACGGGGCCGATCGCGCTCGGCAACCTGACGCTCGGACTGAGTGGGGACAGTCTCCTCGCCGCGAGCGTCAGCGGCGCGCTGCCGGGCGTGTTCCAGAGCTACGCGGGTCTTCTCGACGGGAATGGCCAGGCCGCGGCGGCGCTCGCGATTCCGCCGGCACCGGCGCTGGTCGGCACCACGATCCACTCGGCCTTTGTCACCGTGAGCCCGACCGCGCCCGGGAGCCTGCGGTCCATCTCGAACACGGAGTCGTTCCAGATCAGCCGGTGATTTGGCCCGGACCGATCCGGGAGCCCGCGATGAAGCTTCGTTGTCTTGCCATCGCCATCGTGGTGCTGCTCGCCACGCCGGCACCGCCGGCGACGACCCAGGAGGGCGGCGCCGCCTCGCTCCGGCTCCAGCTCCGGAGCCGCACGACCGACGTGCCGGTCGCGCTCGCCGAGGTTCGTGTGAATGACGGCGCCGTCCTGCGCACCGATGAAAAAGGCATCCTCGAGCCTGACCTGCCGGCGGGTGCCGCCGTGCGGCTCGCGGCGGCCGGCCATGTCCCGGTGGAGTTCCGCCTGCCCCGCCGCCCGCCCGAAGGCCATGCGCCGGTCGTGATCCGCCTGCCGCCCTGCGCGGGCGTCCGGGGGCGCGTGAACGAGGCGCACGGCCGCCCGATTTCGGGCGCAAGCGTCTGCGCACGCCTGTCCGAAAGCGTGCTCCGGGACCCCGTGGATGCGCGCGGGCGCACGGTGCGAGTAGAGCGGTCGTGGACGACCACGGCCGACGCGGAGGGGCGCTACCGGCTCGACGGGCTTCCCGCCGGAGTGGAGTTCCGCATGGAGGCACAGCCCGGCGGCGACCGACCGCCGATCCGGCGCCGGCGGCCGATCGTGCTCGAGGCCGGCGAATCCCGCTATGTCTTGCTGCATCCGCCCCCGGGTTTCACGGTCGAAGGACGCGTCGTGGACGCCTCCGATCGGCCCGTTCCGTTCGCCTCGGTCCGCGTTCACTCTCGTTTCGCCGTACTGGAGCGGGACAGCCGGAAAGAGAGAACTGTCCAGGCCGACGCCGCAGGTTGCTTCCGGCTGGTCGACCTTCCGTTCGCGGACTTCGTGATCGCCGACCAGTTCGTTCTCGCCGCGGCGCCGTCGGAGCAGACTCGCGCCGCTGGATTCGCGTTTCCGCCGACCCGGACCAAGCTGGAGGTCCCTCTCGACACCGAGACGGTGGAGGCCACGATTCGCGTCCATTGCGGACTGTTCGTCGCCGGGCAGGTGCTGGGACCCGACGACACGCCGCTCCCCAATGTGCCGGTCTGGTGCGACAAGAAGCCGGAGGTGGCGGCCCGCACGGCGGCCGACGGGACGTTCCGTCTCGGTCCGCTCGGCCCCGGCACGCACTGCGTGCGCGCCAACGGATTTCCGGTCGATACCTCGGAGGGCGCACCGGCGTTCGAGAGTGCCGCAACGGGCGACGCCGGCGGTGCCGCGATCGTCATTCGGGTGCCGGCAGCCGGCGGTTTCGAGGGGCGGATGATCGACGCCGTGACGGGAGAGCTGATCCACGAGAAGGTCTTTGCCGTTCTTTCCGCGCTCGGGCTGCCCGATGGCAGCTCGGTCAACCTCATGCCCCGCCGCTACAGCTTCGACAAGGGAACCGTCAGCGTCTGCGGGCTACCGCCCGGTCGCTACGAGCTTGTGGCTCGCGACCGGGATGGCACGAGCGGGGCGATCCTCCAGGACATCCTGATTGCGCCGGGCGAGACCGTGCGCGGCCTCGAGTTCCGCATCCAGGCCGGCGGCCAGATCCGGATCACCTTCGACGCGACCTGGGCCGGCTTCAAGAGGGCCATGTGCCACGTTTCCACTCCGGCGGGCACGTGGATCAGCTTGGCCCACGTGGACACGTTGCAGAGCGCCACCATCAACGCCCTCGCCGGGAAGATGCACCTCGAGGTCTGGGCAATGCGGCACATCCACGGCAAGGCCGGGGAGGAGTGGGAGACCGACGTGGAGATCCCTTCCCGCGGCGTGGTGGACGTGCACGTCCCCCCGCCGTCCCCGGAGCACGAGTGACATGAACGCAACATCGATCTGCCGACGCGGCACGCGGGGAATCGGATCGGCGCTGGGCGTGCTGTGCGCTGTCGCCCTTGCGACTGCCTGCGGCCGGCGCCAAGCCGCCGCGCAGGAGCCCACGCCCGTCGACCTCCCGTCGAAGGCCGTCGACGCCGACCTGGCGGCACTGGTGACATCGAACCCCGCCATCCGGAGCCTCGACCTCGCTGCGTGCACGCAGCTTCGCGACTGCACGCCGCTCGCGCAGCTGGCGAACCTGCGGGAGGTCCGGTTGCCGGCCCAGGCAGACGACGCCGCGATCCGGGCGCTGGCCGCGGGAGCCGGCAAGCTCGAGATGCTGCGCGGCCAGGCCTGGATCCGCGATCCCGAACCGCTCGCCCGGCTCGTGGGACTCCGGGTGCTCGAGGCCCGAGTGGAGGACGGGCTGGTCCTCGCGGCCATCGGCAAGCTCACGCGACTCGAGGAGCTCGACCTCTGCAGCAACCGGCGCTTCGAGCAACCCGATGCGGAGCTCGCTCCGCTCTCCGGGCTCCAAGCGCTTCGGGTGCTCAAGATCGATGCGGTGATCGAGGGCGAGGACCTCGAGTGCCTCAGGCCGCTGCGCGGGCTGCAGGAACTGACCCTGGGATCGGCGCCGCAACTCCACGATCTCTCCGTGCTCGTCGGCATGCCCGCGCTGCAGTCGCTCGACCTTGGTTATTGCCCCGAGGTGCGCGACCTCACGCCGCTCGAGGAGCTGCTGCAGCTGCGGGTGCTGGAGGTCAACGCGTACTCGCTGGACGCGCGGAGAGGACTCGACTTCCTCGAGCCCGTGGCGCGCCTGCCTGCGCTCGAGTCGCTCCACCTGACATCCACGTGCATCCGCGATCTCGCGCCTCTGGGGCGGCTGGCGCGCCTGAAGCACCTTGCGCTGCACGAGGCCCAGCGGCTCGACGATCTGCGCCCGCTTGCCAGCCTGGCCCAGCTCGAAACGATCGAGCTCTGGAACTGCGTCGCGGTGAGCGACCTCAGCCCGCTTCACGGGCTGAAGAACCTGAGGCTAATCGTGCTGCTCTGCGACGAGCGCACTCGGGTGACGGACACCGAAATCGAGGCGCTCCGCAAGGCCCACCCGCTGCCCTGCGTGGTGATCGGTCCCCGCGCCCCGTGAAGGCACTCGCCCGGTGCGCCGGGCAGGATTCGCGCGCGGCGAGCGCGGGACGCCAGCAAGTGTCCCGCATTCGCACAAGGACGTTGACACGCGCGGCCCGCGGCGGGTAGACTCCTCGAGTCCATGAGCTCCGGATCATGCGGCAAAGCGGGATGACGGTCAGCGGGCGCGCTGTCGAGACGAGCCGCGCCCGGCATTGCGAGGTCGAGCGTACCGCAGCAGCAATCCCCCCGCCGGGCCCTCGGCGGGAATCGCCCGGTCTTCGCTACCCGAGGAGGAGCCATGCCGTCGTCAAGCCGACTTCGATCCACGCTGCTCGCATCGTTTGCCCTGGCAGCCGCCGCCGTCTGCGGCAGCGCCCAGATGCAGTGGCTGCTGCGCACGCCGCCGACCAGCCTCCCCGCGCGGTCCTACCACGCCATGGCCCACGACGCCGCCCGCCAGCGGGTCGTCCTCTTCGGCGGCGCGACGGGAGCCGGTTTCGCCCCGCTGCTCAACGACACGTGGGAGTGGGATGGCCGCCGCTGGGCGTCCCGGTCACCGGCCACCAGCCCGCCGGCACGGGCCTATCACGCGCTGGCGTACGATGCCCTGCGCCAGCGGGTCGTCCTCTTCGGCGGCAGCAGCACGGGTGGCTACTTCAACGATACCTGGGAGTGGGACGGCACCAACTGGTCCCAGCGCGCGCCGGCCACCAGCCCGCCGGCACGGTACGGTCACGGCATGGTCTACGACGTCGCGCGGCAGCGCGTCGTCCTGTTCGGCGGCGGCGGCACGAGCACCTACCTCAACGACACCTGGGAGTGGGACGGCACCAACTGGTCCCAGCGCGCGCCGGCCACCAGCCCGCCCCCCCGATTCCGGCATGGTCTGGCGTACCACGCCGGGCGCCAGAGCGTGGTCCTCTTCGGCGGAACGAACGCGTACGGTGTCGGGCCGAACCTCAACGACACCTGGGAGTGGGACGGCACCGACTGGACCTCGCGCACGACCGTGAATTCTCCCCCCGCGCACTGGAGTCAGGCCATGGCCTACGACACCGCGCGCCAGCGCGTCGTCGTCCTGCTCGGCGGCTCGTCCTCGGGACCGACGGAGTTCAACCGGACCTGGGTCTGGGACGGGACGATGTGGGTGAACCCCGTGCCGCCGGTGAACCCGGCGAAGCTGGAAGGGCACGCCATGACCTACGACCCCGTGCGCCAGCGGATCCTGGTCTGCGGGGGCGACGTCGGCAACGCCACCTGGGAATGGGATGGCGCGCGCTGGACGGCCCACGACCCGGCGAGTCCACCCGCCTTGAACAACCCGGCCATGGCATACGACAGCGGCCGCCGGCGCGTGGTGGTCCTCGGCTGGGTCGGCAGTGTCGGTACGATGCACACGTGGGAGTGGGACGGAGCCGTCTGGGCCCGGCGGCGGCCTGCGGTCACCCCGGTCGTGAACAGCCCGCAAGCCATGGCGTACGACGCCGCGCGTCAGCGCGTCGTCCTGTTCGGGGCCGGCGGCATCTACGGCGGCGACGAGACGTGGGAATGGGACGGCACGAACTGGACGCTCCTGACGCCGGCGGTGAGACCGCCCGCGCGATACGATCACGCCATGGCGTACGATGCCGCGCGCCAGCGCATCGTGCTGTTCGGCGGCCTCCCCACCACCACCGCTGGAAACGACACGTGGGAGTGGGACGGCACGAACTGGACGCCGGCGGCGCCCGCCGCGAGCCCGCCCGCGCGATACGACCACGCCATGGCGTACGACCCCGCAAGCGGGCGGGTCATTCTCTTCGGTGGGCTCGCCGCCTCCCATCTGAGCGACACCTGGGAGTGGCAGGGGAGCACGTGGATCCTGCGGACGCCGCCGGTGAGCCCGCCGGCGCGGAGCCTCCACACCCTGGCCTCCGATGCGATGCGCCAGCGAGTGGTGCTGTTCGGCGGCTACGCCCGCAGCGGCTACCACGGCGACACCTGGGAATGGGTCGGGGGCGCGTGGGTGCAGCAGGCCCCGTCGCAAAGCCCCTCGGCGCGCCGCTCCCACGCGATGGCCTACGACGCGGGCTGCCAGCGCGCGGTCCTCTACGGCGGGCAGGATACCCAGGGGGCGAAGCTGAGCGACACCTGGGAGTACACGGCGACCGCGCTGGCCGCCGCCGGCACGCCCCGCCCGGGCGGGCTCTTGAGCTTCACCCTGTCCGCAGCCTTCGACGCCCGACAGCGCTACCAGATGGCCTCCTCGCTCGGTACCGGGCCGATCGCGCTCGGGGCACGAACGCTCGGACTGAGTGCGGACAACCTGCTCATCGCGAGCGTGGTGGGCCTCCTGCCCTGGGTCTTCCAGAACTACGCGGGCCTCCTGGACGCGAGCGGCCGCGCCGCGGCGGCGCTGGCGATTCCGCCCGGGCCGGCGCTGGTCGGCACGTGGATCCACACGGCGTTCGTGACCACCGGTCCGAGCGCGCCGGGAGGTCTACGATCGGTTTCCAACACGGTGTCGTTCCGGATCATGCCCTGATCGACCTGGGAAAGGACAGTGCCCATGCGAGGTTCATGGACTACCGGATGCACGGCCCTTGTTCTGCCGATGCTCGCGCTCACCGCCAGCTTCGCGGGGGCGCAAACCCAGTGGGTCGACCGCACCCCCTCGAGCAACCGGCTCGCCTCCGTCGGGCATGCCATGGTCTATGACTCCGCCCGCGATCGAGTCGTTCTGTTCGCCGGCCGCTCGAGCCAGCAGTACATGTCGAACGAGACCTGGGAGTGGGACGGCAAGTCCTGGATGCAGTGCATGCCGGCCACCCGTCCGCCGGGTCGCGGGACCTTCGCCATGGCCTACGACGCCGCCCGCAAGCTCACGGTCGTCTTCGGCGGCACCGCGGGAACCATGAGTCTCAACGACACCTGGGAGTGGGACGGCACGAACTGGACCGAGCGAAAGCCCGCGACCCGGCCATCCGCGCGCCTCGGTCACGCCATGGCCTACGACGCCGCGCGCCAGCGGGTCGTGCTGTTCGGCGGCGCCGGCGGCGGGACCCCGATCGAGCTCAACGACACGTGGGAGTGGGACGGCACCACCTGGACGCAGTGCGCGCCGACCGTGGTCCCCGCCACGCGGTACTACCACGCGATGGCCTACGACGCCGCCCGCCGGCGCGTCGTCATGTTCGGCGGATGGTACCAGTACGGCTCGCGCAGTCCCGCAACCTGGGAGTGGGACGGCACCAACTGGATCCTGCTCACGCCGGTGTTCAACCCGTCCGAGCGCTCCGGCCACACCATGGCCTACGATTCCCACCGCCAGCGCGTGGTCCTTTACGGCGGCACCGGACAGCAGGTCACGGGCGACACGTGGGAATGGGACGGCACGAGCTGGTGGCAGGTGACGACGCCGGTTTCCCCACCACCGATCCAGTTCCTCCCGATGGTCTACGACGCGGCACGCCGCCACACGCTGGCGTTCGGCGGCGACTGGAACGGCGTGTGGCGATGGGACGGCACCACGTGGACGCGCGACCCCGGCAGCAGCCCACCGGAGGCCGCCGGCGCGGCGCTGGCCTACGACGCGACGCGCCGCCGCACGGTGCTCTTCGGCGGCGTGGGCGGCATCGGCGCGCAGGACTGGAACGACACCTGGGAATGGGACGGCGACGCCTGGACGCTGCGCGAGGCGGCCGTGAAGCCCCCGGCGCGGTTCAGGCACGCCATGGTGCACGACGCGGGCCGCCGCCGCATGCTGGTCTTCGGCGGCAGCGGACTGAACTGGCAGATCCTGAACGACACCTGGGAGTGGGATGGCCAGACCTGGACGCAGCGGCTGGCGCCGTTCAGCCCGGCGGCGCGTATCGATCACGCGATGGCCTACGACACCGCGCGCCGGCGCGTCATCCTCTTCAGCGGCACCACGGTCGGCAGCGGGCCCCCGAACGACACGTGGGAATGGGATGGCAATGCCTGGACCCAGCTCTCGCCCGCGACGAGCCCGCCGGCCCGGTACCGTCACGCCATGGCCTACGATGCCGCGCGCCAGCGCGTCGTGCTGTTCGGCGGGTCCGCCGGCACGTTCCTGAACGACACCTGGGAGTGGGACGGGACGAACTGGACGCAGTCGTTCCCCGCGGCGAGCCCGCCGGGGAGAGCCTGGTACGCGATGGCCTACGACCCCGCCCGCCGGCGCATCGTCCTCTTCGGCGGCTACACGCTCAACTGGGTGCTCAACGACACGTGGGAATGGGACGGCACGAACTGGACGCAGATGTACCCGGGACGGAGCCCCGCCCCGCTGCAACAGCACGCCATGGCATTCGACACGGCGCGCCAGCGCATGGTGCTGTTCGGGGGCACGCTGGCGAGCTCCAGCATCACGCTGAACGAGACGTGGGAGTACGCCGGCACGGCGCTGGTCGCGTCCGGCATCGCCCGGCCCGGCGGCACCGTGAGCCTCACGCTCACCGCCATCGGCGACGCCGGCCGGAGCTACCAGCTCGCCTCGTCGCTCGGCACCGGACCCACGCCCGTTGGCTACCGCCAGCTCGATCTCAGCGTGGACAGCCTCTTCGTGCTCACGGCGAGCGACGCGCTGCCCGGCGTCTTCCAGCGCTACCGCGGGGTGATCGGCCCGAACGGGCAGGCCGCGGCCGCGATCGCGATCCCGGCGGCCCCGGCGCTCGTGGGCGTCACGATCCACTCGGCGTTCGTCACCCTGAACCCGGCCGCGCCGGACGGCATCCAGGCGATCTCGACCACCGAGTCGTTCCAGATCAGCGGGTGAACCCGGCGCCGCGCCGCCCGGTCCCGCTCAGGACCCCAGGCCCGCACGCAACCGGTAGCGGCGGCTGAAGTCGGGCGCGCCGACCTCCTCCTTCAGGGCCGCCGCGTACTCCCAGAAGCGCTGCTGGAACTCCTCCCAGGTGGTGCCGTTGCGTGCATTGAAGAACGTCTTCTCGAAGATCCGCTGCATCTCGTCGCGCTTGCGCGGATCCGCGTCGGGCAGCATCTTGTACCGGTTGTCGCTGAAGAGCCGGCCGAGGTAGACGCCGAGCTGCTTGGGGCTGTGGCCCACCTGCGTGTCGCTGAGGTACGTGACCAGCGCCCAGGCCTGCGCGTACTCGCTCGCGCCGAAGCCGCGCCGGTCGTGGAGCACGAGCTCCAGGAGCGGCTTGGCTCGGTTGGCTCGCAGCAGCGTCTTGAAGTGCTGAATGCGATCGTTCAGCGGGTGGCCGAACGTGAATCGCTCCGCGTAGTAGTCCCACCGCGCCGCGCCCATGTACTCCGCCAGCCCCTCGTTGATGCAGATGGGATAGTGGAAGTCCTTGTTCTTGCACGTGAGGTGCACGATCATGTGCGTCCCCTCGTGGAACAGCACCCGGTAGGTGCTGATCTGATCGCGCGGGTCATCGTAGAAGAAGAGCTTCCTCAAGCCCGGCGCGTAGTAGCCGCCGGTGCCGCGCGGCGCGCCCCCGACCGTGTGATACTCCTCCTGCGAGCGGTAGATGTTGATCTCGTAGTTGCTCTTGAGCGGAATCCCCAGGAACTGGGTGACGTGCAACGCGAACTCCCGGAAGGTGTCCGCGAAGCGCTCGGCCTTCTCCCGGGTGCAGTTGCTGCGCAGCGTGAGCGGCTTGCGCTGGATCACCCAGTGGCTGGCCCACTCCTGGCGGCGCTCGTGCTCGCGGTGGTCGCGGCGGCTGAGGTAGAGCGGCAAGAGCAACCGGTCCTTGTCCGGCGTGCGGTATTCCGGCGGATACGTGTAGTCGAACTTGAGGAGGCCGGCCGCCTCGGCCTCTTCCGGAGCGAGCCACTTGCCCTGGTGGAGGGTGTGGTTGAGATGGCGGTGCGCTTCGCGGTGGTCCGGGTCGACCGCGAGGATCTCCTGGGCGAGCGCCCGCATCGCCTCGTAGAGCCCGTAGTCGCGCGCGATGTCCATGAGCATGTGGCGGCCGGCGACATCCCGGGAATCCAGCTTCTCCCAGGTCGCGCTGACCCAGGTGCGGGGATCCGGCTCGCCGCCATCGGGGCGCGGAACCTCCTGCACCGAAGCCGCCGAGGCCAGCAGCGCCGCCAGAACAAGCCGCCGGGACGTTCGCATCGCGCCTCTCCAGATTCGCCCGCCCCTCCATTCTGACGCGAGCTGGCGCGGCCGACCAGCGGCGGCGGGCGAATCGGTGCTGCTATAAGGATCGGCGCAAGAGCAACTTCCCATTTTTTCCCAGATGCTCTTGTCCGGGTCCGCGCGGCGGAAATCCGGTCACCTCGCGAAACCGAATCGGCTTCCCGCGACCCGAAACCGAACAGAAACCGCGCGGCGAAACCCGAGAAGTTATTCTTGCGCAGGCCCGGAGGCGCGGGGAGCCGGCCGCGCACCCTGGAGGCGACGACCCGGATGAGCCCGCTCGAACGTCCGCTCTCGATCCTCGCGCTCAGTCCGTTCCTGCCCTATCCGCCGGACCACGGCGGGCGCATCCGCACGTTCCTGCTGCTCCGGGAGCTCGCGCGCCGCGGCCATCGCGTCGCGCTGGTCGCGCTGGTCGAGAGCGAGGCGGAGCTCGCGCGCGCCGCCGAGCTCGCCGCCCACGGCTTGACGGTGCAGCCCGTGCTCCACCTCCGGCGCTTCGGTTCGCTCACCCTCGCCGACCGCGTGCGCAAGGCTACGAACCTGCTCCGCGGCCGGTCCGACGTGCTGGCGCGGTTCGCGTCGCCCGCGGCGCTGCGCGTCGCCCGGCACGCCATGCGGGGCCCCTGGGACGTGGTGCTGGCCGAGCTCCTGTGGACGGCGCCGCTTGCTCTCCGGCTGGACGCGCGACTCCGCGTCCTGGACGCGCACAACGTCGAGACGGTGATCGCCCGCCGCACGGCGGAGAATACCACCGGCGTCCTGGCGCGCGCCGCCGCTCGCCTCGAGGCCCGCGGCCTCCGCCGCGACGAGACGCGCCTCGTGAGCCGCTTCGAGGCCGTGGTGGTCGTGTCAGACGCCGATCGCGAGCGCCTCGCCGAGCGGGTCCCCGGCGCCGCGTGCACCGTGATCGGCAACTGCGTGGATACCGACGTGCTGCTGCCGCTCGCGCCTGCGCCCGCCGCCGCCCCGGTCTGCCTGTTCGTCGGCAGCCCCACCTATCCGCCCAACGCGCGCGCCGTGGAGTTCTTCGGCCGCGAGATCTTCCCCGAAGTCCGCCGCCGTTTCTCCGGGGCCCGCTTCGTCGCGGTGGGCGCCGATCCCGCCGCCCGCCTCTCCCGCCTGGCGCGCGAGGTGCCTGGCATCGCGATCCCCGGCTACCTGGAAGACATCGTGACGGCCTACCGCGAGGCCACGGTCGTGGTCGTGCCGATCGCCGTGGGAGGCGGCACGCGCACGAAGATCCTCGAGGCGATGGCGCTGGGCCGCCCGGTCGTGTCCACGACGGTCGGCGCCGAGGGTCTGCCGATCACGCCGGGAGAACACGCGCTCGTCGCCGACGAGCCCGGTGTGTTCGCGGCCGCGATCGCGGTCGTGCACGAGGATCGGGAGCGCGCCCGGAAGCTCGTCGACGCCGGGCGGCGTCTGGTCGAGGCGCACGGCTCGGCGCGCGCAGCGGGCGCCGCGCTGGAAGCGCTCCTCCGCGCGAGCCTGGAGCGAAAGGCGATCCGATGACGTCCCCGCCCGAGCTCACGGTGGTCATTCCCACGTACGACCGCCCGGCGGAGATCCGGCGGTGTCTCGAGGCGCTGGCCGCCTCCGAGGACGTGGTCCTCGAGCGCATCGAGGTGGTGGTGGTGGACGACGGCACGCCCGGCGATATCCTCCGGCCGCAGCTCGAACGCCTGGTCGCCGCCGTGCCCTTCCGTCTGACCGTCCTCCGGCAGGACAACGCCGGTCAGGCCAGCGCACGCAACGCCGCGATGGCGGTGGCGCGCGGACCCCTCTGGCTCTTCCTCAACGACGACACGCTTGCCTGCCCCACACTGCTGACCGCCCACCTCCGCGCGCACGCCGATCACCCCGACGAGGCCATCGGCTGCCTCGGCCGCATGACCTTGGCTCCGGGCATCCCGTGGACGGCCGCCCGCTCGCTCCATCTCGACCACATGTGGAGCCGCCTGGCCGGGCGCTCGGAACTCAAGTGGTTCCACTTCTGGACCACCAACGTCTCGCTCAAGGCGGCCTTCTTGCGGCGCCACCGCCTCGCCTTCGACCCCGCCATCCGCTACGTGCACGACGACGTCGAGCTGGGCCGCCGCCTGCACGCGCACGGCTTCCGGCTCCTCTACCATCCCGAGGCGCTCGGCTACCACGACCATGCCCTGACAGAGAGCGACTTCCTCCGGATGGCCGAACGCGAGGCCGCGAGCCTGTGCGACTGGGCGGTCCGGCAACCCGACGCCGTCCCCGAGCTGGCCCGCTTCGGCTACACGCCCGCCAGGGCACGCTGGGAGCGCGCGATCAAATACCCCGCCCTCGCGGTCGTCTTCAACCGCGTCACGCTGCCGGCCTGGCGCCGGCTCGCGCGCGCGGCGTGGCCCGTCTGGCCGGCCGGCGCGCGCCTGCTGCTGTCACAGTGCTATGCGGCCGTCAAGCGCCGCGGAATCTCCCGGGCCCGCCGCCCCGCAAGCTGAACGCCCCCGAGCCCGGGGACGGGTTGCGGATCCGCGCGCCCCGTCTCTGCGGACCTTCCCGCCCCGGTCCCTGCGGCGAGAAACCGGTGCCGCACGGGTCGGCCCGGCGTTGCGCCGCCCGAACCCGACCGAGAGCGGCGCGCCGGACCGGGCCGCGATTCCGGTGCGCGCCCTAAAGAAAACCGCCTCTCATTTCGAACCAGACCTGTGGGGTACGACCAGGATCGCCCTCGCCCGTTCCTCCGGCCGGCCGGCGGAAGACGGCGACGATGGCCCGGCGTGTGGGATGGCACCGGTTTCCATGGAACCCGAGAGCAACGACCTCCTCGATCGCCGCAATCTCCTCGAGACGCTGCTCGCCCTGGGGCGAGACCGCCAGACCGGCGTGCTGCGCGTGACGGCGGGCGAGACCGTGTCGCTGTTCCTCCTCGACAGCGGAGCGATCACGGCGGCCGGCTGGGGAAGCGAGCCCGCCGGGCTTCTCGGTGCGCTCGTCGAGCAGGCCGGCCTCGTGCCCGACAAGATCCTGAAGAAGGCGCTCAAGCGCGCCGAGACGCAGGCGATCGACCTCGCCGCCGCGCTCTCCCAGGAAGGGGGGCCCGCCCCGGCGTTCCTGCGCGAGATGCTGACCACGGCGGTCGAGGAGGAGCTGTGGCGCGTGGCCGGTCACGAGGGAGCCTGGTGGCACTTCGAGCCCGGCCTGCCCGACCCCTCCCCGTTCGATCCCGGTGTCGCGGCGCTCAACCTGCGGCTCGACGTGGAGTTCGTGGTCATCGATATCGCCGGCCGGGAGACCGACTGGGCCGTGCTGGACCAGGTGTTTCCGGCCCGGACCGCGGTGCTCGTCACCCGTTCGGCGAGCCGGCGCTACTTCGAGGCCGGCGCCGGCCGCTTCGAGGAGGAGCAGAGCGTCCTCGTGCTGCTCGACGGCGAGCGGGACGTGGAGGAGATCCTGCAGGACTCTCCCCTCGACCCCTACCAGACGCTGAAGCTCCTGCACCGCTTCGAGGCGATGGGCGAGATCCGCGAGCTCAACCCCGCCGAGCTGGTCCAGGTCGCGACCGTCTTCAAGACCAAGGGCCGTTTCGACAAGTGCCTGCGCCTCTACCTGCAGGCCGAGACGGTGGGCCAGGGCGCCTTCGACCTCGATCTGACGATCGGCCACATCTACGAGACGATCGGCAAGAAGGACGAGGCGCTCGCGCGCTACCTGTCGTTCGCCGAGACCTGTCTCAACGCTGGCGAGCGCGGGTCGGGAACGGAGGCGTTCCGGCGCGCCGTCCACCTCATGCCGGCGAGCATCGAAACACGGGAGAAGTTCCTGCAGATGCTCGATCCGGTGGAAAACCGCGCCGAGTACCTCGAGGAGATGCGCACCTACCTCGAGCTCGTCAAGGCGGCGGGGGACGGCGAGCGCATGCGCCGGGCCCTGCGCGCGCTGGTCACTGCCGGATCCGCCTCGGTCGAGGACCTCAAGGACTACGTCGCCCTCGAGCGGCGCGAGCGCGGACCGCGGGATGCTTTCCAGGAGCTCCACCGGATCGCCCGCCAGCTGCTCGACGACGAGCGCCACGCCGAGGCCCTCCCGGTGCTCGAGGCCGCGACCGAGCTGCGCCCGGACAGCCTCGAGGCGCAGCGTTCCCTCGCCGAGGTCTACGCACGGCAGAACCGCCGCCCCCAGGCGGCCGAGGTGCTTCACCGGGTCGCCGCCCTCCTCCGAAAGGGCCCGCGCACGGACGAAGCCCGCGAGCGGCTCGGCGAGGTCTACGCCCAGCTCCTCGAGCTGGATCCCAACCACGTCGAGGCGCTGCGGTTCCTGGCCGCGCAGGCGCACCGCCGCCGCGACGACGCGCAGGCGATCGCATACCTGCTGCGCCTCAAGACGCTCCACGCCCAGGAAGGCAATCGCGCCCGGCTCGCGCGCGTGCTGAGCCGGCTGATCGCGCTCCAGCCCGACGACCCCGATCTGCACCTGGAGTTCGCAGACTGCCAGCTCGCCGCCGGTCGCCCCGGGCGCGGCGCCGAAGCGCTCCGCCAGGCCGCCGCCCGGCTCGCGGCCGCCGACGAGACCCGCGAGCGCGCCGAGGCGCTCTACCGCAGGGTGCTCGAGATCCTGCCGTATGATCGTGCCGCGCGCCGGGCGCTGGCCACGCTGCACGCCGCCGTCGGAGACCGGGAGGCGGCTCGCCGCGAATGGGAGCGCCTGGCGGAGATCGCGCTCGCCGACGGGCATGCGGCCGAGGCCGCGGAGATCCTCGAGCAGCTCCACCGCGACAACCCCGAGGAGAGCGACTACCTGAGGCGGTTGGCGCGCGCCTGCCTCGCGCAGCTCCCCGCGGAGACGGCCGGCGCACGCCTCGTGGAGGTGCTCGCCGAGCTGGTGGCGCTGGAGGACTTCGGACTGGTGCGCTGGGTGGTCCGGGCCGCCGGCAACCCCGCCGGCAGCGCGGACGTGCTCACTCGGATTCCCGACCTCGGGCGCATCGCGGAGCTCGAGAAGGAGCTGCGCAGCGTGAAGGCCGGCATCGAGAACCAGCTCAAGCAGGCCCGCGCCGCCTGGGAGAAGGAGCTGGAATCGCTGCTCCGCGCGCACGACCGCGAGGTGGAAGCGCGGCTGCGGCTGGCGGTGGAGTCGAGCGCCGCCGGGAATGCCGCGGACGCCGAGCTCCCCACCGTCGTCGTTCCGTCCCCCGAGGACGACGAGATAGAAGGGCTGAGCGGGGGCATCAAGCGCATGGAGACGACCTTCAACCTGCCCTCCTCCATTCGCGACATCACCCGCAAGCTCAAGGGG
>JAFGQW010000171.1 GCA_016935485.1 Planctomycetota bacterium | reverse complement strand
GCGCCGAGCACGACCTGGGTGGGTGTGTCCATGTACGCGGTTTCCTCGCGCCGACGACGCGGGCCCGGGCGTCCGGCTCCGGGCGCCACCGCCCGGCATGGTCCGGAAGTCCGCCGGCCCGTGCCCAACGATGAAGTCGATCCCGGCCGGGAAGGCAACACGAAAACGCCGGCGCCGGGGCGATCCGCCGCATTCCGGGAGACGGCACTTCCCGGGGCGAAGCCGCCTGCCGGGTTGCCGGACGGCCGTGCGCTTGCCGCGGAGGGCGCCGCGCGCGAGAATCTCCCTGCCTCACGTCTTCTCGAAAGGACACGCAGATGGATCTGGAACTCAGCGGCCGGACGGTCCTGATCACCGGCGCTTCGGGCGGCATCGGGCGCGCCATCGCCGCGGCGTTCGCCGCCGAGGGAGCGCGCGTGGCGCTGCACGCGCGGCGGCAGGCTGCCGCGCTGGCCGACTGGGTCGCCCGGCAGACCTGGCGCGACCGCGCGCTGGTGGTCCAGGCCGACGTCCGCGCCCCGGCCGAACTCGACGCGGCCGTGGACGAAGTGCTGGAGCGCTGGCACCGGCTCGACGCGTGCATCGTCAACGCGGGCGTCTGGGTGGCGGAGCCCGTCGCGCTGGTGCGCCTGCCGGAAGAGCGCGTGCGGACCGTGGTCGAGACCAACCTGCTCGGCGCGATCTGGTCGGCGCGCGCGTTTCTGAGGGCGCTTGCCCGGACCGGTCCACGGCCCGACGGCGGCGGCGCGGCGCTCGTGTTCATCGGCTCCACCGCCGGCCGCTTCGGCGAGCGGGGGCACGTCGAGTATGCGGCGAGCAAGGCCGCGCTCCGGGGGGTGGTGCTCACGCTCAAGAACGAGATCGTGGAGATCGATCCGCGGGGCCGCGTCAATCTGGTGGAGCCCGGCTGGACGGTGACCGAGATGACGCAGGGGGTGCTCGGCGACGAGGCGGTCGTCAAGCGGGCGGCGAGCACGATGCCGCTGCGCCGGTTCGCCTCGGCGCACGACATCGCCGCGGCCACCCTCGTGCTGGTCTCCGAGGTCACCGCCCGGCACGTGTCCGGGGAGTTCCTGACGGTCGCCGGTGGCATGGAAGGCCGGATCCTCTGGGTGGCGGACGAGATCGACGCCGCGGCGCTGCGCGGCGCGTCGGGTGCGCCGCCCGCAAGCGGCCGCGCGCCGGACGAGGAGCGGGCCGCCGACCACGGCCCCGGGAGCTCCTGTGCCTGACGACCCCGGCTCCTTCCGCTGGCGCCCCGCCGCCCTGCTCCTGATCGGGCTCCTGTGCCTCATCTGGGGCAGCACGTGGCTCGTGATCGCCGAGGGTCTCGACGACCTGCCGCCGTTCACGTCGGCGGCGCTGCGCTTCGCGCTGGCGTTTGCCGTGATGTGCGGCGTGGCGCAGACGTTCCGGCGCCGCGAGGGCGGCGTGGCGCCGCCGCTTCGGCTGGTGCTGGTGGCCGGCGTGCTCCAGTTCGGCGTCTCCTACGGCGTGGTCTACTGGACCGAGACGCGGTTGCCCTCGGGCCTGGTGAGCGTGCTCTGGGCGGTCTTCCCGCTGATGGTCGCCTTCCTCGGCCACCGTCTCCTGCCGGGCGAGCGGCTCCGTCTCGGGAGCTGGCTCGGGTTTGGGCTCGGCTTCGTGGGGGTGGCGCTGCTCTTCGTGACCGACGTGGCCGCGTTCGGTCCCGCCGCCGTGCCGGCTGCTCTGATCCTGCTGCTCGCCCCCGCCGTGTCCGCCGTCTCCAACGTCGCGGTCAAGCGCTACGGCGAGCGCGTGAGCAGCGTGCTCCTCAACCGCAACGGCATGTTCGTCGGCGCCATTCTGCTCGCGGTCACCGCCGTTCTCACCGAGCGCGACGTCGCGATCCGGTGGACGCCGATGGCGGTCTTCAGCATCGTCTACCTCGCGATCCCGGGCACCGTGGTCACCTTCGGCCTCTACTTCTGGCTGCTGCGCTCTTCCCCCGTCCACCACCTCAGCCTGATCGCGTACGTCACTCCGGTGCTGGCGCTGGTCCTGGGGTGGATCTTCCGGGGCGAGCGGATCGGCCTCGACACGGTGCTCGGTAGCCTGTGCGTCCTCGCCGGCGTCTACCTCGTGGCGCGCCGGCGCCGACGCGTGCGGACCTGAAGGCGCCGGACGGGCTCGGTCGACCGGCGGGTGCGCGCGCGACCTGGCCCCCGCGGCCGGGGACCGGAAGCGAAGAGAGCGCCCCGGGGGCGCTCTCTTCGGGGTCGCTCCGGGCGCGCCGCGCCGGGCGACGATCGGGCCGGGCTGGCCGCATCAGTCGGCGATGGCCTTCTCGATCCGGTCGATGGCCTCCTGGGACACGATCTTGAGCAGCTCCTCGTCCATCATTCCGCGGGCATTGGCCACCAGGCTGTGGGCGTTGCCCAGCACGAGCGTGAGCTCGTACTGGTTGTCGCCTTCCTTCTTCAGGATGGCCTTTCCCTGCCGGTAGCTGATCGCCTCGGCGTCGCTGTCGGCGGCCATCATTCCCATCATCGCGGCGAAGGTCTTGGCCAGAGGCGAATCCAGGGTGACGGTCAGCTCGAGCCGCTTGTCGCCAGCAGTGTAGGTGCGCTGGATCGTCGCGCCCAGGTTGAGCGCGAACGCGGCCGCCATCGGGTTGTCGAGCGCTTCCTCGAAGTTGCGGTCGTCCTTCACCTTGAACGCGTCCCCGAGCGATGGATAGGCCTCCAGCACCCGCTGGCGGCGCAGCATCGTCACCGCGGTCGAGGCGCGCTTGAGGTGGTTCGCACAGGCGCCGAGCTTGCCGGCGTCGAAAGCCTTCGTGGCCGCCTCGATCTCCTTCTTGAAGTCGGGAGGGCCGGCCTTCTTCTCGCGCTGCTGGGTGAAGATCGGCCCGACCAGGACGGCGAGCAGCAGGACCGGGATCCAGAGTTTGCTCTTCATGGCGTGTTTCCCCTTGACGTTGCGCGCCGGAAACCGGAGGAACCAGGAACAGCGACGGCCTCGGGCGCCGGAGCGCGGACTGGACGGCATTGTAGCCCACCGCAGCGGCAAGATCACGCCCGGGCCGGACGGGCGGGGGCGCGCTCCTGCCCGGCCGAGCACACGATTGCGGCAGTCCTGCGCCACGGACCCGGCGGCGGCGCGCGGGAACCTCCGGCGCCGCGGACTTTCGCCGGAAGCTCGGGCGGCGTAGAATGGCCCGGTGGCCACCCCCCGCCGGGGAGGCGCGTTCGGCCGGATCCAGGACAGGGAGAACCGCCATGCGTCGGATCTTCGTGATCGGGTTGCTCGTGGGGTCGTGCACAGCCCTTGCGGCCGCCGACGACTACGCCACCGTCGGCAACATTCCCTTCCCTCAGCTCAACACGGGGGGCGCCAACACGGCCATCACTTTCGTGCAGGGCCAGGTCGCCTTTCTCACGCAGCAGGCCGGCTACGAGGACATCTACTTCCTCGACCCGATCCGCGGCGTGGTGCTGACGCACTGGACGGCGCCGTCTCCGTTCGCGGTGATCTCCGGTCTCGGCGACGACGGGACGCTCCTTTACGCGGTGAGCTCCACCACGAACAGCGACAAGATCGCGGTGATCGATCTCAAGGGCACGGTGGTGACGATCTTCCCGACGATCCATCGGACCGCCGCGCACTACGGGTCCGCCACCGACAACACCGATCTGTTCGTCTCCGCGGCCGGCCGCCTGATCTACCGGATGAACCGCCAGACGGGGGCGCTGGTCCAGAGCTTCTCGGTGCCGACGGCGCCGAACACGCTGTTCGGGCTGGCCCACGATACCACCAAGCTCCTCGGCGTGGCGCCGAGCACCACCGGTCCCGCGACGATCCTCGGGATCGACGGCACGACGGGCGCCGAGCTCTTCAACTTCACCGGGCCCGGGGTCTCGGGCAACTCGCGCGGGCTCGGCTACGGCGACGACGGCAACCTCTACGTGGGCAACCAGGGCGACAACCAGATCTACGTGATGGCTCCCGTGCCCACTCCGGCGGGACCGATCGCGGTCGGGCAGTCGACGAAGATCCGGATCGCGGCCCCCATCGCGCGCCTCTCGCGCTACGTGCTCGCGGCCGCCGGCAGCAACATCTTCGGGATCCGTCTGCCGGACGGCCGCCGGATCCCGCTCGACGTGGACAACCTGCTGCTCCTCAGTCTGAACGTTCCGAGCCTCTTCCAGGACTTCCAGGGCCGGCTGAACGCCTCCGGAGTCGCCGAGGCCACGCTGCACGTGCCGGCGGTGCCGGCGCTGCGCGGTCTGAAGTTCCGCCTTGCGTTCGTGACGCTGGACAGCCTGGTCCTGACCGGCATCCGGGTCATCAGCGCCGCGCGCGACGTGCAGATCGATTGAGCGCGTGTGGGGTCTGACGCCGCTGCGCTTCTAAACGGGGTCTGACCCCGTGCCCGGGTCGGCGTGCGCGGAGTGCAACTCGGTGGGGTCAGGCGCCAGCAGTTGCAGGCGCCAGAAGTTGCAGGGCGTGCAACTCCATGGGGTCAGGCGCCGGAAGTTGCAGGGCGGTGCAACTCCTTGGGGTCAGGCGCCGGAAGTTGCAGGGCGGTGCGATTCGGTGGGGTCAGGCGCCACCAGTTGCAGGGCGGTGCAATTCGGTGGGGTCAGGCGCCAGCAGTTGCAGGGCGGTGCAACTCCTTGGGGTCAGGCGCCGGAAGTTGCAGGCGGAAGTGAGCGTGCCGGTGCGGGTGTCGCGCGCGAACCGCGCGCGCTCAGGTGGCGCGGGCGAGTTGCGCCCGCGGGGCGTGCCGGTGCGGGTGACGCCGGCAAAGAACGCCTGGGGTCTGACGCCGCTGCGCTTCGGAACAGGGTCTGACCCCCGCTGTCGGACCCCCGCTCTCGTCAATCCCCGCGCAGGAGCCGCCAGTTGCCGAGCAGGAAGTCCAGCAGCTGCTCGAGCGCATCCTCCGGCAGCGGCACCGGCAGGAACGGGTTGTAGCGCGCCGGATCGAAGAGCGCCAGCACGTAGAGCGCCGCCAGGCCGAGGTGCACCACCGTCGCGAGAAGCCCGAGCAGGATGCCGGCACGCGCCAGATCCCCGCCGGTGTAGATCGGATCGGCCCGGAACCGGTTCGCGGCGATGCGCCGGAGCGCCCGGCGGCCGCTGAGAATCGCCAGCGGCCCGAGGACGAAGCCGAGAGAGACCAGGCCCGCGAGCCCGGCGACCAGCGCCGTCGTCGCCTCCTCGACGCGGATCCGCCGCGGCGGCCGGGCGCGCGCGCCTTCGAGCGGCTCTCGCCCGCCGGCCCGCGTCCCGCAGACCGCGCACGCGGTCGCCGCCGCCGGGAGCGGGGCTCCGCACCGGTCGCAGACGATGTCCCCGCGCGGTGCGGCATCCGGCCGGCCGGCCGGCGCGGGGGTCTGCCGGCCCGGCGGAGCGTTCAGGCAGCCGCGCCAGCCGCAGCCGCCGTGCTGGTCCCAGCACCGGCCGTGGTGCACGGCATCGCACGCGATGCAGATCGCGGTGTCCTCGCCGCCCCCGAGGACCGCGCCGCACCACTCGCACCGCCTCCCCACCTGGCCCCGGCCCGCCGCGGTCCGCCAGGCGTCAGTCGACATGCGCCTCGCGCTCCGGATCCATGGGACTGTGTGGCCCCGTCCTCGTCACGTCTTGTTCTTCTTCTTCTTGACGATCTGCAGCCGGCGGACGGGCTTGGGCGCCAGCAGCGTGCCGCGGGCGCCCGGCGCGCAGAGCGGGAGCTTGTCGAGGTCGTAGGTCCCGTCCTTGACCCGCTGGCGCGGCGCCGGCACGAAGCTCATGTGCATCACGCCCGGGTGCGGATCGGCCGTGAGGAAGACCAGCTTCCCGCCCCGCGGGCCGGTGAGCCGGTACTCGCGCCCGCGGATGTACGACCGGATCCGGAACCGCTTGCCGTAGAGCCGCTTGTCGGGCGCGCGGTAGACCCCGATCAGCGTCGCCCCCCGGTCCTCGTCGAAGAGCGCGATGTGGAGGGGCCTGGCGGGCAGCAGCATCTTCTCCGGCGGGGAGACGATCCGGTACGTGCCGTCCTCGGTCACCACCAGGATGCGGTCGTACTCGCTCACCGTGAGCGCCTCCGGCCCGCCGCGCACCGCCGTCCCGAAGAACCCGGTCTCCGGATCGTGC
This sequence comes from Planctomycetota bacterium, assembly GCA_016935485.1. GTDB lineage: Bacteria > Planctomycetota > JAFGQW01 > JAFGQW01 > JAFGQW01 > JAFGQW01. Next base: position 19,831 of record JAFGQW010000171.1, on the reverse strand, counting down.
CCCACCCGCAGGTTGGCGTTGGCGACCGCCTTCTTGTCGACGACGTCGAACGTGGCGATCTCGGTGCGGCGCGGGTGGGCGTCGCCGTAGCGCTTGAGCAGCGCTTTCACGTACTCGATGACCGTCCCGGTCAGATCGGCGAGCTTCGCCTCGACCTTGCGGATGCCGCGCGCCACCTCGTCGAGATCGCTCCGGTTCTTCTGCAGGTCGTAGAGCGAGATGCGCCGGATCGGGATCTGCAGGAGGCGCGTCACGTCCTCCTCGGCGAGCGCGCGGACCAGCAGCATCCGGAAGGGCTCCATGCCGCACACGACCTCGGCGCGGACCTGGCGCTCCGAGCGCGCCTTCTCGATCCTCTGGTAGACCCGGTTCTCGATGAAGATCTGCTCCAGGGTCAGCCAGTGCAGCCGATCGGTGAGCCGGTCGCGCTCGTGCTCGAGATCGCGGCGGGTGAGCATCTGGAGCTCCGCGGTGAGCTCCGCGAGCACCTCGGACACGGTCATCTCGGCGGGCCGGCCGTCCCGGATGACCAGCAGATTCACGGCGACGCTGACCTCGCAGTCGGTGTAGGCGTAGAGCTGCGGGATCACCTCCGCGGCGCTCGCGCCGCGCTGGAGCACGACCTCGATCTCCACGTGCTCGGTGGTGAAGTCGTGGATCGCGGCGATCTTGAGCTGGCGCTTCTGGGCGGCCGCCTCGATGGACGCGATCAGCCCCTCGGTGGTGGTGGAGTAGGGGATCTCGCGGATCACGATCCGCTTGTCGCCCCGGGTCTCGAGGCGCGCCCGCACCCGCACCCGCCCGCGCCCGTCGGCGTACTCCGAGGCGTCCAGCCGCCCGCCGCCGGGAAAGTCCGGAAGCAGCGTGAAGCGCCGGCCCCGGAGCCACCGGATCTGCGCCTCCCAGAGCTCCTTCAAGTTGTGCGGCAGGATCCGGGTCGCCATGCCCACGGCGATGCCCTCGGTGCCCAGCAGCAGCACCACCGGGAGGCGGGCCGGCAGACACTCGGGCTCGCGCCGCCGGCCGTCGTAGCTCGGCACGAAGCGCGTCAGATGCGGCGCGAACAGGGTCTCGCGCGCGAGCGGGGTCAGGCGGCATTCGATGTAGCGCGCCGCCGCCGCCTTGTGCCCGGTGAGCGGGTTGCCGAAGTTGCCCTGCTTCTCGAGGAAGCAGTCCTTGTTGGCGAGCACCACCAGCGCCTCGCCGATGGAGGCGTCCCCGTGGGGGTGGAACTTCATGGTGTCGCCGATGACGTTGGCGACCTTGTGGAACTTGCCGTCGTCCATCTCGTGGAGCGCGTGGAGGATCCGCCGCTGCACCGGCTTCAAGCCGTCGCGCATTTCCGGAATCGCCCGGTCGACGACGACGTAGCTCGCGTACTCGAGGAAGTTGCGCTCCATGAGCGGCTCGAGGTTGGCCATGTCGCCCCCTTCCCGGCGACGCGCGCGCGGCGGCTAGCCGGCGTCGGGAATCAGGTGGTCCACGATGAACGCCTTGCGCTCGGGCGTGTTCTTGCCCATGAAGAACTCCAGGCAACGATTCACCTCGCCCATGCTCCGGATCGCGACCGGCACGAGCCGCATGGTGTCGCCCAGGAACTGCTTGAACTCGCCCGGGTTGATCTCCCCCAGCCCCTTGAAGCGCGTCACCTCGGGGGCGGCCAGCGCCGCCAGCGCGGCGTCGCGCTCGGCCTCCGAGTAGCAGTAGCGGGTCTCCTGCTTGTTGCGGACGCGAAAGAGCGGGGTCTCGAGGATGTAGACGTGCCCCCGGTCCACCAGCGCCTCGAAGTAGCGGAGAAAGTACGTGAGCAGCAGGTTCCGGATGTGCATGCCGTCCACGTCGGCGTCGGTGGCGATCACCACCCGCTGGTAGCGCAGGTTCTCCAGCCCGTCCTCGATGCCGAGCGCCTGCATGATGTTGTAGAGCTCCTCGTTCTTGTAGACGGTGTCGCGCTTGAGCCCGTGGCAGTTCAGCGGCTTGCCGCGCAGACAGAAGATCGCCTGGGTCTGGACGTCGCGCGCCTGGACCATGGCGCCGCCGGCCGAGTCGCCCTCGGTCAGAAACAGCGTCGACTCCTCGCGGCGCGCGTCCAGGAGGTCGGTCCGGTGCACCTTGCAGTCGATCAGCTTCGGGATGCGGATGGCCACCTTGCGCGCCCGCTCGCGCGCCTCCTTCTTGATCGAGGCCATCTCCTTGCGGAGGAGCTCGTTGGTGCGGATCTTCTCCGCGAGCCGCCGCGCCGTGTCCTCGTGGCGGTGGAGCTCCAGCACCACCGCCTCCTTCACCGCGGGCACCATCCAGGAGCGCACGTCGGCCGAGCCGAGCTTGTTCTTGGTCTGGCTCTCGAAGACCGGGTCCTGGAGCTTGATGGCCACCGCGCCGATCAGCCCGTCGCGCACGTCCTCGCCGGCGTGGTTTCGCTTCAAGAACTCGTTCACCCCCTTCAGCACGCCCTCGCGGAACGCGCTCTGGTGGGTGCCGCCGTCGGTGGTGAACTGGCCGTTGACGAAGCTGAAGTACTTCTCGCCGTAGGCGGGGGTGTGGGTGAACGCGAACTCGAGGCGGTCCTGCTTCACGTAGACGACGTCGTAGAGCGGATCCTCCGCGCCGAGCTCCTGCTTCAGGAGGTCCTCGAGCCCGCGGGCGCTGTAGAACTCGGCGCCGTTGTAGGTCAGGGTGAGCCCGCTGTTGAGGCAGGCGTAGTAGCGCAGGCGGTGCCGGAGGATCTCCTCGTTCCAGGCGAAGGTCCCGAAGATCTCGCGGTCCGGGGTGAAGCGGATCAGCGTGCCGTTGGGCTCGGTCGCGCCGCGACCATCGCGCTCCTCCTCGAGGCGCCCGCGGGCAAACCGCGCCCGCTTGAAGGCGCCGTCGCGCCAGCTCGTCACCTCGAAGTCCGCGGAGAGCGCGTTGACGGCCTTGGCGCCGACGCCGTTCAAGCCGACCGAGAACTGGAAGACATCGTCGTTGTACTTGCCGCCGGTGTTGATCCGGCTGACGCACTCGACCACCTTGCCGAGCGGGATGCCCCGGCCGTAGTCCCGCACCACGATCCGCTCGGCGTCGCGGCGGATGTCGATCCGCTTGCCCGCGCCCATGATGAACTCGTCGACCCCGTTGTCGACGACCTCCTTCAGCATCACGTAGATGCCGTCGTGGGGGTGACTGCCGTCGCCGAGGCGGCCGATGTACATGCCCGTGCGGAGACGGATGTGCTCCGTCGCGTCGAGGGTCTGGATGGTGCTCTCGTCGTAGCGGACTGCCTTGGTTGTCATCGGTCCTCGCCCTCCCCCGGGCAAGCCGCGTCCGGGGGGCGCCGCCGTCGCGCCGGCGCTCGCCGCGGCGCACGCGGTCCGGAACCTCGGGCGGCCGCAGCAGGAGTCGCAGTGCGGTTCCGGCGCCCCGACCCCGAACCGCCCCGGGGTCAGGGGAACTATAGAGAATCGTGCGCCCGGGCGAAAGAGCCTGCTTCCCGCTTGCGCGCCGCCGGGAGCGCCGCGGCGCCGAGGGCGGCACGCTTGCCGCCGGACCGCCTTCTCGCAGCCCGTTCACCCCGTGATCCCACTACCACCCGCCCCTCGTTGACTCCCGCCCGCCCAGCCGATACCCTGGTCCTCGGGCTGAAACCGGCTTGGCGCGGGCGATCCGTCGGGAGGCCGTCGCGTGTCCATGGTGTCATTCATCCCTGTCGAGTGGCAGCTTTGGCTCGTACCCGTCCTTTGGATTCTCGGGCTCCTGGTTGCCGGAGTTGGAGTGCCGCTCATCCCCAGGAGCAGGGATCCATCATCACCGAACTGGAAGGTGCTGATTCTCCTCTTCGGCATCGGTCTCATCGGTGCAGGCTACGCTCTCTGCTTGGCGCTCTTCGCGGGAGATTCGATCTGAGCGGGCTGGTGCTTGCGCGACCCTCGAGCGGGCGGGACTGGGACGACGCGGTCGCGCACCGGCCGGGAATCGGTGTCCGCTGCTGCGAGGCGACGCCCCATCAAGAGTGCATTGGGTTTGCGGGAGGCGCGGGGCAGCCGCCGGCGACAACCGAGCGATCCCATGGTGAACGCGCTCCGGTGGCCCCCGGAATCGTGCCTCGTGTGGAGGCCGGTCATCTCGGTTCGTGTTGCAGCAGCCCGGTTTCGGGGTCGGCCTGACGCGGCTGTCAACCACTTCGACGCCGCCCTCACCTGTGGCCGTGCGCATCCCGGGCTCGAGCCGCGAACGACCCGAGCAGCTCTGCCGCTACGTCGCCCGCCCCGCACCCACCCGAACCCGCGGCAACGCCGGCTTGCGCCCCGATCGAGCCCCCGCCTCGAGCGCACCCCGGCCCTCCGATACCCTGCCCTGCAGGCCAGAATCGCGTTTGTTCGTTCTATCCGCACGGGACCGCCTGGACGCAAGCGAATCCGTCCGTGAGCCCGCCATGGCAGATCGCCATGGTCTACGACCAGGCACGGCAGTGCGTCGTCCTCTTCGACGGCACCGACACCTGGGAGTACGGCTACCCCGGCTTTCTGAGTCTCGCCGGCTCTCCGCGCCCGCACGGCACGGTGAGCCTGGCGTTGAGCGCGAGGACGAACGCGGAGCGACCCTACGTGCTGGGCACCGCGCTGGGCATCGGCCCCATTCCGATCGGCTCGCGGACGCTGGGGCCGAGCGCGGACGCCCTGCTCGTGACCTCGGTGGGCTGCTCGTGGCCAAGGTTCTTCGAGGGTTACGCCGGGCGGATCGATGCGGGCGGGACCGCCACCGCAAAGCTCCACGTGCCGCCCCTCGCGGCGCTGGTCGGGCTCCGGTTGCCCCCGCCGCGGGGCTGCGCAAGAAGGTGCGGGAGAGAACCTATTCTCGCGCGCGCCCTCGAGGACAGGAGAGGTCGCCCCGTGAACACGAATGTCCCCCATCTCGCCACGGTGGTAGTGCACCCGAAGGAGCGGCGGCGGAAGTGCAGTCTCGAGCCGCTCCGCGGCCGCCCGGGGCTTCGCTTCGTCGACTTCGAGCACGGTGTCTCCATCGATGCCTCGGGCCATGTGGTGCTGGAGATCGGTGCTCCTCTCCTCACCCCGGCCGACGGCGGCGCCCCCCTGCTGGTTCTCGACGCCACCTGGCGGCTGCTGCCGGAGCTCAGGCACGCGCTCGTAGGCGGGTTCGTCTGCCGGTCGCTCCCGCGCGCGCTCCGCACCGTCTATCCGCGCCGCGCACGCGGCGGCGGTGACCCGCCGGAGGGCCTCGCCTCGGTCGAGGCGCTGTTTGCGGCGCGGTGCCTGCTCGGCGCGCGGGACGATGCGCTGCTCGCCGGGTACCGCTGGAAGCAGGAGTTCCTCGCCGCCTGCGCGCGCGCGGGCGTTCTCTGAAGGCCGCGCTCACGCCGGCGATTTGCGGTGGATCTCCAGCGCCGCGCGGGCGCGCGCGCCCACGTCCAGGTTGGCGTAGTGGCGGTAGAGGGTTACCGCCGGCAGGCCGAGCAGGATCAGCAGCACGTCGGCGAGCTGGGCCACCGGGACCCCCTCGGGCAGCTCGATCTCCTGCTTCGAGTGGGCCACGATCGCCGCCGCCAGCTCGGCGCCGAGCGCCTCCTCTTCCCCGGGCGTCGAGAGCGGCGTCTCCTCGGCGGGGTGGACGGCAACCTTGCGGTAGAGCCGATCGCTCGGCACCTCCTCGACGTGGACGCGGGCGACCCCGCGCAGCAGCACGAGGAAGCGGCCGTCGGGCAGCACCTGGTAGTTCTCGACCTGGCCGATTCCGGCCATGGGCTCCACGGGGGGGGCGCCGGCCAGCGCCTCGCGGTGCGGGCCGAGCACGGTGCCCATCACCAGCTTGCCGCTCCGGTCGAGGAGATCCTGGATCATCTGGCGATAGCGCGGCTCGAAGATGTGAAGCGGCAGCAGCACGCCGGGAAACAGGATCAGATCCGGCAGCGGAAAGAGCGGAACCACCAGGCCGGGCGCCGGCAGTTCCGAGGCGGTGGGGTCGCTCGACACGGCGCGCTCCAGAGAACGGATGCCTTGCCCTTCGATGTTAGGCCCATCGGCAGCGACCGGCCAGCCTTCGGCGGAATCGGAGCTTCCCGCGGGCGCCCAGGCGGTCCGCCCCGCCGACGCCTCTCCCATCCGGGCCCCGGCGAGACCCCGGCGCCAGTCGAGACCGAACGGCTCTTCGCCGGCTCGACCGGCCCCGCCCGAACGCCCGGCGGATGGCGTAACCTCCTGCCCGGCAGGGGCTTCCTCGAGTTATTTCGGCACGCCGCCGTTTACAAACCCGCCGCGCCGGGGAATGATAAGGGCATGATTCCCTCCGCCCACCGCCCCCGGATCGGCGAGATCCTGCTCGACGCCGGCGCGCTGACCGAGCGCCAGATGGACGACGGGCTCCGCGAGCAGCGGTCGACCGGCGAGCGGCTGGGGCGCTGCCTGGTCCGCCTGGGCCATCTCCGCGAGGAGGCGCTGCTCGAGGCCCTGGGCCGCCAGCTCGGCCTCGAGGTGATCGAGCTCGGGCGCCTGAAGGTGCCCGACGAGGCGACCCGCGCGCTTCCGCTCGACTTCGTGCGCCGTCACCGGATCCTGCCGCTCGCGGTCACCAACGGCGCGCTCCGGATCGCCACCTCCAACCCCGTGGACCCGCGCTTGATCGAGGACGTGCGCCTGCTCAGCGGGCTGGAGGTCGAGGAGGCGCTCGCGCCCGAGCGCGAGATCTGCGACAAGATCTCGGAGTGCTACCAGATCACCGTCGAGCGCATGGTGGAGGACCTGCGCGCCTCGAGCGGCGCCGAGGCCGCCGGCGGGGACCTCCACGACATCGAGGTGATGGCCAGCGAGCCCACCGTGGTCAACCTGGTGAACCTCGTGATCTCGACCGCGCTCAAGGAACGCGCCAGCGACATCCATCTCGTTCCCTTCGAGCGCTCGCTGGAGCTGCGCTACCGCGTGGACGGTCTGCTGCGCGTGATGCCGCCGCCGCCCAAGCACTTCCACGCCGCGCTGGTCTCGCGCGTCAAGATCATGGCCAACATGAACATCGCCGAGCGCTACCTCCCGCAGGACGGGCACATCCAGATCACCCACGCCGGCCACCGGGTGGACATCCGCGTCGGCACGATGCCGACCCTCTACGGGGAAAGCCTCGTGATGCGGCTGCTCGAGAAGGGCGCGCGGGTCAAGACCCTCGAGGAGCTCGGCATGGACGGCGCGCGCGTCGCCCGCCTGGCCCACCTGGTGGAAAAGCCCCACGGCATCTTCCTCGCCACCGGACCGACCGGCAGCGGGAAGACCACCACCCTGTATTCCATCCTGAGCACGATCTACGCGCCCGAGAAGAAGTTCCTGACTCTCGAGGACCCCGTGGAGTACGAGCTCCCGGGCGTGGCGCAGATCCCGGTGAACCCCAAGCGGAACTTCACGTTTGCGAGCGGGCTCCGCTCGATCCTCCGGCAGGATCCCGACGTCATCATGGTGGGCGAGATCCGCGACTCCGAGACGGCCGAGATCGCCATCCGCGCGGCGCTCACCGGCCACCTGGTGTTCAGCACGCTGCACACGAACGACTCCGCCGGGGCCATCACCCGGCTGATCGACATGGGAATCGAGCCCTTCCTGATCGCCTCCTCCCTCGAGGGCGTCCTCGCCCAGCGCCTGATCCGCCGCATCTGCCCGGCGTGCAAGGAGCCCGTCGAGCTCGGCGCCGAGCTGGTGGCCACGCTGGGCGCCTTCGGCGTCCACCCGGGCGCGGCCACTTACTTCCGGGGCGCCGGCTGCGAGGAATGCCGCGGCACCGGCTACCTCGGCCGCCTCGCCCTCTTCGAGCTCCTGGTCATGGCGCCGGAGCTCCGGGAGCGGGTGGTGGCCAGGCAGAGCAGCACCGAGATCAAGGCGGCCGCGCTGGAGGACATGGTGACGCTCCGGGACGACGGGCTGCGGAAGGCCGCCGCGGGCGTGACGACGATGGAGGAGGTGCTCCGCGTGGTGCTGCGCGAGAGCCCCGAGAACTGAGGGCCCCGCGCGAGGCGCCGCCGCGAACCGGCCGGACGGATGAACCGCAGGCGCGCGGAGCGGCGGAATCCCGCGCGACGGATGCGCGGCGACGGCATGGGACCGAGGTCGGGTCATGGTTTGCTTTCGTTACCAGGCGATCGGCGCGGACGCCACGGAGGTCAGCGGCGTGATCGAGGCCGAGGATCGGCGGACGGCGCTCCGCGAGCTGACGCTGCGCGGCCTGTTCCCGGCGCGCCTCGAGGCGGCCGCCCCCGCCGCGGCGCCGGGCGCCCCCCCCACGCCCGACCGCGCCGCCTCCGGCGAGCGCGCGGTCGCCACCGGGCGCGTCGCACGCCGCGAGATCACCGCGTTCACGCGCGAGATGGCCTCGCTCCTGGAGGCGACGATCCCGATCCCGCGCGCGCTCGAGAGCCTGGCGGAGCAGGCCGAGCACGCCGGCCTTCGCCGCGTGGTGGCGGACATCGCCTCGCGCGTCCGCCGGGGCCAGTCGCTGTCGGACTCGATGGCGCTCTACCCGAGGCTCTTCGGGCCGCTCTACACCAGCATGATCCGGGTGGGCGAGGAGTCCGGGCGTCTGGCGGCGGTGATGGCGGATCTCGCGGACCTGCTGGAGCGCGCCGACGAGATGCGCGGCGAGGTGCTGAGCGCGGTGGCCTATCCGGCCTTCGTGCTTGCCCTCGGGATCCTCACGACCTTCATCCTGCTCGTGTTCGTGATGCCGAGCCTGTTCCGCATGCTGCAGGGCATCTCCGAGGTGCTGCCGCTGCCGACGCGGGTGCTGCTGGGGACGAGTGCGTTCCTCAAGGCGAGCTGGCTCTGGCTCCTCCTGGCCGCCGCCGCCGTCGGGATGGGACTCCGCGCCTGGCTGAAGCGACCCGCCGGGGCGCGGGCCTGGGACGCGCTCAAGCTCCGGCTGCCCGTCGTCGGGTCGGTGTTTCGCGCCGCGGCGCTGGGCCGGTTCGCGCGCACGCTGGGCACGCTGGAGGTGAGTGGCGTGTCGCTCCTGCCGGCCCTCGAGATCGTGCGCCACACGGTGGGCAACCGCTTCGTCGCCGCGCGCATCGCGGACGTGGCCGAGGAGACCCGCGGCGGCGACTCGCTCGCGGAGCCGCTCCGCAAGCTCGGGTTCTTCCCGGCCACGATGGTGCAGATGATCGCCGTGGGCGAGGAGACCGGCCGGCTCGGCGCGATGCTCGAGCGCGTGGCGGACATCCAGGAGCGGGTGGTGCGCAGCCGCTCGCGGACGCTCATCTCGCTGCTCGCGCCGGTGCTGATCCTGGCGGTCGGCGCGGTGGTCGGATTCATCGTGATTTCGCTCCTGCTCCCGATCTTCCGGATGAGCCAGGGGATGCAGTGATCGACTTGGCCCGCCGCGCGGCCCGCGGGGCGCACGCGCGGGAAGTGGCCTGCGCCGAGGAGGAGACGGATGAACCTGGAACACGGGGCCCGGGCGCGCCGCCGCCGCGAGGCGGCGTTCACCCTGGTCGAGCTCATGGTGGTGGTGATCGTGCTGGCGATCCTGGCGGCGACGATCCTGCCGCAGTTCGTGGGCGTCACCCACGACGCCAAGGTGGCCCGCGCGCGGTCGGACATCAGCGTGCTCGCCCAGCAGCTCGAGGCCTTCAAGCTCCGCCACGACCGCTATCCCACGACCGAGGAGGGACTCCAGGCCCTCGTGGATCCGCCGGCGGGCGAGCTGAAGGGCTGGCGCCCCCTCATCAAGGAGCTGATGCTGGACCCGTGGGGCAATCCCTACCAGTATCGCGCGCGGCTGGACCGGAACGGCTTCCCCACGTTCGACGTCTGGTCGCGCGGCGCCGACGGGCAGGACGGGGGCGAGGGCGAGGACCGGGACATCTACCCGGGTCAGGAGCCGAGCGAGCGATGATGCGGGACGCGGGCTTCACGCTAGTGGAGCTCATGGTGGTGATCGCGGTGCTGGCGGTGCTGACCGCGACGATCCTGCCGGAGCTCTCGGGGACGCTCCCCGAGGCGCGGCTGCGCGCGGACGGGCGGCGCCTCGGGGCGGCGATCCGGCTGGCGGCGAGCCAGGCCGCCACGCGCAACCGCGAGCACTGCCTCCGCGTGGACCCGGACCGCGGCGAGTACTGGATCGAGGCCGCCGACGAGCAGCGCTGCTTCGCGCCGCTGGACGGCACCCGGACGCGCCTCGAGGCCGGCGTCTCGGTGCGGATCCGCGCGGTGGAGGTGCCGATCATGGGTAGCGCCGAGGAGATGCCGCCGCCGCCCGATCCGGCGGCGCTCCCGGAGGCCCTCGACACGATCCGCTTCCGGCCCGACGGCACCGCGGACGGCCGCGAGATCCTGCTCCGCGAGCCCTCGGGCCTCGAGCTCGCCCTCGCGGTGAACCCGACCACCGCCGCCGTCCGGATCGCCGGCCCCAGAGCGGAGGAGCGGCCGTGAGACGGACTGGTCAGGGTCTGCGCAAGAATAACTTCCCGGGTTTCGCCGCGAGGTTGTTGTTCAGGTTCGTGTTGCGGGAAGCCGGTTCGAATCAGCGATTCCACCGGCTTCCCGCACCACGGACCTGGGCAAGAAGATCCGCGAAAATGGGAAGTTACTCTTGCGCAGGCCCTCAGGAAGGCTTCTCGCTGGTCGAGACCCTGGTGGCCACGATCGTGCTCGGCGTGGGGCTCGTGGGCATGATCCACGGCATCACGGCGGTGCTGGAGGCGAGCCAGGTCGCGGAGAACTACTCCCGGGCGGTCTTCCTCGCGGCGGAACAGATGGAGCTCCTCGGCGCCGAAGGGACGCTCCGCGCCGGCGAGTTCTCGGGCGATTTCGGCGCGGAGCTGCCGCGCTACCGCTGGCGATCCACGGTCCGCGAGAGCCGGGGGGCGGGCCTGTTCGAGGTCACCGTGACGGTGCTGGCGGCCCCGGCCGAGGAGCCCCTCTACGAGCTCACGACGCTCGTCTTCGTCGCACCCGAGGAGTCGCCCGCACTGCCGGGCGCGGGCGGCATCGAGCGCGGCGCGGCGGCGAGAGGCGGAGCGGCGCCATGAGCGGACCGCGAACCGACCGAACGGCCGCCGACCCGTCCGGCCGCGCCGGCGCCCACGGGCTGACCCTGGTCGAGCTGATGGTGAGCGCGACCCTGGTCGTCGGGGTGATCGGCTCGGCGGGCCTGTGCCTCCTGACCGGGCGGCGCGCCCAGGACGAGGCCGAGCGCCGGATGGAGGTGGTGCAGAGCGCTCGCGTGGCGCTCGACCGGTTGGCGCGCGATCTGGCGATGGCCTGCCCGCTGGATCCCGAGTTCGCGCTCCTCGGCATGAAGCGGCTCCGGGACGGCGTCGAGATCGACAACATCGACTTCGCGACGCACCACTGGCAGCCGGAACGGCCCGGCGAGGGCGACCGGTGCGAGGTGAGCTACTTCGTGGATTCGGACCCGGTGACCGGCGACCTGGCCCTCTACCGCCGCCGCGACCCGACGCCGGACGCGGAGCCGCTTGAGGGCGGCTACCGCGAGGAGATCGCCGTGGGCGTGCGCGCGCTGCGGCTGGAGTACTTCGACGGCGCGCTGTGGCAGGACGAGTGGGGCTCGATCCGGAGCGCGGCGGGCGCGCTGCTCGGCGACTCGAGCCGCGGCGGCGGGCAGGCGGGGCTGCCCGAGGCCGTGCGCATCACGCTGGCGCTCGCTCCCCCCCGGCGGTCCGCCGGCGTCGACGCCGGCGCCGTCTCCGCGGCGGAGGCGGACGAAGAAGCGCCGCGCGTCTTCCGCACGGTGGTCCGCCTGGTGCTCGCCGGCCGCGAGCGCGAGGCGGCGGATGAAGAGGCGGTGGGTGCCGCTCCGGCTCCGGCTCCGGAGGCCGAAGCACCGGCGGGCGACGCCCACGAGGGGAGCGACTGACCATGTGGCGGCGAGGTTCGGTGCTCATCGTCGTGCTCTGGGCGCTGGTGGTGCTCGGCGCGGGCGTGTTCAGCGTGCTTCACGCCGCGCGCCTGGAGCTTCGCGTGGCCCACAACCACGGCGACCGCGTGCAGGCCCGCTATCTGGCGCTGGCCGGTGTGGCGCGGGCGGTGGCGGTCATCCACGAGGTGCGGGAGGACCGTCGTGTCCGGACCGGAGACGCCGAGAGCACGCTCCTTGCCGACAACCCCGGCGGCTTTCGCGATGTGGAGCTGGGGCGCGGGATCTACCGCATCGTGCGAACCGTGGGTCCCGGCGAGGGCGCGGGCCGGGTCGTGCACGCCCTCGAGGACGAGGAGCGCCGTCTCAACGTCAACGTGGCCGCGGCGCGCGAGCTCGCGCGGATCCTGGGCCTGACGGAGGACGTGGCCGCGGCGCTCGTCGACTGGCGCGATCCCGACGACGAGCTCACGCCGATGGGCGCGGAGGCGGCGTACTATGCCGCCCTGTCGCCCCCCTACCGCATCCGGAACGCGCCCTTCGAGACACTGGCCGAGCTGCTGCAGGTGCGCGGCGTGACTCCGGCGAGTCTCTTCGGGGAGGACCTCAACGGCAACGGCATCCTCGATCCGGGCGAGGACGACAACGGGGACGGCTACCTCGACCGCGGCTGGTCGGCGCTGCTCACGGTCGCCTCGGCCGTGCGCAACGACGACACCCGCGGCACGGTGCGCGTCAACGTGGCGACCGCCGATGCGGCCGCCCTCGCCGGGGTCGACGGGCTCTCGACGGACCTCGCGCAGGCCATCGTCGAGGCCCGGCGCGTGCGCTCGCTCACCAGCTTGGTGGATCTCCTGGAAGTGCGGCGCGTGGAGAAGGTCGAGCGGCAGGATCCCACCCCTGCCCGGCGCCCGGCCGCACCGGCAACGCCGTCGCGCGCTCCGGCCGCGCCGCCACGCGCGCCCGATCCCGCGGCTCCAGCGGCGCCGCCCCCCCCGGCCGCGCCCGCGCCGGCCGCGCCGGACGGGAGCCCGCCGGCCGACGCCTCGGGTGGCGGCGGCGCCGTGCAATACCGCGAGGTCGGCGAGCCGCTCATCAGCCGGGAGCTGCTCTCCCGGGTCGCCGATGGGCTCACCGTCCGCGAGCCGGTGCTCGAGGGCGCGGTCAACATCAACACGGCCCCTGCCGAGGTGCTGGCCTGTCTGGACGGAATGACGGAAGAACTGGCCGCCGCCGTCGTCCAGCATCGCCAGCGCCATGGCGCCTTCACCACGATCGTGGAACTGCTCGACGTACCCGGATTCACGACCGACGTTTTCCGGCAGGTGAACCCGCGCATCGCGGTCCGCTCGGACACGTGGCGGATCGTGGCCGAGGGGGAGCTGCCGTCCAGCGGCGCGTTCCAGCGAGTCGTGGCGGTGTTGCGTGTCGGCAACCGGCAGCCGAGCACCCTCTACTACCGGGAGGAGCCGTGAAGGGCAAGCGCTCGGAGGAATCGCGCGGCGTCTTCATCGACTTCGGGCTCAGCTCGATGAAGGCGCTGGTCGGCGAGCGCGGCATCGAGACCGCGCTCGTGCGGACCGCCGAGGGCCGCCTGACGGAGGAGACCCGGCAGGCGGTGCGGGCCGCGCTGCAACCGCTGGTCCGCGGGTATCCGCGCCCCTCGCGCATCGCCCACTGTGCGCTGCCAGCCAGGGGCGTGTCCGTGCGCCGGTTCCTGCTGCCGCCCGCGCCGCGCGACGCCACGCGGCGCCTCCTCGGCCTGCAGCTCGAGCAGTCGCTGCCGGCGCCGCCGCGGGAGCTGGCCTTCGGCTACCGCATCTTCGGCTCACCCAACGGGCCCGTCCGCGGCAACGGGCGCCAGGATGTGGTGGTGCTCGCCGTCCGGCGGAGCCTCTATGGCGAGTACCTGGAGCTCGTGGCCGCGTGCGGACTGCGTCCCGCGTTCACGCTGGGCACGCTCGCCGCGAGCAGCGTCTGTCCCGTGGCGGCGGGCGTGGCCGCCGTGCTGGACGTCGGCCGGTCGCACACCGAATGGCTCTGCCTGGAAGACGGCCGGCCCCTCCAGGTGAGGACGTTGGCCTGGGGCGGGGTCCGGCTCGCGGAGGCGCTGGCTGCACGGCTCGGCGTGGCGCGGGAAGAGGCCGAGCGCCGGCTGCGTGCGGAGGCGGCCGCGCCGGAGGTGCAGCAAGCGCTTCGCGAAGCGGTCGCGCCGCTGGCCCGCTTCGTGGCCGAGTCCATGCAGGGGTTGCCCGAGGGCGAGGCGGGCGCGCGGCCGCGGACGCTCCATCTGGTCGGCGGCGCGGCGCGTCCGGCGAGCTTCGGTGCGGCGCTCGCGGCGGTGCTCGGCGACGTGCGCTGCGAGACGGTGGCGCTCGAGCACGGCCCGGGGCGCTCGGCGGTCACCCTCGGGCTCAAGCGCATGGTCGAGCACCGCGGCTCCGTGGAGCCGATCCACTTCGGCGACCCGGATGCCAACGGCGCCGGTTCCTTCGCGTACCAGCGCCGCCGCCTGGGCCCCTGGCTCGCGGCGGCCGCGGGCCTGCTGCTGATTCTGCTCGCCGTGCGCTACCTTCCCGCGTTCTGGACCGTCGGTTCGCTGCGCGCGGCGGTGGCGAGCTTGCGGCAAGAGCTCGCCGCGCGGCCGCGCCTGGACCGGGAGCTCCGCTTCATCGAGCACCTCGAGGCGCGCCGCCCCAAGGTGCTCGAGGCACTCACCGTCGTCGCGCTCGCGGCCCCGAAGGACGCCGTGCTGGAGGCGTTCTCGCTGAACGAACGCGGGGCCGCCACGCTCCAGGTCCGTCTCAAACCGAACGAGCACCACCGGTTCCGGGCGCGCCTGGCACGCTCCGGCTGGTTCTCCGGGATCGTGCTCGAGGACTTGAAGCCCGCCAAGCCGCGCCACGTGAGCGCCCGGCTGACCGCCACGCTCACGCCGCCGCCGGGCGGCCTGACGGCGCAGGTCGAGGCGCGGATGCAGGCGGTCGAGGACGCGGCGGGCGCGGACGAGAAAGACGAGCCGGTGGCGCCGGAGGCCGCGGCGCCGGCGGCGTCCACCGGCGCGACCGAGGAGCCGCCCCCGGACGGGCCGCCGCCGGAAGTGAAGCCGAAGGCGCCGCCGGAAGCGGCCCCCCCGGAGAGCGCGCCGTCTCCGGCGGAGAAAGGGTGATGCGCGATGCGTGAACTCACCCCTCGCGAGCGCCGCACGATTCGCCTGGCGTTGCTCGGGCTCGGCGCCTACCTGATTCTCTTCGCCGGCTTCAAGACGGCCTCGTGGCTGGAAGGAAAGCGCGCCGTCCGGGCCGAGCTGCAGCACGAGCTTGCCGCTGTCCGCGCGGCGCAGCTCGCCGAGGAGAACAAGCGGCTCCGCCTGCAGGCGCTCCGCTCCCGGTGGCGTCTCGACCCCGCGCGAACGGCCGAACCCACGGTGGTGGGCGACGCGCGCCAGGCGATCGAGGCGGAAGCCCGCGCCTGCCAGATAGGGCTCGGGTTCTCCCGGGAGTCGCCCGGCCGGCGCCGGGCGCACGAGCTGGCCGTCTTCCAGGTGAACGGTTCCGCGGCCGGCACGGCGCTGGCGAGGTTCCTTCACCGTGTGCAGCACCTCGGCTACCCGGTCGTGCTGGACAGCATCGAAATCAAGGCGGCCCCGAAGCCCGGCGCCGTGACCTTCTCGTTTGCGATCGCGTTGCTCGACCATGGCGCGTGGCTGGCGGAAACGGAGGCCTGACATGACCGAGCGGGTGCGGGATCCCGTGTGGTGGCTTGAGCTCGCTTGTGCGGTGCTGGCGCTGCTCGTGGCGATCCACCTGGCCGGCCTGGTCTTCGGGAGCGGCTCGGCGTCCGGTGTGCAGGCGCTGGACGGAGGCGCGGTCGGCGCGGCGGCGGGGGCCGGCGGCGAGGCGGGCGCGAACGAGCTGCCGCACGCCTTCGGGCCCATCGCCGAGCGCCAGCTGTTCGGCGCGGCGGCTCCGCCGACCGCCCACCCGGTCGTGCTGGAGGGCATCGCGCACGACTGGGTGTTCCTGCGCTCCCCGCGGGGCCGCGCCGGTCTGGTGCGGGTGGGCGAGAGTCTCGACGGCGTCAAGGTGCTCGAGCTCGGGTGGAACCGCGTGGTGGTCGAGGTGGAGGGCGAACGAAAGGAACTCGTCATGCACCAGGGACTCGGCGGCGGCGCACCGCGGCCGCCGGAACCCGGGCGCGCGGAGAGCGCGGAAAACCCGCCCCCTCCGCCCGCGCCCCCCGAAGGAGACGGAGGAAAGCCATGACCCGAATGCTCACGGCGCTCGCGCTGCTGCTTGCGGCGAGCGTGCTCGCCGGCGCGCAGGCCGAACCGGCGGCGGCGGGCGAGAACCCGCCCGCGGTCCCCCTGTCCGGCGACACCCGGATCCAGCTCAGCTTCCAGGGAGCGGACATCAACACGGTCGTCCAGTGGCTGGCCCGCACCACCGGCAAGAGCGTCATCGCGCACAAGGAGGTGCAGTGCAAGCTGAGCATCGTGAGCTCGCAGACGATCCCCCTGCGTGAGGCGCTCGCCCAGGTCTACCGCGCGCTCGCGCTCGAGGGCTTCTCGGCCATCGAGAACGCGAGCACCATCCTGATCGTGCCCGAGAAGATCGAGCCCAAGGTGAGCGCCGATCTGCTCCGGGATCTCGGCGCGGAGATGCCGAGCGGGCGCCACAAGGTCATCCGGGTCTTCGATCTCCGCCACGCCGAAGCCGCCAAGCTCAAGGACCAATTGAAGCCCGTACTCTCCGAGCAGGCCAAGATCGAGGCGGACGAGCGCGCGAACAAGCTGATCGTCACCGATCTGGTGGAGCACGTCCGGTTCCTCGGCGAGCTGCTGGTCCAGCTGGACGTGCCGGCCGAAGCGGAAAGCGTGACCCGGGTGTTCGCGCTCAAGCACACGCGGGCCGACGACCTGGCCACGCTGCTCACCGCGGTGTTCAGCGCCACGACCCCGCGGCCGGCTGCGTCCCAGGGCCAGCCGCAGGGCAAGCCGCCCTCGCCCCCCCGGCCGGCGGCCGCCGCCGGCGCCGAGCGCGTCGCGATCCTTGCCGACAAGACCTCCAACCGGCTCGTGGTCTGCGCTGCTCCCCGGAAGATGCCGGAGATCGAGACGCTGATCGAGACCCTCGACACCGAGAAGCCGGCGGACGTGGCGGTTCGGCTGGTGCCGCTCCGCAACGTGGACGCGGCCGAGCTCGTGACCGAGGTGAACCGGCTCTATGCGAAGATGAGCGGCGCCACCCTGAAGGAGACCATCGAGATCGCCTCCGTGGCCCGTTCCAACGCGCTCATCGTCCTCTCCTCGGAAGCGAACTTCCGCGCGATCCAGGAGCTGGCGGAGGCGCTCGACGTGGAAGAGGGCACCGACAAGGCCATGCGCATCTTCCCGCTGAAGCATGCGGACTCGGACGACGTCGCGAGCCAGCTCGAGGATCTCCACGACACCCGGGCCGACTTCGGCTGGGGATCCTACGGCCGCCGGTCCGCCCGCGGCCGTTACGGCAGTGTCCGCTTCGTCTCCCACCGGCGCCAGAACGAGGTGATCGCGATCGGGCCCCCGGCGGCGCTCGACCGCGTGGCGGAGCTCGTCGAGAAGCTGGACCAGCCCGCCGGCGAGGAGGAGCTCGCGCCGCGCATCTTCCCGCTCAAGTACGTCGCCGCCCGCGACATCGAAGAGGTGCTCAACGCGCTCTTCAAGAAGAGCGAACGGCGCGCCTACTGGTGGGACGACATGGCGGAGGACAGCGCCGACATCGGCCGGCTCTACGGCAAGGTGCGGATCGCGAGCGAGCCAGCCACCAACGCGATCATCGTGACGACCAACTCGGTGGAGAACTTCGCGGCCGTGGAGCGGCTGCTCGCGCAGCTCGATGTCCGCTCCGAGGACCGCGAGGCCACGCTGAACGTGGCGCTCCGCTACGCCAAGGCGCCCGAGATGGCGAACAACCTGAACATCCTGCTGGCCGGGGAGGGCGCGCCCGCCCGGCGCGCGCCGCGGCCGGCGGCGGCGCCCGCGCCGCGACCGGGCGCGGAAGACGCCGCCACGGGGTTCGAGCTGGAGTCGGACGACGACGAGGAGACCTTCTTCCCCTGGCTCGGGGGCCAGAGTCCGGCGCGTGCCCGGCGGGACGGCACCGCCGAGCGGCCGGTCAGCGACCTCGTGGGCAAGGTGCGGATCGTGCCCGACGCGCGCACCAACTCGCTGCTGATCACCACCAGCCCGCACTTCTTCCCCCAGATCCTCCGGGTGGTGGAATCCCTGGACATTCCCACCGCCCAGGTGCTCGTCGAGGCCCGGATCCTCGAGGTCGGCCGGGAAGGCCTGGAGCGGATCGGCGTGCGCTGGTCGCCGGACGGCAGCCGCGTCTTCGACACCAACGACTTCGACAGCTCCTTCCTGCCGCGCGGGTCGGTGGAGTTCTCGGAGGTGTTCGCGGGCACGGCGCTCGAGAACGCCCTGCGGACCGGAATCCTGGACGCCGGCGTGAATCTGGATGTGCTGCTGCAGTTCCTCGCGAAGAAGACCCAGACGCGGGTGCGGTCCGCGCCGCGGCTCAATGTCGCCGACAACGAGCGCGGCAAGCTCTTCGTCGGCTCGCGCATCCCGTTCATCTCGCGCTCGCTCACCACCACGGAGGGCGGCCAGAATGTGAGCTTCGAGTACCGCGACGTCGGCATCACCCTGGAGGTCACCCCGCACATCAACCAGAGGGGCGAGGTGGCGCTCAAGGTGCGCGTGGAGTCCTCCCAGATCCGTCCGGGCGAGACGCTCTTCGGCGGCGCGATCATCGACACCCGGAACTACCGGACCGAGCTGACGGTGATGCACGGCCAGACGCTGGTGCTGGGCGGCATCATCCAGCAGAAGGAGTCGGAGGTGGTGCGGAAGGTCCCGCTGCTCGGGGACATCCCGGTGCTCGGCTGGTGGCTGTTCCGCAAGCGCGACACCGAGGTGCAGGACGTGGAGCTGATGGTCTTCCTGCGCCCCACCGTCACGCGGACGCCGGAGGACGTGGCCCGGCTCATGGAGAGCGAGCTCCAGGCAACGCCCCAGATCCGGGAGTTCGCCCCGGACACGGTCGGCGCGGGCGCGCCGGCGGAAGGCTTCAGGATCGTGACCTGGTGAAGGGAGGCGGCAGCGTGAAGCGCCAGCGGCAAGCGGCACGATTCGCGATGGCGGCACTGCTCGCAGCGGCGACGGCCTGCGCCACGCCGGACGGCGGGCCCGAGGGCGGCCGGGAGCTTCCAGACGACGCCCGGGCGCTGGTGGCGGTCTGGATCACCGACGTCGAGGCGACCCTGGACCGGGCCGCCGCGGCGTGGCATGCCGCGCGTGGCGCCCCGCCCGGGCCCGCGGAGCTCCAGCGGCTGCGCGACGGTCTGGCGCGGCTCGATACCCAGCTCGGGCTCAACAACGACGGCACCTTCATCCTGGTCAACCGGGCGGCCGACGCCGTCGGCACGATCACCGTGGAAGGGCGCTGGGAGCACGACGACGGCGGCGTCCGGCTCACCGGGTTGCGCGAGCGAGGACAGCCTGCCACACCGCAGAAGACCGTGGTCTACCGCGTGGACGGCGAGCGCCTCGTGCGGGAGAGCGGCGCGCCGCCGGAGGTCTACCCGGTGCTGAAGAAGGGGCTCGTGCCCTGAACAGAGCGCGGGCCCTGCCCGCGGACCACCGCAATCTCTTGGGGTCAGGCGCCAGAAGTTGCACCGCGCCCGTTTCCGTGCGCGTGCGGGTGTCGCGCGCGGGATGCGCGCGCTCGGGTGAGCGTGCGGGTGCGGGTGACGCGCGCGAAGGGCGCGCGCTGCGTGGCGCGGGCGAATGGCGCCCGCGGGGGTGCGGGTGCGGGTGACGCGCGCGAAGGGCGCGCGCTCCGTGGCGCGGGCGAACTGCGCCCGCGGTCAATCCACGCGGAATCCCACGCAGATCGTGACCTGGTACTCCTGGACCTTGCCCCCGTCGATCGCTCCCCGCTGC
>JAFGQW010000170.1 GCA_016935485.1 Planctomycetota bacterium | reverse complement strand
ATCTTGCGGCAAAACCGGCGGCGCCCCGCACGTATCAGGTGCGTACGTACGGTTGCCAGATGAACGCGCACGATTCGGAACGGATCGCTGGGTTACTGGACGCATCCGGCTACCTCCCGGTCAGCGACGGGACTTCGCCCGATGTTGTGGTGTTCAACACCTGTGCGGTTCGCGAGAACGCCGGCAACCGGCTCTACGGCAACCTTGGACACTTGCGGCCAGCGAAAGCGGCCAATCCGGACATGCAGATCGCCGTTGGCGGCTGCCTCGCCCAGAAAGACCGGCACGAGATTCTGCGAAGGGCTCCGTGGGTTGACGTCGTCTTCGGAACGAACAACCTCGGCGCGCTGCCGGCGCTGCTGGAACGGGCGAGGTACCAGGGAGCCGCCCAGGTCGAGATCCGCGAGTCCCTGGAGGTCTTTCCCTCGACGCTGCCCAGCCGGCGGGAGTCCCACTCATCCGCGCTGGTGGCGGTTTCCGTGGGGTGTAACAACACCTGCACGTTTTGCATCGTTCCATCCCTGCGAGGCAGGGAGAGCGATCGGCCGCCCCAGGACGTGCTGTCCGAGATCCGGGCATTGGTCTCTGAAGGTGTGATTGAAATCACGCTATTGGGTCAGAATGTGAACTCCTACGGCGCGGAATTCGGGGACCGGAAGGCCTTCGGCAAGTTGTTGCGGGCCTGCGGCGAGATTGACGGGCTTGAGCGGGTGCGATTCACCAGCCCGCATCCCAGGGACTTCACCGACGATGTCATCCAGGCGATGGCCGAGACCCCGAACATCTGCCACCAGTTGCACATGCCCCTCCAATCGGGCTCGGACGCGGTCCTCAGGGCGATGCGCCGGTCGTACCGGGCGGACCGCTACCTCGGGATCATCGAGCGGGTCCGCGCCGCCATGCCGGATGCGGCCATCACAACGGACATCATTGTCGGATTCCCCGGGGAGACCGAGGCGGACTTCGAAGCGACCCTGGACGTGGTCCGGGCTGCCCGGTTCGCGGGGGCGTTCACCTTCCAGTACTCCAAACGTCCAGGAACCCCGGCAGCGGCGATGGCGAACCAGGTGCCGGCGGCGGCCGTCAGCCAGCGCTACGACCGGCTGGTAGAGGCCGTGGAGGAGATCACGCTGGCGGAAAACGCCGCGCTGGTCGGCCGGACGGTCGAGGTGCTCGTCGCCGTCGGCGAGGGGAGAAAGGACACCGAGACCGGGCGGCTGTCCGGACGGGCCAGGGATGGACGACTGGTCCACTTCTCCGGAGGAAGCGCTCTTTCCGGAGAAAGCCTCCACCCTGGAAGAAGCCTCAAATCCACGGATATCCGGCCGGGCGACGTCGTGGAGACCATCGTGACCTACGCGGCACCGCACCACCTGAACGCCGACGGGCCGCTCGTTTCGCACCGCCGCACCCGTGCCGGCGACGCCTGGCAGGGGAGCTGGCAGCGGCGAGGTCCTCGGGTGGGCTGAGCCAGCGGTGGCCGCGAGGGCTCACCGCCGGCCCGCCGGACGCCTCACCCAGAGCGTTCCGCCAGATCGAGGAAGCGACGCTTGGCCGCGAGCGCCTGCTCCGCGTCGCGGATGCGGCGCTGATCCCCGGAGGCGTTGGCTTTGGCGAGCTGCTGCTCGGCTCTGGCAACCTGCTCGCGCATCTGGGCCAGCAGCGGGCTCGAACTTGGCGAGGTGCGCCGCCACGCGGTGTCCATCGCGGCTTTGACTCGGTCCTCGACGGCCCGCAGCCGCCGGTCGAGATTGCCGGCGACCTCTCGGGGGACCCGGCCGGTGTCGTGCCACTGTCCCTGGATCTCGCGAAGCTTCGCCTGCGCAGCCCGGGGATCACTGTCGATGTCCAGGGCCTCCGCCTGGGTGATCAACTCCTGGCGGCGTTCGAGGTTGCCGCGCAACTCCGCGTCCCGCGCGGAGAACACCTCACTCCGGCGTGTGAAGAACGCGTCCTGGGCGGCCCGGAACTGCTCCCAGAGCCGCTGCTCGGTCTCCTTCGCGGCTCGGGGGGCGGCTTTCCATTCCGCCATCAGTTCCTTGAGCCGGTTGGCCGTCGCGTTCCACTCCGTTGAGGAGACCAGCGATTCAGCCTCGGCGACCAGCTCGTCTTTCCTGGTCTGAGCCTGCTTCCTGGCAGCGTCGAGGTTGGCGAAGTGGGCGCCGCGGCGCCGTGCGAAGGCGTCTCGGGCTGCGGAGTAGCGCTTCCACAACTCGCCGTCGGTCTTCTTGTCGACGCCGTGGATGGTCTTCCATTCGTCGAGGATTTCCTTGAGACGGTCACCGGCAGTCTTCCACCCGGTGCTTTCCGCGCCGATTGCCTCGGCTTCCTCGACCAGGGTGGTCTTGCGGGCGATGGCCTCGATCCGCGCGGCATCCTTCGCAGCCTTCGCGGCTCCGGCCTTGTCCTCGGCAACTGAGGCCAGCTTGTCCAGCCTGGCTGCGAGCCCGTCGAGATCACCAATGGCGTGGGCGGTGTCGAGCCCGCTCCGTAGCCTGCGGATGGTGGTCAGCGAGTGGCCGGCGTCTGCGGCCCCGCTGTTGAGCCGGGCTTCGAGGAGGTCCACCTCGGTCACGATGTCGGCGAACCGGCGAGCGAAGTGAGCCAGCCCTTCCTCGGGAGTGCCGGCGTGCCATGATCCGACCGCGCGCTCGCCCGCCGCTGTCTTGACATACACCGTGCCGTCATCATCGATGCGGCCGAAAGCCGTGGGATCGCTCATGCTGACGCCT
>JAFGQW010000169.1 GCA_016935485.1 Planctomycetota bacterium | reverse complement strand
GGTCGGTTCGGGCCAGGTCAGGGACGGGGCGGGTGTCACCCGCGGTCCGGAGCCGGCGGAGAAGAGGAAAGAGTAGAGAGAAGCGCGGCGCGAGGGAAGGAGGAAGCGACTGGCTTGCCGTACTCCATCAATGCTCTGGCCCCGGACGCCCGCGCGCTTCGGGCCTTCCGGCCGGGGCGTGAGGTTCGCCCGGCGTCGTGCCCGGCTCCGGACAGGTTGGCGTTCGGCGAGGCGCCGGCGATCGGAGATCGCTGGCGCCAATCCACTGCGGCCCGCGGCATAATGGCCGCAAGTGCGCGCCGAGCTGACGGGTTTCGGCGCCGCGCGGGACCAGTATCGGTGAGACCATGGCACGCGCAGACTGGATTCTCGAGGATCTCCTCGCGCACGACGCGTGGATTCGTGCGCTGGCGAGGAAGCTCGTGAGCGACGAGCATGCGGCCGAGGACATCGCGCAGGAGGCGTGGGTCGAGGCCCTGGAGCAGCCGCCGTCCCGGCCGGCCAAGGCCAGGCCGTGGCTCGCGCGCGTCGTTCGGAACCTCGCGCTGAAGCGCCGCCGGACGCTCGAGCGGTCGCAGGGGCGCGAGGAGAAGGTGGCACGTCCCGTGGAGCTGCCGTCCGCCGCCGAGCTGTACGAGCACGAGAAGACTCGCTACAGGGTGGCGACGGAGGTCTTCTCGCTGGAGGAGCCGTACCGCACGGCGATCCTCTACCGCTACTTCCGCGGTCTGAAGCCCCGGGAGATCGCCGACGAGCTCGGGGTGTCCGCCGCCGCGGTCGAGACCCGGCTCCGCCGCGGGCTGGAGAAGCTCCGCGCGCGGCTGGACCGCGAGTTCGGCGATCGGGCGAGCTGGTGCGCGGCGCTGCTGCCGCTGATCGGCAAGCTCCCGACCGCGGCGGCGACCGCGGCCGGCAGCGCGACCGGGGCGTCCCTTCTCACCGGAGCACTCGTCATGGGCACGAAGCTGAAGATCGGGCTTGCCGCGCTGCTCGTCGCGGCCTCCGCCGTCGCGTTCTGGGCAATCTGGCCACGCGGCACCGAGGTGACGCTGCCGAGAATACCGGGGGCGGACGTCGACCAGCCCGTCGCACCGTCTGCGAAGACCGCAGCAGCGGCCGAAGGCGCTGCGGCAGAGACCGCCGGCGCCGACGCGCGCACGGCGGAAGGCCTGCTGCACGGGTCTTCCGACGAGATCATCCCGGTCCCCGCCGCCGTGAAGCTGGTGAGCTTGACGGGCACGGTGCGAAGCGAGGATGGCAAGCCGATTCCGGACGCCGTCCTCACGATCGAGATCGACAGCATGAATGACAGGGTCGCCCGCAGCCGCCTTCCCGCTCCGCGCACGACGCGCACGGATGCGGCGGGGCGATACGCGTTCGAGGAGCTGCATCCCGAGCTAAGCGCCTGGCTGACGGTGTCTGCCGCGGGATTCAGCCAGGATGCGCTGCACGTCCGAGCCGGCGATCGTCAGGACATCGTGCTCGCCGTCGCCGGCCGCATCGCGGGCCGCGTCGTGG
The DNA here is from genome assembly GCA_016935485.1 of Planctomycetota bacterium. GTDB lineage: Bacteria > Planctomycetota > JAFGQW01 > JAFGQW01 > JAFGQW01 > JAFGQW01. Next base: position 4,305 of record JAFGQW010000169.1, on the reverse strand, counting down.
ATCAGGAGAGCGGGCAGCCGGTTCCTCGCGCCGTCGTGTGGGCCTCGAACGACTCATCACGCGGTCGCTCCGGTGCTCGGTCGCGGAAGGGTGAGGCCGACGCGGCCGGCCGGTTCGTGATCGACGACCTCCGACCCGGCGTCTATCGGCTGAGGACCGAGGCAGCACACTACTTGAGCGACTTCCGCCGGAGCCCCCATTTCGTGGTGCAGAGCCGCCGGACCACCGAGGTCGAGCTGCGACTTGCCCGCGGCATGACGTTGCGCGGGCAAGTGCTCGACGCCCGGGGCGGCCCGGTCGCCCGGGCGCGCGTCGGCGACCGCGATCCGATCCTCACGGACGCGGCCGGTCAGTTCGTGCTCGACGGTCTTGAGAGCGGAGCGGCCCGGATCCACATCGAGGCCGACGGGAAGGCGCCGTGTCAGGAGTCCGTGCGGTTTCTGCAGCAGGAAATCGCGGCAGGGGCGGCCGAGCGCACGTTTCGCCTGGTCGATGCGGCGATCCTGCGGGGGCGGGTCGTCGGTCCTGACGACCACCCCGTCGCTGGCGCCGGGATCCGGGTCCGGGACTATCGTCCCCCGATCCAGGCGGACGCAGACGGGCGGTTCGAGGTGCAGCTCGAGCGCCCGGGCAAGCCGCAGCGGTTTGCTGTGCTCGCGGCCGGATTCGCGCCGGTGCTCCTCGAGCCCATGACGGTGGCGGCCGGAGAGATCCGCGAGGACCTGGTCGTGAAGCTCACGCGCGGCGGCGCGATCGAGGGGCGCGTGGAGACGGAGGCTGGAGCGCCGATCAGCGGCCAGACCGTGTTGCTGCAGACCTGGCCGTCGCGGGGCATGGGACTCGCCTCGGCCTACCGCGTGACGACCACCGCGGCGGACGGCCGCTTCCGCTTCGATGCACTCGCCGCCGGCGGCTACGAGCTGAGCGCGAACGGGCTCAATCTGCCCGATCGCGAGTTTGCGACCAGGGGAGGCCGGCGTGACATCCGCGTCGCGGAAGGCGAGACCATGACGGGCATCGTCCTGGTCCCGACGCCGCGAGTCGCGCTCCGCGGCCAAACGCTGGACGACAGGAACCGGCCGCTGGCCGGCGTGCGGGTCGTGTCGTGGTGCGGTCCGAGCCGCGCGTGGTCGGATGAGAACGGTCGGTTCACGCTCGAGGGGATGCCCCTGGACTGTCCATGCACGTTCGAGGTCTGGAAGGACGACTACACGCTGCTCCCGTCTCGCTCCAGCTTGCCGGGGACCGTGGCGGCGGACACGCCGGATCTCCTGATCCGCATGGCCCCGATCCCGCCCGGCATTCGCGGCCACGTGCTGCGGGCCGACACCGGTGCGCCCCCGTCCCGACGTTCTGGATTCGGCAGCACCGCGTGGTCGAGAGCGCCGGGACCGCGTCGCCGCGGTTTCGATCCTCCTTCAACCGCGATTACTTCCAGGATGCCGAGGGGCACTTCTGGCTCACGGGATCCCGCGGGCCGGGCGACGTTGCGCTGGAGGCCGGCACCGACGACGGGCTCGTGAGCGAGTCGCCGGTGCGGGTACGGGTGGCCGCCGATGTCCCCGCCCCCGTCGTGGAGCTGCGGCTGGTCGCGGCGGCCGCGGCACGCGTGCGCGTGCTCGCCCCGGACGGGACGCCCATTGCGGCCAGGGTGGACGCGCTCCACCCGGAGGACGGCCGCTTGCTCGGCACGGGATGGTCCTTCGGCGATCGCGCGGGGATCCACGTGGTCGAGGGCATTCCGCCCGGCCCGGTGCAGTTCAGGGCCAAGCACGACGACTGGTACGACGTCACCACCACGGTCTGCGCGGAGAGCGGTCGAACGATCGAGCTGGACCTCCAGCTCGGCGAAGAGGGCGCGGTGCTCCGGGTCGCCGTTCGCGATGTTGCGGATCGCGCGGTGGCGGGCGCCCGCGTGCGTCTCTTCACCCCGAAGGGCGACGAGGTCTACTGGGACCTGGACAAGTACACCAAGTTGTACGCGGCGCGTTTCTTTGCTGCAGGGCGAACCTCCTTCTCCGATCAGGACTACCGGCACGAGATCGAGCAGACCAGCCCGGAAGGCCGCCTCGAACGACGCTTCCTTCCGCCCGGAGAGTACGCGGTGGTGGTGAGCGCGGAAGGCTACCGCACCGAGCGCCGCAGCGTCTCGGTTCGCCTGGAGACCGAGAACACCGTCGAGATCGTGCTGCTGCGCGCGCCGTAGGCGCGCGGTGCCCCTCCCCGCGCGGGCGTAGACGGACGCGACACCGGCTGCAGTGATGCCGACGCCGCTCCCTGCCCGCGCCCGCTACTTCGCGATCGTGATGGTCTCGGCATTCGAGATCCAGGCGACTCCGGACGGAGCCTGAGGGTCCAGAGTGACGTAGGCGGTGTGGAAGCGGGTGCCGATCAGCGCCGGAACGTTCGGGACGCATAGTGCAGCCGTGGCCTGATTCTGGCTGTCGATGATGCCCCGGTAGCTGCGGAAGATCGCCGGCCAGAGATCGGCGGTCGAGACCGCGAGCAGTGCGTCCGGGGAAAGATCGATCTGGCGCGTGTCGATCAGGATCGGCCCGGTGCCGAGCGACGAGCCGAGCTGATAGAGGAGGCCGACCGAGCCGACCGCCGTCAGGAGGAAGTTCACGGTGCCCCCGGGCCGCGGGTCGCCCCCTGCCTGGAGCAGCGTGAAGGCGAGCTTCGCCACGAAGGCGTCAGTCCCCCCGTTGAACGTCAGATCGGGGCCGGCCGCGACGGGGAAGCTGAGCTCGTTGCTCTGGCTGGCTCCAGCGACGTACACATTGCCCGCGGCATCGACGGCGATCCCGCTGCCACCGTCGTCGCCGACTCCATTGATGTACCCGCAGTACACCAGGCCTCCCCCGGTTGCCGACACCTTCGCCACGAACGCGTCGCCGCCGTAGACGGTGCTCCCTCCCTTGTAGGTGAGACCGGGGCCAATCCGCACCGGGAAGGACCGCTGGTCGGAGAGCGTGTACCCCGTCACGTACGCGTTCCCGCTCGGGTCCACGGCGATGGCGCAGGCTTCCTCCTGGCCGATCCCCCCGATGTACCCGCAGTAGACCAGACCGGTGCCCGAGGGTTGGATCTTCGCCACGAAGGCGTCGGAGGACTGACTGGGGCCGACGAATGTCAGGCTCGGTCCCACCGCCACCGGAAACGTCTGCGCATCGGAGTACGTGCTTCCCGCGATGTAGGCGCTTCCGGCGCCGTCCACCGCAATGCCGTAGGCAATGTCGGCGCTGATCCCGCCGATGTAGCCGCAGTAGACCAGCGCGGTGCCCTGCGGGTTGACCTTGGCGACGAACGCATCGTCGTTGCCGTTGTGGGTCAGATCCGGGCCGGCCACGACCGGAAAGGACTGCTCGCTGGAGATCGTGTCTCCGGTCACGTAGGCGTTGCCCGCGCCGTCGACGGCGATGCCGTCGCCGCTTTCGCTCCCGGTCCCGCCGATGTAGCCGCAGTAGAGGAGGCCGGTGCCGGCGGCATTCACCTTCGCGACGAAGGCATCGTAGCCGCCACCGTTGAAGGTCAGGTCCGGCCCGACGGTCACGGGGAAGGACTGCTCGCTGGAACGCGTCCATCCCGTGACGTACGCCTGCCCGGCGCCGTCCACGGCGATCGCCCTGGCGACGTCGCGCTGGTTGCCGCCGAGGTAGCCGCAGTAGAGAAGCGCGGTTCCTTGCGGGTTTACCTTCGCCACGAACGCGTCCACGAGACCGTTGAACGTGAGGTCCGGCCCGACCGTGACCGGGAAGGACTGCTCGCTGGAGTACGTGCTTCCCGCCACGTACGCGCAGCCGGTGGAGTCGACCGCGATCCCGTACGCATCGTCCCACGTGCTTCCGCCGATGTAGCCGCAGTAGAGGAGCCCGGTGCCCTGCGCATCCACCTTGGCGACAAAGGCATCGTAGGTGAATCCATTGTAGGTCAGGTCCGGGCCCACGCTCACGGGGAAGGTCAGCTCGCTGGAGTCGGTGTATCCGGCGACGTAAGTGTTGCCGGCCGAATCCACGGCGATCGCCGTGGCGTAATCGACCGTCGCCCCGCCGATGTAGCCGCAGTAGACGAACACCGAGGGATCGAGGACGAGCGGTTGGGTGTGATCGTAATCGCCCAGCTCGAAGCCGAAGGCCGCGCCCTCGCCGTTTGCGGTCGGGTCGAGCCGATACGCCATCTCCACCGGCACGCGCTTGCCGCCCTGGTCCTGCCACGCTTCCGGCGGCGCATCCTCGAACGAGCCCGCCGGCGTCGCGACCCGGAGCGCTCCCGTCTCGCTCGTCGTCACCGAGGAGGCCCCGCGAT
>JAFGQW010000168.1 GCA_016935485.1 Planctomycetota bacterium | reverse complement strand
GTGGACCTGATCGTCAAGAGCCAGAACGCCGCCGGGAGCTGGCGCTACGTGCCGTTCGCCACCGACTCCGACATGTCGATCACGGTCTGCCAGGTGCAGGCGCTCCGCGCGGCGCGCAACGTCGGCTTGCGCGTCCCGCCGAGCACGATCGCGCGCGCGATCCGCTACATCAAGGACAGCGCCATCCACGAGGGGCCCGAGAAGGGCGCGTTCAAGTATCAGGCCCGGACCCTCACACGCGCGAGCTTCCCGCTCACCGCGGCGGGCATCACCGCGCTTTACGGCGCCGGGGTCTACGACGACGAGGACATCGACCGGGGGCTGGGCTACCTGCTGCGCAACCAGGACGACCTGGGCGAGCACTACCGCAACCACTATTTCTACTACTATGGCCACTACTACGCCGTGCAGGCCGTCTTCACCGCCGGGGGCCAGTACTGGCGCGAGTATTACCCGAAGGTGCGCCGGGAGCTGCTCGCGCGCCAGGACGAGGACGGCTCCTGGCCGAACGACACGGGACCCGGGCGGGCCTTCGGCACGGCGGTGGCGTGTATAATCCTCCAGATCCCGAATCAGTATCTGCCCATCTTCCAGCGGTAGCGGCCCCGGACGCCGCCGGACCGGGAAGCGGCGCGACGGGGCGGTCGCCAAGCTCCACGGAGCCCAGAGCATGCCGTCGGAACTGAAACGCAAGCTCGCCCGGATGCGCGGCCGCGCGCGCCGGGTTGTGCTGCTCACCGGCGCGGGGCGATTCGTGCTCGCGCTGGTCGCGCTGGCCGCGCTCAGCTATCTGCTCGATCGCGGCCTCCGCCTGCCTCTCGGCGTCCGCAGCGTGCTGCTGGTGGCCGGCCTCGCCACGCTCGCCGCGGTGGCCTGGCGCGCGCTGGTCCGGCCGCTCGGCCGCCCGCTCGAGGACGGGCTGCTCGCCGCCGGGGTGGAGGCGCTCCATCCGGAGCTCGACGACCGGCTCCGCAGCGCGCTCGACTTCGCCGAGGCGCTGCGCCACGGGACGTTCCTCGAGAGCCGGGAGCTCGCGGAGCGCGTCGTGGCCGAAGCGCTCGAGCGCAGCGCGCCACTCGACTTCCACGACGCCGTCCGGACGCGGCGCGCGGTGCCGTGGGTGAGTGCGGCGCTCGCCGCGGTGGTGCTCGCCGCCGCGGGAATCGGGGTGACCGAGAGCCACGCCCGCATCTGGCTCCGGCGCTGCGTGCTCCTCGAGCGCGACGCACGCTGGCCGCGCACCACGGAGCTCCGCGTGCTGCTCCCGCCCGAGTCCAGTCCGATCCACGTCACCGAGGAGGCCGGCGCCACGGTGTTCCACGTGCCCCAGGGGCTCGACTTCACGCTCCACGTGGTGGCCGACCGCGGCGACCCGCCGGAGGTGACCGTCCATCTGGCCCCCCTCGAAGGCGGCCGCGGCACCCGCGGGACGCGCGTGCTGCCGCGCGTGCAGCACGCCCGCTACGCCACCACCTTCGAGCGCCTGACCCGCTCGTTCCAGTTCGACGTGCGGGGCGGCGACGACACCGACGGCGAGCCCGTCTACCGGGTGCGGGCGCATGCGGCGCCGGCCGCCGCTGCGGTCGAGGTGGCGGCGACTTTTCCCGCCTACACCGGCCGGCCGCCGCGCACCTTCCCCACCGGCGACGTGGAAGTGCCGCGCGACACGGAGCTGCGCATCACCGTGGAGACGACGCAACCCGTGGCCTCCGCGTTGCTGCTCGCCGGCGACCGGCCGCCGCTGGCGATGGGCGCGCTCGACCCGCACCGGTTCCACGCCTCGATCCGCGCCACGGAGGACTTCCACTACAGCTTCGATCTGCTGGGCACCAATCGCATGCGTAACCACTCCCGCGTGCGCTACCGCGTGCTCACCGTCGCTGACCGCGCGCCGGCGATCGTCGTCGAGCGCCCGCGCGGCACGCTCACGGAGGTGGCGCCCGGTGGCGTGATGCCGCTCGTCGCGCGGGTGCGCGAGGACCACGGCGCACGCGCCTGCCGGCTGCGGATCACCCGCGGCGAACGCACCAGCGTCGTGGACCTCCCGGACACCGACCGGATCGGCGCCGACCGCGGCGACGTAGTGGCGTGGCGCGTCTTCCACCTCTTCCGCCACCTCGATCTGGCCGAGCTCGACCTCGCGGCGGACCGCCCGCTGGACGCGGGTGACGTGATCGGCGTGGTGGTGGAAGTCGAGGACAACCACCAGGACGCCGCCGGCGTGGACCGGCCCAACGTGGGCCGCTCCAAGGAGATCAAGCTCGAGGTGCACCGCCGGGCCGATCTCGAGCGGCGGGTGAACGACCGGCAGCTTCGCATCAAGGAGGAGGTGCGCAGGGCGGAGCCCTACCTCGAGCGCACGATCGGGGATGCCGAGGATCTGGTGCGGCTCCTCGCCGCGCCGGCCGATGCGGAGCCCGCCGGCCGGGATCGGCACGGGCTCGCCGAGAGAATCCTCACGGTGGAGCGCCGGCAGAACCGGCTCACGGAAGATCTTCGCCGGGTCACTGGCGATCTCTGCCAGAACCTGGACACGTACGTGTTCAACCGCCTGGAGGAGACGCCGGCCACCACGCGGATGCTGGATGTCTTCGAGCGCGAGACGCGGCGCCGGCCCGAGGACGACCTCGACCGCTTCCGGGCGGTGGCGGCCGAGGCGCGGACCGGAGCGCTGGCGGACTCCGACGTGCTCTCGAAGCTCGTCCGGATGGTCGGGATCGGCCTCGAGGCGGCCGAGGAGACCTCGCCCGGAGCGGGCAGGACGCTCGGCGCGGCGCGAGCGGCCGGGGACGCGGCCGGCATGCTCGACGGTCTCGGCGCCGCCGTCGACCTGCAGCATCGCACCCTGAGACTGGTCAAAGCCCTGCTCGTGGGCCTGGAGGACTGGGAGGACTACCAGGAGGTGATCCAGCTCAACAAGGAGCTGATCGAGCTCCAGAAGGAGGTCGAGTCGCGGACGATCCACCTCTTCCAGCAGCGCATGAAGAAGGACTGAACCCCGGCCGCTCCGCGCTCGCTCGCGATCCGGCGCCGCCTTCCCGCGGGCGCGGGCGCGGGCGTACGCAGGCCCGCCGGAAGGCGGGCGGGAACTGCGCCGGTGCCGCGGGCGTCAAACGCGGGTAGACTGGAGGGCAACGGGCGCGCCCGACAGGCCACAAGGGGCGCGATCCCGATGCCAGCCTGACGAGGAGCTCGGCACGCGATGATCGGAATCCGGCCTCGACCGGCCGCCGCCCTGGCCGCGGCGGCGTGTCTGCTCATCCTGGCCGCCGCCCCGACCGCCGCACCCCAGGACAAGGAGCTGGCCCACCTGATCAAGGAGCAGCACAGCATCCTCGAACGGCTCGAGGTCTTCTCGGAGAAGCTCACGCGCCTGAGGACGCGGCTGGATCGCGAGGGCCAGTCCTATGCTGCGCAGCTTCTCGAGCGCGCCTACACGCACCTGGTGGCGCGGCGGCTGGAGGAGACGATCGAGCAGGCCAAGCGCCGGCTCGAGGGCGAGCAGCTCTTCGAAGCGCTCGAGCAGCAGCGCCGCGCGCTTGCCGCTCTCCAGGAGAGCCTCGCGATCCTGCTCGACCGCCAGAACCTGGACCGGCTCGAAGCCGAGCTCGAGCGCACCCGCAAGGCGCTGGCGGAGCTCGAGCGGATCCGCGACGAGGAGGACCGCCTTCTCGCGGAGACGCGGCTGGCCGGCCGGCCCGGGGAGCTCACCGCGCGCGAGGCGCTCCGGGACCGGCTCGAGGCGGCGGTCGCGGCGCAGAAGGCGCTGCTCGAGAGCGTCGCGGGGCGAAGCGCGGAGGAACAGGCCGCCTGGAACCGCCTCGCGATGGGCATCGAGGATCTGGCCCGGGACGAGGAGCGGCTGGCCAACGAGGCGAGCGCCGCCGAGGCGGCCGAGGAGGGCGCTCTCGAGGCGCTGCGCGAGCAGGCGGGGCAAGCGCTCGAGCGGCTCGCCGCCGCGTACCGTCAGGCGGAGCAGGCCGCGGGATCCCAGGCGTCCGGGCGCGCCGCCGAGGAGCGCCGCGCGGCGGGCCGGGAGGCGACCGAAGCGCTGCGTCGTTTCGCCGAGCGGGGCGGGCGCGCGGAGCCGGCGCGCCAGGCGCTCGACGAGGCGGAGCGCCTCGAGCGCAAGGCCGAGGAGGCGGCCGCGCGGGCCGCCGGCGCTGCAGAGCGGGAGGCGTATCGCGACGCGGTGCAGGCCGCGGAGCGCGCCGCCGAACGCCTGGCGCAGGCCGTGGACCGGCGCGAGCCGGCCGAGCGGCGGCGCGAGCTCGGCGAGAGGCAGGACGCACTCCACGACCGTCTGCAGCGTCTCGGCGAGGATCTCGCGCGGGCGATGGTTCCGGAGGCGGCGCGGCGCGAGGCCGACCGCGCCGGGCGCGCGATGGAACAGGTCTCGGGCGCGCTGAACCGGCCGGACGCCGGCGCGCCGCAACCGGATGCGCCGCCGCAGGGCGTGCCGCCGCGTCGCTCCGGGGACGAGAAGCCCTCCTCCCTCGCCCGGCGCGCCGCCGACGCCCTTCGCCGCGCGCTGGATGCGCTCCGCGCCGCCGATGCCGAGGCTGCCGTGGCCGGAGCGGCCGCCCGCCGCCCGGAGCAGGAGGCGGCAGCCCGCCGGCAGGACGAGCTTGCCCGCAAGACCGAGGAGCTCGCCGGCGACCTCGACCGCGCGCTGGCGGAGAGCGACAGGGGTGCGGCGCAAGGCGCGCCGGCGCCCGACGCCAGTGCGAGCGGCGAGCAGGCGCGCGCAGCCGCGCGGGAGATGGATCGCGCGCGGGGCGAGCTCGAGCGCGCCGCGGCCGCGCGCGCCCGCGAGCACCAGCAGCAGGCCCTCCGGCGCCTCCAAGCGGCCAAGGACGCGTTCGCCGAGCGCGGACCGGCGAGCGCGGATCCGGCGGCGACGCGCCGCGCGCTCGCGCAGTGGCAGGACAGGATCCGCAAGGACGCCGAGGAGCTCGCCCGCGAGCTGGATCGGCTCGGCCGCGAGCCGACGGACCAGCGGGCGGAGGAGCAGGACCGCTCGCCGTCGCTCCGGCGCGCCGGGCGCAGCATGGAGCGCGCGGGGCGGCGGCTCGAGCAGGGCGAGCTGCCGCAGGCCGAGGAGCACCAGCGCGAGGCGGTAGCGGCGCTCCACCAGGCCGAGCGCGAGATCCGCAAGCGCGAGCGCAACTACATCGAGATGGCTGAAGAGGAGGTGATCTTCCGGGTCGGCCAGATGCTGCGCGACGCACTCAAGGAACAGGAGGAGATCAACCAGGAGTCTCTCGAGGAAGGGGCCAAGATCGACCCCGCGAGCCCGACGCTGACGCGCGCGCTGCGCAAGGCGTTCAGCCAGCTGGCCGGCCGCCAGAACCGGGCGAAGGACGTGATCGACGGCATCGTGTCGCGACTCGAGCAGGAGAAGATCGCGGTGCTGTCCTTCGTGCTCGCGGGCGTCGGCGAAGACATGGAGCGCCTGGCCGAGCGGCTGGGCGAGCGGCCGCCCGATCTCTCACGGTTCACCCGCCTGCTGCAGGAACAGGTCGTGAGCAACCTGAAGATGGTCCTCGGCGCCCTGGACGAGGAGGGGCAGCGGCGCCGGCAAGAGCGGCAGCGCGGCGACCGCGGGTCCGGCGACGACGACCAGGATCAGCCGCAGGGACGGCCGCGACTCATCCCCCCGGTGGCGGAACTGATCCTGCTG
>JAFGQW010000016.1 GCA_016935485.1 Planctomycetota bacterium | reverse complement strand
CGTCCTCTTCGTCCTCCTCGCCGCCGGCCGCGGGCTCGCCTGCAGCGGCGGTCTTCAGCGCCTGCTTGATGACGGCATCGATATCCTTGGCCGGAAGCACGATGGGCTGGCCGCCCGCCGCCTCCCGGGCCGCTCCTTCCTCGAGGCCGGACCGCATCCGCGAGTGGCAGCCGATCAGCTTCCCCTCGAGGCTGAAGGCGGGCAGCCCGCTCGGCGCGGCGTGGCTGACGAGCAGGGCCTTGCGCGGCTTGGTGAGCTCGCCGATGATCCGGCCCGCGCTGAAGAGCGGCGCATAGTCGTACCCCTTGGCGAGGCGATGGACCGTGATGTACTCGTCGCCGACCTTGGGTGTCGCGGATTTCGAGAAGTCGACGAACGAGATCTTGCGGTCGGCGGGCTTGAAGCTCTTGAGCTGCAGGAACACGATCTGGCGCTTGGTGTCCCGGACCACCACGAAGGCGTCGTACTCCTTCTCGTCCTTCTCGAAGACGATCTTGATGTCCGCCGGGGTGATCTTCACGCTGAGGCGTTGCCCGCGCGGTCCGCGCGCGTTCAGGTTCGGCTTGATCGTCTCGATGCTCGTCATGATGAGACCGGTGTCGGAAACCGCCACGCCATGGCCGCGCAGGCGCTGCTCCCGCGTCTGCCCGCCGGCCTCGAGATCGAGGACTACCTGGATGCTGACGATGGCCGGAGCCTGGGCGTCCACGATCCCCTTGGCTTTCTGTCCGACCTCGTCGGCGCGCGCGCCGACGGGCAGGAGGCCGGCCACCAGGACGGCGGCCAAGATCGCGATGCTGAACTGGCGCATGTTTCCCTTCCTCTCGGGTTGCCTACTCGGTCTTCTGTTCGCCTTCGGCAGCCTTCTCGCGGGCCTGCTTGATCGGGTTGACGAGGTCGTCAGCCGGAAAGACGACCGCATGGCGCGAGCTGTCCCCGGCGAGCTCCGAGGCGAGCACCCCGTGGCAGCCGACCAGTTGCCCGTCGAGGCGGAACACCGGAAGTCCCACCGGGCCGGCCGCATCCACCAGCTGCGCTGCGCGCGGCTTGGTGATCTCTCCGACGATGCGGTTCACGCTGAAGTGGGGGGCGTAGTCGTACCCCTTGGCGAGACGAAGTACGGTGACGAGCTGCTCGCCCGTCTGCGCCTTGGCCGCCTTGGTGAAGTCGACCCACTGGAGCTTGCGGTCGGCGGGCTTGAAGTCCTTGAGCTGCAGGAACGTGAGTCCCCGCAAGGTGTCCTTCAGCACCACGAACGCCTCCCACTCCTTCTCGTCGGACTCCACGACGACCCGGATGGCCTGGAGCTTCAGCTCCGGCTGCGGACCCTGACCCATGCGTGGGCTGAGCACCTCGAGCGGTGCCAGGATCAGGCCGGTGTCGGCGACGATCACCCCGCGCGTGTTAACCTTCACTTCTCCGGAGCGCTCGCCGCGCTTGTAGTCCAGCACGACCTCGATCGTGACGATCGCGGCGCTCCTGGCCGTGACGATTCCCTCCGCCCGCTTGCCGACCTCGTCCGCGGCGGGCAGCGCGGCCGGCAGTGCCGCCAGACAGAGGGCGGCGGCGCCGAACGCGCGACGCAGTGCATGCATGGCCAGTCTCCTTTCGGTCCGGGCGGCGCCGGGGCGGACCCCGGTCCGTCTCACTTCTTCTCGGTGCGTGCCGCAGCCTTCCGGGTCCAGTCCGGCTCGATGAAGACGAAACTCGTGCGATGGCCGCGCTGCACGAATACCTTGACCACCGGACAGCGGCTGTCCTCGACCTCCTTCATGACGCGCCGGAACGAGGCGACGTCCGTCACGGGCTGGTCGTTCAGGGCCATGAGGATGCTGTTCTTGGGGAGCCCCGCGACCGACGCCCACCCGCCGCTCGCAACCTCGGTCACCAGCACGCCCTGCTGGTCCTTGGCGAGTTTCCGCTCGATCCGGTCCATGAACGTGAGCTCGCGCACGATGAACTCGAAGGTCTCGTTCTCGGCGGTCTTGGCGTCGAGCGCCGACGCGGGAGACTCCTCGAGCTCGACCTCGAGCTTCTTCTCCTCGCCGCCGCGCAGCACCGTGACCTCCACGGTCTCGCCGATGACCCGGTCCTCGACGAGGTTGCGGAGATCCCGGGCATCCTGGGGGCGGGAGGCCTTGAGCGGCTCGCCGTCGAAGGCGATGAGGAGATCGCCGGTCTCGAAGCCGGCGGCATGCGCCTTCGTCCACGGGTAGACTTCCGTGATGCGGAAGCCCCGGCGCCCCTCGAGGCCGAGCGCCTGCGCCACCTTCGGGGTGAGCACCTGCGTGTTCACGCCGAGCCACGCCTTGGGGAGCTCGCCGCCGGGCTTGCGGGGCTTGTCCTTGTCGAGCTTCACCAGGGTCACGAGGATCTCGCGGTCTCGCCGGTAGACGACGCCCACTTCTTCCTTGTTCTGCTCGCGGGCGGCCGCGAAGGTCGCCGCGAAGGCGGCGATGTCCACGATGGCCGTGCCGTCGACCTCGAGGATCACGTCGCCGGCGCGGATGGGCGGCTTGGCCTCCTCGAACACCTGCCCGCCGCGCACGCCTGTCAGCAGGACGCCCCGGGTGTCGGGATAGCGGTGTTCGCGGGCCATCGGGACGGTGATGTTCTGCACCGTGATGCCGAGCGCGGTGAGCTCCTCCTCGGTGCCGACGAAGTCCGCCATGGGCGCCACCGTGAGCTCCACCGCCAGCCGCTCTCCGCCGCGCACGAACTCGGCCTGGACCTTCTTGCCGGCGGGCATGTCGGCGATCGTCGCGTAGAGCACCGGGACCTGCTCCAGGAAGCGGCAGTCCGCGACCTGGCCGTCGAGCGCGAGCAGCACGTCGCCCGGCCGGATCCCGGCGGCCTCGGCCGGGGATTCGGGATCGACGGTCGCCACCAGCGCGCCGGTCTCGCGGTCGAGCTTCGCCACGGGCAGAAACGACATGCCGAGCCAGCCGCGGCGCACCTCGCCGAAGGTGAGGATCTGGTTCACGACGCGCTTGACCAGGTTGGCGGGGGTCGCGAATCCGTAGCCGGATCCCCCCCGGGTGTTCACTCCCACGACCTCGCCCTGGAGATTCACCAGCGGCCCGCCGGAATTGCCGGGCAGGATCAGTGCATCGTGCTGGATCCAGACGGTGAACATGCCGGTCTTGCTGCCGGCGCCGAAGTCGAACTCCTGGATCTCATCGCCCCGGGTGAAGACCCGTCGCGGGTTGGACACGATGCCCAGCGTCATCGACGACGAGAGGCTCAGCGGGTTGCCGACCGCGATGACCGAATCGCCCACGTCGAGCCGGTCGGAGTCGCCGAGCATCGCGAACGGCAGCGGGCGGGTGGGGTCCTTGCGCTCATGGAGGCGGAGCTTCAGGACGCTGAGATCGGTGGCCGGATCGTCGCCGACGATGTCCGCGGGGATCTGCTCGCCCGAGGTGAGCGTGCAGACGATGCGGGTGGCGTCGCGGGCCACGTGATAGTTCGTCAGCACGTGGCCCGCCGGGCTGATGATCGTGCCGCTGCCGGCGCCGCCCACGCGCGTCGTGCGACCGCTGCTGAACCGCGCCGACACCACGCTGATGTTCACCAGCGCGGGGTAGATCTTGGCCTTGGCGAAGTCGAGCGCCTCGCGGAGTGCCTGGCGCTCGCCGGACTGGGACGAGACCGCGCCGGATGCGCTCGCTAGCGCCAGCGCGGCCAGCAGGACGGTGATTCTCTTCACGGCAATCTCCTCGGTTGCGCGGCGGCCAGCGAAGGCACTCTTCGCGCTGCCGGTGCCACGTGCCTGGACGCCGTGCCTCGGCCGCCGGCCGCACGGACGTGAGGGAACAATTAGGGGATGGTCCGGAGGGGATCAAGACGGCACGCAATCGCGGAGAAAGGCGGCTTCTCGTTCGCGCCGCGCGGTCTGTCGCGCGCCGCCGGCGGCCCGCGCCGCCCGGCTCCGGCGCGCCTTGACGATCTCCCGCGGCACGACTATGTTCCCCGGAGACGGCGGGTCGAGACGCGGGAATCTTGCCATGAACGACATCCTGCAGCGGATCGCGACCGCCGTGGAGCGGGGCAAGACGGATCGCGACGCGCCCTACCCGCCGGATCTCCGCGGCGAGGAGGGCGCCGCGGAGCTGACCGCACGCGCGCTCCAGCAGGGCATCCCGCCGGAGCGCGTCCTTGCCGACGCGCTCGTCCAGGGGATGCAGGCGGTCGGCGACCGCTTCGAGCGCGGCCAGGCGTTTCTGCCCGACCTCCTGATCGCGGCACGCGCCATGACCGCGGCCATGGCGCACTTGAGGCCGGCCTTCGAGTCGGGGGCGGTCCAGCACCGGGGCACCTTCGTCGTCGGCACCGTGGCCGGCGACCTCCATGACATCGGCAAGCGGATCGTGGCCATGGTCATGGAGGGCAACGGCTGGAAGGTCGTCGATCTCGGGATCAACGTGCCCGCCGCGCGCTTTCTCGAGGCCATCCCCGGACAGGACCGCTGCGTGGTCGGGCTGAGCGCGCTCTTGACGACCACCATGCCGGCCATGGAGAATACGGTACGGACAATCAAGGCCCAGCATCCCGAAGTGCCGGTGTTCGTCGGCGGTGCTCCCGTCACCGCGGAGTTCGGCGCCCGCATCGGCGCGGACGGCTACTTTCCCAATCCGCAGGGTCTGGTCAGGCATCTCGGTCGCCGCGGCGTCTGACCGATCGCGGGGGGAGGCCGATGCGCGAGGATCCCATCGGTTCTAGGCTCGAGGAGTTTCGCCTCGACGTCGCGGCGCTCGACCTGCGGCCCGCGCGGGTGGCGGCCGCCGCAGGCTATCCGGGAGGGCATGCGCCCGAGCCTTTTGCGCACATGATCCGGGAGACGCTGGAGGCTGTGGCGGCACACGCCGATGTGCGCGCCGGCTTCCGGCTCTTTCCGCCGGGCGCGCTCACCCTGGAGGACCGGGCGTTTCGCCTGGCTGGCGTGGGGTTCGAGGCCGGCGCGATCATCGGCCGCTCGCTGCGCGGGAGCACCGCCGCGGCCGTGTTCGCCGCGACGGTCGGGCGCGCCTACGACGACTGGATCCGCGCCCATTTCGATCGCAACGACCTGGTGCGGGGATTCCTGATCGATGCGATCGGATCCGAGATCGCCGAGGCGGCGGCGGAATGGCTCGACGCGCAGATCGTCGCGGGGGCGGCGGCGCGCGGGCTTGCGGCGACCAACCGCCTGAGCCCCGGCTACTGCGGCTGGTGCGTGGCCGAGCAGCACAAGCTCTTCGGATTCCTGCCGGAGCGGTTCCTCGGAATCACGCTCACCGCGACCTCCATGATGATCCCGCTCAAGTCGGTCAGCGGCGTGGTCGGTCTCGGTTCGGCGGTGGAGCGCGGCGACTACCCGTGTCGGATGTGCGATCTCGGGCACTGCTACCGGCGGCGGGCGGAGTTCGAGGAATGACGCGCCTGCGGGCGGTCCTGCGGGCCCGGGGCGTGCTTGTGGCCGACGGGGGGTGGGGCACGATGCTGATGCGCCGGGGGCTCGCGCTGGGGGAGTGCCCGGAGCGCTGGTGCCTGGACCGGCCCGACGAGGTGCGGGATGTGGCGCGCCAGTATGTCGGCGCCGGGGCCGAGGTCGTGATGACCAACAGCTTTGGGGCGAACCGCCTCAAGCTGGAGCGGTTCGGGCTCGAGGCGCAGGCCGCCGAGCTGAACGAGATCGCGGCGCGACTGAGCCGGGAGGCGGCGGGTCCGGAGCGGTTCGTGTTCGGCTCGGTGGGGCCCACCGGGCGGCTGCTCGTCGTGGGCGAGGTGACGGAGGCGGCGCTGGCCGAGGCGTTCGGCGAGCAGGCGGCGGCGCTGGTGGCCGGCGGGGTCGACGCGATCCTGGTGGAGACGATGATCGATGTCGAGGAGGCGCGGGTGGCAGTGCGCGCCGCCCGCGCGTGCGCGCAGGTGCCGGTCGCGTGCACGTTCACGTTCGAGCGCAGCGCCGCGGGCGCCTACCACACGATCATGGGCGTGGCCCCGGCGGCGGCGGCCCGGGCAGCGCTCGAGGCCGGAGCGGACATCGTGGGCACGAACTGCGGTCGCGGCGTTGCCGATATGGTCGCGATCGTCCGGACGATGCGCGCCGCGGCGCCGGACGTGCCGATCCTGGTCCAGGCCAACGCCGGTCTCCCGGACGCCGCCGGTGTCTACCCGGAGACGCCCGAGAGCATGGTGGCTCACGTGCCCGCGCTCGTTCGCGCCGGGGCGGGCATCGTCGGCGGCTGCTGCGGCACGACGCCCGCGCACATCCGCGCCATCCGCCGCGTCGTGGACCGGATCCGGGAGGGCCGGTAGATGGCGTCGCCTGCCGCCCCGATGACGCCGCGCGGCCGCCTGCTCACCGCGCTGGCGCGTGGCGTTCCCGATCGGCTGCCCGTGACCACGCACCACGTGATGCCGTCGTTTCTCGAGCGCGATCTGGGCGGGGCGGATGCCGACGCGTTCTTCGCGCGCTTCGGGCTGGACCCGATCCGCTGGGTCGCCGCCTACCGGCCGGACGCGACGAAGGGACAGTACTTCGCCGAGCCCGACCCCGCCGCGCCGCCGCGCGTGGCGGCGCCCGACTGCCGGATCCGGATCGAGACGAGCCGCCAGGCCGCCGCCCGCACCGTGCGGCTGCGCTACGAGACGCCGCAGAAGACCCTCACGATGCGGATCGAGGAGGACGCGCACACCGGGTGGATCACGGAGCGGCTCGTCCGCGAGAAGACGGACGTGGATGTGCTGGCCGAGCATCTGCCCGTCCTCCTGTGCGACGTCGAAGCGGTCAATCGCCAGGCGGACACGTTCGGGGAGCGGGGGCTCGTGCGCGGCATGGTTCCCGGCTTCGACCCCTACGGGCAGCCGGGTTGCTGGCAGGATGCGGCCCAGCTCTTCGGCATCGAGGCGCTGATCCTGGCGACGTTCGAGGACCCCGCGTGGGTGCACCACTTCCTCCGGGTGCTGTGCGAGCGCAAGAAGGCCACCCTCCGCTCGATGCGAGGCGCGCGCTTCGATCTGGTGGAGCTCGGCGGGGGAGACGCGTCGACCACCGTGATCTCGCCCGCACTGTTCGAGACGTTCGTCCAGCCCTACGACACAGAGCTGATCGCGCTCGCCCGCGAGGTCGGCCAGCGGATCGTCTACCACACCTGCGGCGGCATGATGCCCATCCTGGAGGCCATCGCGGACATGGGACCGGCGGCCATGGAGACGTTCACGCCGCCGGCCATGGGGGGCGACGCCGATCTGGCCGCCGCCAAGCGCCGCATCGGCCACCGGGTCTGCCTGATCGGCGGCTTCGATCAAGTTCATCACTTCCGGGGGTGCACGCCGGCCACGACGCGCGCGGCGGTTCGCCGCTGCTTCGCGGCGGCCGGCGGGGGCGGCGGTTTCATCCTGGCGCCTTCGGACCACTTCTTCGAGGCCGATCTGGAGCTGCTCGAGGCCTTTGCGGACGAGGCGCGCCGGTGCGTGTATGCCTGAGCGCTCGCCGCCCGCGGGCCGCGCGGTTGGGCCGCCAGCCGGTGGGAAATCCGCGATTCTTCCCCTGGCCCGGCGCGCGGATTCGCGCCGGACGCTACAATCTGGCCCACGTCGTGCGTCGAGGTGACGCCGCAACGTCCGAGGAGATCCCGATGCGAAACCGCGGCTCTGGTCGCCTGCTGGTGGCAGGCCTGGTCCTGATCGTCGTCTGTCGCACGTCGGCCGCGGCGGCCGGTGACGAGGTGGAGAAGCACTACGCGGCCGCCGTCCAGGCGGAGGCCGGCCGCGACTTCAAGACGGCCTCAAGCGCGTGGGAGAAGGTGCTCGACATCGATCCGGAATACAAGGACGCGCTTAGCCGCTGGGAGGCGTGCCAGGCGCTGGCCGAGTGGCAGGCCGCGCTCGGGGGTCCGGTGCGTGCGGAGGACCTGGTGCGACTCGGCGAGATCTACTGCCGGCAGGAGCGGATCGACGAGGAACGCCGCGCGTACGAGGATGCGATCCAGCTGGACGCCGGGTGCGCCGACGCGCACGGGCATCTGGCCATGTCGCACTACACGGGCCGGGGCGGCTCGATGGTGGTGGTGGTGCACGGGATCCGGCGCCTGCTCGAGACGAGCCCGCACCGGGGGGCGCTCGCGCGGGCCCTCGCCGACTGGGACGTCTACGGGCAGCTGAGGATCATGGGACATGTTCTGAAAGCGGAGCTCGGCGCGGCCGAGGAGGCGAGAAAGGCGGGCGATTCCGCCCGGGCGGCGGGGCGGCTCCAGGCGGCCGCGGCAAGGGAGCTGCCCGACGTCTTCCGGACCGTGCTCCACGCGCAGGCGGGGAAGCTTCGGGAGCGGGCCGGCGACGCGGCGGCCGCCCGCGCGGCGTATCTCGAGGCGCTCAAGCATGTGGCGGCCGGCCAGTACACCATCGAGGCGCGGCTCGGGCTGGCCCGGCTCGATACCGCGGCCGGCGACCTTGCCGGAGCGCTCGCGCATCTTGGGGCCGCCGTCGCGGAGGGATCGCTCGCGTGCCGCGGGATCGCCGCGGAGCGCGATGGCGCGTTGAAGCCGCTGTTCGCCGCGGCGGCGCCGGAGATCCGGGCCGCCGTGGACAAGCTCGTCGATCCGGCCGAGGGGGACGCGCCGATCCGGGCCGAGATCGAGCAGGCTGTGGCGCGGGCGGCGCGCGAGGGCAAGCGGGCCCTGATCGAGTGGTACGGCCCCTACTGCCCGTACGTGATGAGCCTCGAGGAACGGCTCGCCCACCCGCGCGTCGCGAAGATCCTCGAGGAGCGCTTCGTGCTGGTGCGGATGAGCCAGGGATCGATGCACCGCGGGCTGGCGCTGGACGAGGAGTACGGCGGCGTGATGCACAAGTACGGCGTACCTTGCTTCTTCGTGCTGAACGCCGACGGCAGTGTGCACACCGTCCAGCCGGATGCCGAGCTCATGTCGCTGCGCGACCGGGCGTTCGATGTCGAGAAGATCGCCGCCTGGCTGCTCGAGGCGGCGCGCTGAGGGGGAAGAAGAGGACAAAGGCAACTACGCAGGACACGAAGTAGACACGAAGACCACGAAGACCACGAAGAAGAGGAAGAACTCGAGCACGAGCACGAGAAGAGCCGTGCGGGTGCGGGTCAGCGTGCGGGTGCGGGTGCGCGCGTGAGCTGCACGCGCTGGCGTGGCGCGGGCGAGTGGCGCCCGCGGAGGTGCGGGTGTCGCGCGCGGAGTGCGCGCGCTGAGGTGGCGCGGGCGGATTGCGCCCGCGGGGGTGCGGGTGCGCGCGTGAGCTGCACGCGCTGGCGTGGCGCGGGCGGATTGCGCCCGCGGGGCAGCGAGACGGTTCCGGAGACGCCATGAACGAGGAAGCGCCGAAGATCCAGGGCCTGCCCGAGAACGCCTTTCGCGAGCTCGCGCCCGGAGAAGCCTATGAACCGGTCATCCCGGCGCGCGCGAGCGTGCTGGAGTTCACCGTCCGGTCGGTCCTGTTCGGACTGACCATGGGGATCTTCTTCTCCGCCGCCACCACCTTCATCATCCTGAAGCTCGGCCAGGGGATCGAGACCACGATTCCGATCGCGATCCTCGCGGTCGGCTTCTCCGCGGTGCTGGCGCGCAAGAGCACGCTCGTTGAGAACATCAACATCCTGGCGGTGGGCGGCACCTCCGGCATCGTCGCCGGCGGCGCGGTCTTTGTGATGCCGGCCATCTACATTCTGGAGCTCGACGATCTGTCGAGCTTCTTCCTGATCATGATCGTGCCATTCTTCGGCGCGGTGCTCGGGGCGCTGTTCCTGATCCCGTTTCGCCGCTACTTCGTGGCCGAGATGCACGGCAAGCTCCCCTTCCCGGAGGGGACGGCGATCGCCGAGACCCTGATGGCCGGGGAGAAGGGCGGCCGCCAGGCGCGCCGTGGCCGTGATTGTCGTCATCTCATTCCTCTTCGTCAGCGTGTCCGCATGGGCCGTGGCCATGATCAGCGTCACGCCGATCTCCGGCATGACCCTCATGACGCTCATCGTCTCCTCCGTGCTGATGCTGCAGCTCGGTCTCGGCGGGAGGGAGGGGATGCTCGCGGTGCTCCTGATCGGCGGCGTGGTGTGCACCGCGCTCTCGATGGCCGGCACGCTCATCACCGAGTTCAAGCTCGGGTACTGGTTTGGCGCCACGCCGAGCCGGATCCAGTGGTCGAACATCCTCGCCTGCATCGTCGCGGCCGGGGTGGTCACCGCCGTGATGCTGCTGCTCGGTGACGTGTACGGGTTCCACAAGACGGCGGCGCACTCCAGTCCTCTCCCGGCCCCGCAGCCGAACGCGATGGCCGCGGTGATCCGGTCGCTCATGGGCGGCGAGCAAACGCCCCGGCTCCTCTATGCGCTGGGCGGCGGTATCGCGCTGCTGGTGGAGATGCTCGGCGTCTCCGCGCTCGCTTTCGCGCTCGGGATGTACCTTCCGATCGAGCTCAACTCGCCGATCCTGATCGGGGCCGTGGTGGCGTGGCTGGTGAAGCACAGCTCGAAGAGCGAGGTGCTCGCGAAAGCGCGGCACGCCCGCGGGCTCCTGATCGCCTCCGGGTTCGTGGCCGGCGGGGCGCTCGCGGGCGTGATGGATGCGCTCGTGAAATGGCTCGCGCAGGTGGCGTACGGCCTTGAGGAGGGCGCGCTCCACGTGCCCTACGGCGCCGGGGCACAGTCCGCGCTCAACTGGCTCGGCCTCGCCGCCTTCCTCGCGCTCTGCGCGTTTG
Organism: Planctomycetota bacterium; assembly: GCA_016935485.1. Taxonomy (GTDB): domain Bacteria; phylum Planctomycetota; class JAFGQW01; order JAFGQW01; family JAFGQW01; genus JAFGQW01. The sequence continues at coordinate 6,047 of JAFGQW010000016.1, read as the reverse complement.
TCTACTGGAACGCGTGCCGCGGCTCCGATGCGGAATCGGGGTCGTAAAGGACTACGCCGTCTCCTTGAAGCCCTTGCCGATCCAGCGCCGGGCCAGGATGAGGAGCACCGTGGAGCACATGGCGATGCACCCGAAGACGAGCCACATGAACTCGGTGTTGCGCGGAGCTTCGGCCGGACAGTAGCGATTCATCATCCAGCCGGAGTAGAAGAGGGGCACGAGCACCTTGGTGAGGAACCACGGGAGCTGCGCGACGCCCATGTACTGTCCCGTCCGTCCCTCGGGGGCGATCTGCGCGGCGTACTGCAAGAAGCGGGGCTGCCACATGGCTTCGCCGATCGTCATGATCAGGATGTAGCCGAACAGCGCCCACCAGTGTGGGCCGAAGACGTTGAGGAACGCCGGCGCGGCCATGATGAACGTGCCGATGATCATCATGTTGTAGACCTTGGCCCTCTGGGTCAGCGCGGTGATGATCGGAACGGCAATGAAGATGAGGATGGGATTGGAGTTGGAGGCGATCTCGAAGTAATCGCCGATCCAGCCCTCGAACGAGCGCGAGATGTACTGCGGCAGGATCAGCCAGTTGTAGGTGAACAGCGTCTGGACCGGAATCAGTGCGAAGATGAAGCAGAAGAACTTGAGGTTCGCGAGCGGGTGACGCTTGATCCATCGCACCGTGGCGCCGCGCCAGGACGGACCGAGGGCAGAGATCGCGGCCGGAGCGGCCAGGACGATGAATGCGGGAATGAAGCGATACGGCAAGCCCCAGGTCCCCGGCGTCAGGAAGTACGCCGCCACCACGAGCAGCGCCCACACTCCCCAGAGATGGAGGGGGATCGGGAGGTCTGCCGCCGGCGTCGCGTCGGCCGCCGGCTCTTGCCTGGTGGCGGCTTGGCCGGTGCCCTCGCCGGTTTTCTTCTCGGCCGCCTTGATGCGCGCGGTCTCCTCCTTGGCGCTGGCGATCGCCTCCACGACGGTCTTGCGGTTCAGGATGACGAACGTCGTGACGAGAGCGACCGCGGTGAACCCGGTGTAAACCCAAAAGGTCCCGGGGATGCCGAAGTTCAGGTTCTTCTCGTCCCGCAGCAGGAAGGCCCAGGTGGGCAGCCAGCCGCCGAGGTTCATGAGCGCGTAGAGCATCGCGAACCCCATGGCGGCCGTTTTCGGGGTGGTGAACTGGCGGATGCCGGCGTAGGCAGCGGGCTGATACATGCCGTAGCCGACGACGACGAGTGCGATTCCGGCCATCGTGACGATGTGGAGTGCAGACCATAGACCACCCGGTTCCAGGCCGAACACGGTGGCGGCTGCCGAGATCAGGGCCCGCCCGAGCAGCATCAGGCAGAAGGCGAGGAGCAGCGCGAACCGGACGCCCTTCCTGTCGGCGACGAAGCCGAGGAAGAACATCGCGATGGTGATGCCCGCCGTGAGCACCATGACCATGTTGTGGGAGAACACATCGGCATTCGGCATCCCCTTGAAAACGAAGTCCGAGAAGTGTATCGCGAGGTAGCCGAGCACCCCGAAGTAGCACATCCCCTCGATCACGTAGGCGAGGTTGATGCCCCAGAGGGCGCGCGGGGCGTGGATGAGATCGAGGAACGGCTGGGTGATCTCCTGGAGCGGAGACTTCTTCGTGGTCTCGGGTTCGTCTGCCATCTCGGGGTTCCCTTCCCTGGGGCTCATGGGGCCGGCGGCCGGGCTGGTGCGAGGCCGGCGCGGGCATGATGGTACCGGCGCCCGGGCCGGTGTCAAGAACGACGGGGATCGCGAAGCTACTTCGCCGGCTCGGCCAGCAGCTTCTCCACCCAGGTCTTGAGCTCCTCCTCGTTCCCGGAGCCGACCTTGTGGTAGCGGACCTTGCCCTGGCGGTCGACGAGGAACACGGTCGGGATGCCCGTCACCCCGAAGGTGTCGCGGCCCACAGCGCGCTCGGTGAAGACGATCGGGTAGTTGAGCGGGACGCCCTTGTGGAAGATCTCGTTCAGCTCGCGCTCGGCTGCCTTGTCCAGCGGATTACTGCGGCCGCCGGCGCTCTCGCCCAGCAGCTGGTCGCCCTTGCGGCTGGTCATCTTCCAGCCAGAGCCGTAGAAGGTCGTCAGCCCGATCACCTGGAGACCATCGGCGGCCTGCTTCTCCTGCAAGCGCACCAGCTCGGGGATGACCACGCGGCAGGGCGGGCACCAGGTGGCCCAGAAGTCGATCAGCACGACCTTGCCGCGAAGCTTCTCGAACGTGAATCCCTCGGGTGCGCCGATCGTGTCGAGCACGGGGATTGCCGGGAGCGGCTTGCCGGTCAGCGAATCGCGCTTTTCCCACGCCGGCAGCTGGTCCTGTAACTGGGTCACCTGGCGGGCGAGCGCGTCGGGCAGATCCGCCTCGGCAAGCTCCGCCAGGAGCGCCTTGGCGGCCGCGATGTCCTTGGTGCCGTGGAAGAGGCAGCCGAGCAGCTCGACGCCCGCGCGGTCGCGCTCCGGATGGTCCTCGACCTCGCTCCGGAAGCGGGCGAGCGGCGCGGCCGCGTCCGCAGGTTTTCCGAGGAGCAGCAGCGCCCGGCCCTGATAGAGCAGGCCCACTCCGGACTCCAGACTCGCGGCCTCCGCCTTGAGGAACGACTCGGCCGCCTTCTTCATCGCCTCCATGGCGGCCTGGCGCTTGGCGGTGTACTCCGCCCGGTAGGCCGGGTCGTTCGTCTTGCTGCGGTCGACGGGCGGGAGCGCCCCGGCTTCGCGGACCTTCTCGAACGCCGTCTTGAGCCGGGCCTCGTCCACCCCGTCGTCGGGCTCCGGAACCTGGGCGGCCGCCACGGCGGGGAACACCAGCACCAGTCCGAGGAGGAGTAGCAGGCACAGCGGGAGCTTCTTCATGGCTGTCCTTTCGTGCAGAGGGAAATGTCCGCGCGACGGCCCGGCCGGCGTCGCCCGCGGCGCTTCGTGTCGGGCGGCCGCGGATCCAGCCGGTGCGAAGCCATACCACGGATCGCCGAAGGGCGCAAGCGGCCGCCGGCTGGCACTGGCTCGGTTCGTGCCATCCCTCAGAGGCTCGCGTCCTTCAGAATGCGCTCGATGCCGCCCGCGGCGATCGGGTGGTAGCCGCCGCGGCAGCGCTCGAAGATCGCCCGCGTCCGGCCCTTCGTCCATTCGGTGCCGGCCAGCGCGCGGTAGAGCGGTTTCAAGTAGAGCATCCGGCCGACGCTTGCGAGCAGCCGCTCGACGCCGGCGAGCGCCGCCTCGTAGCCGCTCCGGATGGCGACGTCGTAGAACTCCGTCAGGTGGTTGTTGTTGCGGCTCGTGGCAAGTCCGAAGAGCTGCTCGAAATACTGGCAATCCGCGGGCGGGATCTCCCGCGGCAGGCCCTTCAGGAAGAGCTCCACCTGCTCCGAGCGCCAGCCGGCGATCGCGTCCTCTCCGGGCCGCGCCCCCGCGGCGTAGGCCGCCAGCGCGGCGTCGACCGTGTCGAGCAGGTTCGAGCGGTAGACGGGCGCCTTCTCGGGATAGCCGGGCTCATAGACCCACTCGTCGACGGCCACTGCGTCGGCGGCCTCGGGCAGATGCTCGCGCAGGAAGGCGAGGAACTCCTCGGTGGAGAGCGACTGGAACTTGAACGTGTCGATGTAGCGCCTGAGGAACGCGTCGAAACGCTTCCGCCCCGCGGCTTCCTCGAGCAGGGTGAGGAAGGCCGCGCCCTTCTCGTACGGAATCGTGGAGAAGACCTCGTCGGGGTCGATGCCTTTCTGGGAATACTTGAGGCGGGTGGGGTCGGAGCCCAGGCCGAAGAGCTTCATGTCGTCGAGCATGTTCTTGTGGCGGAGCACCGCCTTCATCTGCGCGTAGTCCCGTCCCTCGAGGATCTCCAGGATGCGCCGCTCGGCATAGACCGTCCAGCCCTCGTTCAGCCAGAAGTCTTCCCAGGTGGCGTTGGTCACCAGGTTTCCGGTCCAGGAGTGGGCCAGCTCGTGGACGACCACGTTGACCATCGAGCGGTCGCCGACGATCAGTGTCGGGGTCAGAAACGTGAGCCGCGGGTTCTCCATGCCGCCGTAGGGGAAGGACGGCGGCATCAGCAGCATGTCGAAGCGGTCCCAGACGTAGGGCCCGAACAGCCCCTCCGCCTCGACGATCATGCGCTCGGTGTCGGCGAACTCCCGGGCCGCCGCCTCCAGCGCCTCGGGCTCGGCGTGGATGCGCGAGCGCGGCCCGAGGTCCTCGTCGGCGATGTTGCCGGCGGCGAGCGCGAAGAGGTAGGACGGGATCGCTTGGGGCATCTCGAAGACCGCGAGCGTGTGCGCGCCCTCGGTGCGCACCTCCTTGCGGGCGGCGGACATCACCGCGGTGAGCGGCGCCGGCACCTTCACGCGCGCCCGATACGTGAAGCGGACGGCCGGCGTGTCCTGGCACGGGAAGACGCTCCGGGCGTGGATGGCCTGGCACTGGCTGAACAGGAACGGATGCTGCTTGCCGGCGGTCTGCTCCGGGGCGAGCCACTGGAGGGCGCTCGCGCCGGGGGCGGTCTTGAACTCGATCGTGAACGCCTCGAGGTCGCGGAGGCCCTCGACGTGCAGCCGCGTCCCCAGCACGCGATCGGTCTCGTCCAGCCGCCAGGCGAGATCGCCGCCGCCCCCGCGCACCGCCGTCACCTCCAGATCCCGGGTGTCGAGGAAGAAGCTCCCGTTCACGGCCCGGTCGAGAAGGTAGTCGGCCCTGCCGTGGATGCGGCGGGCCGCGAAATCGACCTCGAGATCGAACTCGATGTGCTCGATTCGTGCCTGGGCGAGATCGGCGAACGAATGGGGATCGTGGGCGGTCATGCGCGAGTCCTCCTCGAGGGATGAGCCGGGTCGGGAAAGCGCGGTGATTGTAACGCGCCCGGGGCCGCGGCGGCAAGCGGTGAGGCATGGGTTGCCGCGCGCGGGCACCGGCCGCCCGACCTGCGGGCGATCTCCAAGACCCCGAAGGGCGCGGCCTCCTACTGGATCTGGATCGCCTGCGGCGCGGAGTAGCTGAGGATGCCGTTCGGAGCGGAGGCATGCAGCGTGACGTGAGCGGCGTGGACGGTGATGCCTTTCAGGGCGGCATGGCTCGGAATGCCGAGGGCGGCGGTGGCGGCGCCGCTCGCGTCCAGGCTGCCCTGGAAGTCCCGGAAGATCGGCGGGCCCGCGGTCAGGCTGAGGACCAGCAGCGCATCGGGCGCGAGCGCGAGAAACCGGTTGCCGCCGATCGGGAGCTCCGGGCGGATCGCGAGGGCGAGCCCCGCCACGTAGGGGAGCTGCGGCGCTCGCGGGGAGCTCACGAGGAGCTTCACGGTGACGCCGGGCGCTGGCTGGCCGGAGACCGTGATCCGGTCGGGGTCGATCTGGAGGGGCGCCTTCAACGTCTGGTTCTGGAACTTGGCGTCGAAGTAGCCGATCCACACCTCGTACGCTCCGGGGGCCAGGAACGCGCTCGTCCGGTCCTTCTGGTTCCAGGTGTAGGTGATGGCCTGCTGGTCGGGGAGCGGGACCAGCACCGTGAGCCCGATCGGACCGTAGACCAGCCCGCCCAGGAGGTCGCGGATGGACCACGGCGCGGTGCTGGGCAGTGTGATGGAGGAGCCGGAGCGGTTGGTGAGGGTCATCCGGATGACCTGCTCCGTCGGCACCGGGCTCGGGGTGACCGTCCACGTGACCTGAGCGGCGACGGCCGTTCCGAGAACCAGCACGGCCGCCACGACGAGCAGCGATCTTCTCATGCGAGTGTCCCTCCTTCCAGACCGGGGCCGGCGCGGCGAACTCCCCGACGCGGGCCGACCCTCCGCAGACTATACCACGGACGCGCGTCGAGAGGGAGCGGGCGGGTGAGCGTGCGCGTGCGCGTGCGTGTGCGGGTCCGCGCGCGGATTGCGCGCGCTGAGGTCGTGCGGGCGGGCTGCGCCCGCGAGCGGCGCCCGCGGGGCGTGGAGTGAGGCCGACTGGGGTCTGACCCCTGCTCCTGCAACTCTCTGGGGTCAGGCGCCAGAAGTTGCAGGGGCGGTCCAGCACGAGCACGAGTGAACGGGCGCGCGCTAGT
>JAFGQW010000167.1 GCA_016935485.1 Planctomycetota bacterium | reverse complement strand
GGCCGCCTGCTCCGCGGCACCCTGGCCCTGGTGATCGGCGACCGCAACGCGACCCGAATCGCCGTCTTCCTCGGCCGGGTCGCCGCGCTCGCAATGGCCGCAGCCGCGGCGGCTTACGAGCTCTACCTTCTGATCGCCGTGGCCGCGTTTCTCTTCCATGCCAGCGGACGAGAGACCCTCGATCCGGCGGCGCCGGATCCTCCCGGCGCACAGCCGTAAGGCCTTTTTGAAGACCGGTTTGTGTTGTCCAATTCGAGCTGCCTTGGGCCAGGGTTGCCTCCCGGCGCGGGCCGCTGCGGTCGATTCGGCGCGGATTCCATAATACGAGACCACCCAGGCGCAGTGGGCCGGCATGATGCGGCGCTGGTCTGCAGTGACCGAAAGGCTGTGGATCAACCACAGCTCCTTCACGGAAACTCTGACCGAACCCGGCCCCTGGACGCTCTTGAACCCCGTCGAGCAGGTGAGCCCTCGCGACGCCGTCGAGATCCTTCGCCGGTGGACACTCCGGCTGCCGACCGAAGCCGAATGGGAGTACGCGGCGCGCGCGGTGGATGCTCGACAATCACGATCCCGCCCGACTCGTGCGGCGGAAACCCTAAGACGGTGCCGAAACCGCGGTCCAGCGTGATCAGGGCGCGCCCCTCCGCCTTGCCGGGCTGGAAGACCACGCTGTCGGGCTCTCCGCCCAGATCCTGCGCCAGGATCGTCGAGACATCATGTCCCGCCGGCGCGAGGAGTTGCTGCCCGCGCGTGCCGATGTTCTCGTCCGGCTTGAACTTCACCCCGCGCGCCGTTCCGTCGGCACCGAGATGAACCGCTCACGCGCCGCCTCGCGTCGGCGTGGCGACCCGCCGCCCGCTCCCAGCGATACCGCAAGGACGTGACCGAGCGGCTGGCGCCCCACCCTGTCGCGCCGGGGAACCGGGCGCCCGCGCCGCCCCCGCTTGACCAGCCGCGATCGGGCGTTAACCTTAGGATTCGCGCAGGAGTAGTTCCCCGGGTTTCGCCGCGAGATTCTGGTGCAGGTTCGTGTGGCGGAAAGCCGCTTCGAATCAGAGCTCCCACCGGTGTTCCGCCCCGCGGACCTGGGCCAGAGGATCCGCGGAAACCGGAAGTGACTCTTGCGCGGGCCCTTATCCAGATCGCGCGCGATCCGGAGCTTCGGGACAGCGGACGTTCCGGCCGCGGTGCCGGCTACCGACGGCGGCACCATGCCGTGCGGAGCCGGGCAAACGCCACGGATCCCGGCGCCGTACGCGAAGCGCTCCTCGGCAGGATGACCACACCATGAACCGTCCCGATCCGTCTCGATCCGACAGCTCCGCCGGCACGCCGAAGAGCGGCGGTGCCTCGAAGGCGCCGGCCGTCGACTTCATCCGCGCCATCATCAACGAGGATCTGGCCGCGGGCCGGCACAAGACCGTGGCCACGCGGTTCCCGCCGGAGCCGAACGGCTACCTCCACATCGGGCACGCGAAGTCGATCTGCCTCAACTTCGGCATCGCCGAGGAGTACGGCGGCACCTGCAACCTCCGGTTCGACGACACCAACCCCGTCAAGGAGGAGCAGGAGTACGTCGATTCGATCCAGCGTGACGTGCGGTGGCTCAGCTTCGACTGGGACGACCGACTCTACTACGCTTCCGACTACTTCGACCAGCTCTACGAGTTCGCCGAGCGCCTGATCCAGGACGGCAAGGCCTACGTCGACAGCCTCACCGCGGACGAGATCCGCGAGCACCGCGGCACGCTGACCGAGCCCGGGCGGGAAAGTCCGTTCCGGAACCGGCCGGCCGCGGAGAGCCTCGATCTCTTCCGGCGCATGCGGGCCGGCGAGTTTCCGGACGGCACGCACGTGCTGCGGGCGAAGATCGACATGAACTCGCCCAACATCCTGATGCGCGACCCCACTCTCTACCGCATCCGGCATGCAAGCCACCACCGGACCGGCGACCAGTGGTGCATCTACCCGATGTATGACTTCACGCACTGCCTGTCGGACGCGCTCGAGCACATCACGCACTCCATCTGCACGCTCGAGTTCGAGAACAACCGGCCGCTCTACGACTGGGTGCTGGACCATCTGCCCGTGCCCTCGCGCCCGCACCAGTACGAGTTCGCACGCCTGAACCTTACCTACACGGTGATGAGCAAGCGGAAGCTGCTCGAGCTCGTCAAGGAGCGGCGCGTGAACGGCTGGGACGACCCGCGCATGCCCACGCTCGCCGGCCTGCGCCGGCGCGGCTACTCGCGCGAGGCGATCCGGAGCTTCTGCGACCGGATCGGCGTCGCGAAGACCGAGAGCACGGTGGATCTGGCGCTGCTCGAGTTCTGCGTGCGGGAAGACCTGAACAAGCGCGCGCCACGGGTGATGGGGGTGCTGCGGCCGCTCAGGATCGTGATCGAGAACTACCCGGTGGACCGGATCGAGGAGGTCGAGGCGATCAACAACCCCGAGGAGCCGGAGGCCGGGACGCGGAAGGTGCCGTTTTCGCGCGTGCTCTACCTCGAGCGCGACGACTTCCGCGAGGATCCGCCGAAGAAGTTCTACCGGCTCGCGCCCGGCCGCGAGGTGCGGCTGCGCTACGCCTACTTCATTACCTGCACCGGCATCGTGAAGGACGAGCAGGGCGAGGTGACGGAGCTTCGCTGCACCTACGACCCGGCGACGCGCGGCGGCGACGCGCCCGACGGCCGCAAGGTGAAGAGCACGATCCACTGGGTGTCCGCGGCGCATGCCCTCCCCGCCGAGATCCGGCTCTATGACCGGCTCTTCAACCACCCCAACCCGGCCGGCGGGAAGGAGGGCGACTGGAAGGACCACCTGAATCCCGATTCGCTCGAGGTGATCCCCCAGGCGTGGGTCGAGCCGAGCCTGCGCACCGCCCGGGCCGGGGCGATCTTCCAGTTCGAGCGGCTCGGCTACTTCTGTGTGGACCCCGACTCGCGGCTCCGCGCGCTCGTCTTCAACCGCACCGCGACGCTTCGCGACACCTGGGCGAAGATCGAGCAGCGGCAGTAGAAGACGTAGAAGACAAGGACGCGCAAGAGGCCCCCGGAGGCCGCGCCGAAGAGTGCGCGCGCGGGTGAAACGAGCACGAGGACGAGCACGAGCAGGAAGCGTGCAACTCCTCCGCAGGATCTCCCCAGGCCATCTCCTGTACAGAATCCTCGCCCGCGCTACCACGACCCCGCAAAGCGCCCGCGATTCAAGTCGGCATCTTGGTCTGCCGCAAGCAGGAACCTAGCACTCGCCAGTAGCGTCCAGGAGCGGGTTTCCCACACGATGCGCCTGGACGCCGGGTCCTGGATCGGAATGGCGACCCGCTTCATGACGAGCGCCCCGTGGTGCTCGACCGTCACATGCAAGGCCGGGTAGCTCACGTGCTGTGCCGGAGCGTCGAGGGACAAGGTCGCCGCTCCGCGCTCGTCCAGACGCACATCGAAGTGTGGATTGTAGATGCACACCTCGATCGGGAGGGAACCCTCGGCGGTTCCGTACGGCGCGGGGCTCACGAGCCCCGCGGTTCCGGCGACCTCCGTGACGGCAGACATCGCTTGACCGCCTGCGCGTGCCTCTGCGGCCGCGTCGCTCACGGGCACATCCTCGGCCGAGGTGACGTCGACCGGGAGGCACCGCGGTTCGCCCGCGGGCAGGCGAGCGGGGCCGCGGACCGCGATGGCGGGCAGCGTTGGCCGGAAGCAGATCCCGGAGCCAGAGCCGCGCCTCGTCGGCGGGGCAGTCCGGGCCGCGCTACCGGAGGCGCACGAGGGTGCGGTCTGGTTCGGAGACGGCCGCCTTCCCGAGCAGGGCCCGCGGGAGGGCGTCCGCCGCATCCACACCGCTTCCGGCCCTTGCCGATCCATGATTCTACCGAAACGGGCGCTCGCCGGTCGGCTTCGTTCTCGTTCGACGCGGCCGCGGGAGGGAAGGGACTTGCGGCGTGCGCAGAAGTTCGCGCGTCATCGTCTAGACCCCTCTTCACCTCCCCTTCATCCCCGGCCCCCCTCGGCGCCCACGTCGGGCCCGGGATGACCATTCCTCGACCCCGTTCCCCTTGTCGGCCAGACCTCGACGCGCGTCCTCTTGACCCGCAACCGCTCCGCCCATACCCTGTCCCGTAGGCCGGAAGCCCCTTCGTTTCGGCCCTCCGTCACAACATCGAGCCCACGCGTACGGAACAGCAAACGGGGAGCGTCAATGTGTGGCATTTGCGGAGTTGCCGACTGGCGAGCTACAGCGGATACGCCCACTCTTCGCGAATGTGTTTCCCGGATGACCCAGGCCCTCTGGCACCGCGGTCCGGACCACGGTGCCATTCGGGAGCTGCCGCGTGCCGTTCTTGGGGCGCGCCGCCTTGCCATCATTGACCTCCACGACCGCGCCAATCAGCCGATGGCTACGGCCGACGGGCGCTATGTCATCGTGTACAATGGGGAAATCTACAACTACCTGGAGCTGCGCGACGACCTGCGGCGCCAAGGCGTCCAGTTCCGCACGGAGAGTGACACCGAGGTTCTTCTTCAACTATTCCGGCTCCTGGGCGCGGATTCCGTCACCCTCCTGCGCGGGATGTTCGCCTTCGCGATCTTCGATACCGTCACGTCGGAGCTCTTCATCGCGCGTGATCGCGTGGGTGAGAAGCCGATCGTGTACGCCACCAGCGACGGGAGATTCGCGTTCGCCTCCGAGGTGCCCGCCTTGCTTCAGGTCCCGTGGGTTTCGCGCGAGCCCGACCTTGTGGGTCTGCACTACGGCCTTCATTTCGTGACGATACCCGCACCCTACTCGGCCTTTCGCGCGGTACGCAAGCTTGGTCCCGCTCAGTATCTTCGAGTGGTAGACGGCCGCATACAGATTGTCACGTACTGGGTGCCCCGGCCGCCCGCCACTCGTCCATTCACCCGGTTAGATGACGCCGCGGACGCCGTCAACGCCACCCTGGATGCCACCGTCAAACTGATGACTCGCAGCGACGTACCCGTTGGTGCGATGCTCTCCGGCGGTCTGGATTCAAGTGCGGTCGTGGCCAGCATGGCCCGCGACGGTCACGATACGACGACCTTCTGTATCAGCGCCCCACACGATGATTCCGAGTTCCCGCCGGCCCGAGCGGTAGCGACGATGTGGCGTACGCACCACCGCGAACTCCTGTTTGTCTCCCAGAATCTAGATCGGATTCCGGCCACCCTCGCAGCCTATGGCGAGCCGTTCGTGTCTTTCGTTCCGCTACACGCCCATGCAATCGCCGCGTCGATGCGCGGCCTCTGCAAAGTGGTTCTGACCGGAAGCGGTGGCGACGAGCTATTCGGCGGTTATCCCGAACACCGTCACTTCGTCAAGTACGACTCTCGGCGCATCACCTGGAAGAAGCTGCAAGCACTGGGTTTCGGCGGGTTGCTGGCCAGGCTCCCACTCACCCGCCGCTCCTGCACCAAGTATGCGGCGCTTGAGGCAAAAGGCGTCCGTGCGTGGATCGCGGACCGCTGCGTGGGCGGTTCACAACGCTTCTGGACGACCTGCTACAGCCAGGACGCGCGGAATCTCTTTCTTTCACACTCACCTGGCAACCTCGTACTGCAGCGCCTGAGAGACCTTGACGCGGATGATCTCACGACGAACTACCTGCTCGGCCAACTGATGCTGACCTCGCAGCACAGCCTGGTGGATATTCCGGATATCTCTTCCATGCACGCCTCCGTGGAGTATCGGTCCCCGTTCCTCGACGTGAAGATGATCGAACTGGCCCTGCAGATTCCTGCCCGCTTCAAGGTACTGCCCAGGTTGCGCGAACGGGGTGGCAAGTGGGTGATCCGGCATGCGATGAGAAGGCGGCTCCCTGCGGCCAACGTCGCGATGAAGAAAGCGGGATTCGGGAGTACGATCCCGTATTCGAGGTGGATCCTCACGGAGTGGAGCGATTACGCACTGTCTCGACTCGCGTCGCCCGCCTTGCGCGACCTGGGACTACTCGATACCGGGCACTTGACGCGCCTGTTTCGAGCGGCCCAGGCTGGCCACTCCGTTCCGCTCGACCTCCTCTGGGGTGCTGTCATGCTGGGTGAGTGGGCCACGCAGTTCTGCGGTTGAGAGCCTGCGCAGGAACCACGTTCACGGTCAGTAGTGGCGGGCGTCTTCGACCGCGCACTAGCCGGGAGGCCCGCCGGCTAGCCGAACTGGAGGACGCGACCGTGGGCGACGCGGAGAACGCCTACTTGCGCCCCTTGCGCGCGGAGAACCCCGTGCGGCTCGCCAACCGGTTCTACACGGCGATGGACTGTACGCGCCGCCACCGCGCGGCGATCGAGCGCCACCTGTGGGGGCAACTCAAGGACCCTTTTCACCTCGACGTGGCCGTGGTCTTCTGCGATCTCACGTCGAGCTGCTTCGAGGGAACCGAGGCGGAGCTGGAACGTCTGGGGTACTCGCGGGACGAGCGTCCGGGGAACCTGCAAATCGTCGTGGGGCTAGTGCTGATCGATGGCTTCCCGGTGAGCCACGACGTCTTTCTGTGCACAGCGCCAGCCCCGGCGAGTGAATCCGCGCCGATGATGGCCGCTTGGGCCAGGTGAGGCGAATCATGTCTGGCGAGCACGGGCTGCTCATCTTGCCCCCAAGATGGGCCTCGCTCAGGGAGGCAGGTAGACAGTGGAGAAGCCGCTATTCGCTGGAGAGCAGAATCGAGCTTCGTGCCGGGCGGTGCTGGACGGCTGCGAGTTTCAGCACTTCGACGACGTCGACGACCCGCGCGTGAGCGACTGGTTGGCCGACCGCCGGCGCGGCCACCGCCCCGAAGTGGCACCCGTCCTGGGGACCGCGAGGAGCTACGCGGAGATTGCCCGGGCGTTTGGCGTGGCGGAGCGGACGGTCAGCTACTGGCGCCGCCGCGGCGCGCCGATCCGGCCGCGCCGCCCCTGCGATCTGGGCGCGATCGCCCGCTGGCGCCGGGAGCATGCGACGTCCACGAGGATGTCCAGCCGGACCAGCAACGGCTACCTGGGCGTGCTGAAATCGTTTTTCAACTGGGGTGTGAACAAGAAGCGGTTCCCGCACAACCCGGTCCAGTCCCTGGACCGCCTCAACGAGAGCCTCGACCGGCGCTACATCCGGCGCGCGCTGACCCCGGAGGAGTTCTCCGCCCTCGTCGAAGCGACGCGCACGGGCCCGTCGTTCCACGGCCTCTCCGGGCCGGATCGCGCCGTCCTGTACCTCGTCAGCGGCTTCACGGGGTTGCGCCGGGGCGATCTCAAGCGGTTGAAAGCGCGCGATTTCGACCTCGAG
>JAFGQW010000166.1 GCA_016935485.1 Planctomycetota bacterium | reverse complement strand
GGAGCCCAAGACCGCCGCCGAGGAGCGGGAGCTCCGCAAGAAGCGCCAGGAGGCCGACGAGAAGGAGGCCCGCTACATTGCCGACGAGCCCTTCAAGCGCACGTTCGGCGACTGGAACGACAAGGACTGGGACCGCTTCGAGCGCGGCTGGAAGAAGGCCAGCCTGTAACCGCGCCGGCGGCGCCGGCCGGGGCGCGGCGCGCCCCACGCAACGTTTGAGGCACTGGGAGAACGAGATGCACCACCCGAAGACGTGGCTCGCGGCGGCTGGCGCGGCCCTGGTCCTGCCGCTCCTGCTGGCGGGAGGGCTGCGCGCGGACGTCCTGCAGCTCAAGGACGGCCGGATCATCGAGGGCAAACCCCTCGAGCGGGTCCAGGGCGGAGTCAGGATCAAGTTCGAAAACGGCGAGGTGGTCGTCCCGGACGAGCTGATCAACGACGTGATCATCTTCAACCCGGACGGCACCTTCCAGCCCCGCAACGCCGAGGAGGCCGAGAAGCTCGAGAAGGGCTTCATGCCGTACCAGGGCAAGTGGATTCCCAAGGCGCGGTACGAGCACCTCCGCAAGAAGGAGATCGAGGAATACCGGGCCCGGGCCGAGGAAGCCAGGAATCACAAGGAGTGGCGCTTCCGCTACCAGCAGCAGACCCGGAACTTCGCGTTTGAGTACACGATCCCGAAGGAGACGGGCCAGGAGTTCATGGACCTCTTCGAGACCTACTTCGCCACCTTCACGAAGGAGTGGGGCGTCCAGCGGGGAAGGCTCGGGAAGCTCAAGGTCTGCTTCTACCACAACCGGGACTACTTCCATCAGGTGAGCGGCGCCCCCGGCGGTGTGCTCGGCTACTTCCGATTCGTCGACCCGATCGAGCTCAACGTCTACAACATCCGCAACGACAAGGAGATGACCCTGGGGGTGATCTTCCACGAGGTCAACCACTACCTGCTGCACCTGATCGACCCGAAGTTCAGCCACCCGCCATGGGTAGGCGAGGGGCTGGCGGAGTACTACGGCTGCTCGAAGTGGGACCCCGAGAAGAAGAAGCTCACCACCGGCCACCTGCAGGAGGGCCGCCTCGTCTCCCTCCAGGACGACATCGACCAGGGCGAGTGGTTCGGCATCGAGGAGATGATCAACACCGAGCAGGCCATCCTCAAGCACTACACCTGGGGCTGGGCGTTCTGCCACTTCCTGCTGGAAACGCCCAGATACGCCAAGCCGTTCAAGAAGTTCGTCCGGGACCTCGCTGCGAGCCGTGCGATCAAGAAGAAGCCCCTCCGCCCCGGCATCCAGACGGTGGATCCCAAGCAGCAGATCGACGCACTGAAGAAGTACCTGGGCGTCAAGGACATCAAGGATCTCGAGCAGGAGTGGCACGGCTACATCAAGAACAACCTGAAGTCCAAGACGGCACGGGGCTACATGGAGGCGGCGCGGATCGCCGAGCGCAACAACCTGCCACTAACCGCCGAGGAGTACTACCAGAAGGCCATCGCAGCGGGCTGCAAGATGCACCGTTGCTTCTACGATTACGGGCATTCGCTGTGGGAGCGGGACAAGTACCAGGAGGCGATCGAGCAGTTCAAGAAGGCGCTCGAGATCGACCCGCTCGACGCCTATTCCTACCTCTACATCGGGCGCGCCTACGCCGACATGGGCGGCAAGGACAACAAGGAGAAGGCCAAGCGCTACTACGATCTCGCGCGCGAGATCGACCCCTACGACGACAACCTCGAGGACCTGCTCCTCTACGAGAGCAAGAAAACGCAGCGCGAGTTCCGGTAGCCGGCGGGCCGCCGCGTGCCGCGCGGATTCCCTCAAGCCGCGCGGAAACGAGCGGAAACCGCCGCTTGCCGCCGCGCGGCCGGTGCCCTGGCTGCTGCCGCTAACCTTCCGGCCCCGATCGGTCGATAGACCCCAAGGCGGCCGGCCCCGCCTCCCGGCCGGCATCCGCGGCGAACCGGGGGCCGGGTGGCGGCGGCGCCGCCGCGCAGTTTCCGCGTCGCCAGATCACGGAGCACGGCCCATGAACCAGGAACTGACCAGC
This sequence comes from Planctomycetota bacterium, assembly GCA_016935485.1. Classification (GTDB taxonomy): domain Bacteria; phylum Planctomycetota; class JAFGQW01; order JAFGQW01; family JAFGQW01; genus JAFGQW01. The sequence continues at coordinate 9,226 of JAFGQW010000166.1, read as the reverse complement.
CTGCTGAAGACCGGGGACAACCCCTTCGAGAACGCCTTCATCCGCACGCCCTGGGACCAGAGCTTCGTGGACGTGGCCGCGATCAACCAGGAGGCGAGCCAAGCCATCCTGAAGAGGATGTGCCTCGTGGGCGACCGCGGCCTGTCCCGCGGCGTGCTGCTGCTCGGCGAACCCGGCTTCGGGAAGTCCCACCTGCTCGCCCGGCTGCGGACGACCGTGCACGACGTCAAGGTGCTGACCTTCGTGGAGCCGCCGCCGAGTCCGGAGCGCGTGCTCCGCCACGTGCTGCGGGAGGCGATCGTGCGGCTGGGTGCCGGCGCGGCAGACGAGATCAGCCCGCTCGAGTGGCTGGCGGCGAACTTCTTCGTGACGACCGGGCGGAGCGCGGTCCAGGCGACGGCGTTCGCGGCTCCCGAGTTCAGCCGGATCGCGGACAAGTGGGCGGGCGGCACGGTGCATTTGCCCGATCTCCACGCCGCCCTCGCGCCGCACTTCGACGCGCTCGCGAACCACGCCATCGGCGCCGATGCCGACCTCGACCCGGGTGTGCTCCGCGCGTTCTTCGTGCTGATCCACGAGAGCAAGACGCTCCGCACGCTCGCCATGCGCTGGCTGCGCGGGGACGGGCTGGCCGACGAGGATCTCGCCCGGCTGGGCATCGCGCGGACCGCGGGCAGCGCCAGCGCCGACGGCAGCGAGGACCGGGCGCGGCGCACGATCCGCCAGGTGCTGAAGATCTGCCGTGCGGCCGGCAAGGTGCTGGTCCTGTGCGTCGACCAGATCGAGGAGGTGAACGACGGCCCGGCGGCGGAGGGCACCGGCATCCGGGCGCTCGGCGAGGCGCTGAGCAACCTGATCCAGTACGAGCAGTCGCTGCTGGTGCTGACGGCGTGTCTGCGCGACCGGTGGGAGCTGTTCGCCGGCCGCCACCTCAACAAGTCGCAGGTGGATCGGATCGCCGAGACCACGATCACGCTGAAGCCGCTGGTCTACGAGCAGGCGGTGGCGCTCGTCCAGAGCCGGCTCGACGCGTGGGAACCCGGCGGCGGCCGCAAGCTCCCAGCCGACCAGGTGTTCGATCTCGCGGCACTGCAGGCATGGATGGCGAGCGAGGTCGTGGTCCACCCGCGCGCCGTGATCCAGCACTGCGGCGCGCTGATCGAGGAGCTCCGCGACGGCACGGCCGCCCTGCCGCTCGGCCGGCAGGCCGCGGAGAAGGACGCGGTGCCGATCCAGCGCCAGCTCCGGCTCGAGGTCGAGGAGGTGCAGCGGCTCCGGTCGGCGGGAGTCAAGCACGTCCCGGGCCGCGGGGGGGCGCTGGAGGACGGCCCGGCGCTGATCGAGCCGCCGATGTCGCGCTCGGCCCGCGACAAGAACGAGCCCAACCTGTCGCTCGACCCGGTCGGCTGGTACTTCGGCACGTTCGAGCAGACGATCCGCGACCTCCAGGACGATCCCACCCGCGATCTCAAGAACGTCGACGAGCAGGATCTGGCGGCGACGGTGCACGAACTCCTCTACGTGCTGGCGCGAAAGGGCGCGCAGATCGCGGGCGGCCGCGTCTCGACGGTACGCCTGGGCCACTACCTCAAGGATCGGCGCTACTTCGGCCACTGTCTCGAGCTCCTCGTGCACCGGGGAGGCGGGCAGGAGGAGCGGCGCGGGCTGGTGTTCTCGAGCGCCGACCACTTCCAGAGCATCCGCGCCCTGCTGGAGCGGACGCTGGAGGCCATGGAAACCACGCCGGGCTTCTTCATCCGCACCATGCCGCTTCGCAACACCTACCGCAAGTCGCGCGAGGTCATGCAGACGATGCCGCTGGGAGCCGCCTTCATCATGGAAGAGAAGGACTACTTCCCCCTGGTGGCGGCCCAGAAGCTGAGGCACGCGGCGGCCGCCGGCGATCTCACGATGGGCCCAAAGGTGGTGGACCGCGACGAGGCGGACAGCCTGCTCGTCCGCAGCGGGGTGCTCGAGGACAACCGCGTCATCCGCACCGCCTTCCAGAACGCCCCGCGGCTGGCGACCAAGGCGACGGTGGCGTAACTGAAAAACGCCCCAGGGGCGTTTTTTTCAGATAGACCGGCCTATCTGGAAAAATCGCCCCTGGGGCGTTTTTCGAGCCGCAGAGAGACGGCGGCGGGCACGCCGGGGCGAACGGCCAGCGTGGCCGATGCGGTGCGGTATCCGTCCTTCGAGGCCTCGACGACGTAATCGCCCGGGGGAAGCACGCGACGATCCATGACGCCGTCCGCATCGGTAAAGGAGAACGCGAGGGGACTGAAGCCGCGGGTCTGGATCTCCCGCTCCCAGCGGCTCACAAGCGGACGGAGCTCCGTTCCATCCGGGCGCAGGACGCGGATGCGCGCTGCCGGAACCGGCGTGTCATCGGGTCCGTGCACCGTCACGCAAAGCGGCGGGCATGGCACGAGATCGACCCGGCACGATGTCGTGCGGCCCTGGTCGATCGCAAGCAATAGCTCTGTGCCCCAGGTAGTGTCCTCCGGATGACACGCCCGGAGCAAGTAGGTGCCGGAGGCGAGCGACTTCACCGAGAAGTCGCCCTGGGTGTCCGTCCGAACAGTGCGCAAGCCTACTCGTCCCTTGCCGACCACAGGAACGAGCTCGATGCGGGCGTTCGCTGCCGGGCTGCCGTCGGGCTTGAAGACCGTGCCGGCGAGCTCGGCGCCGGGAACAAGAGCGAGTTCCACGGGCAGGGGATCCTCTCCTTCCTTCACCTCGACGATGATCGATTGGGAACAAGACCCGGTCTGTGTGCCGGCGGCGACCAGGTACGTCCCGGTACGGATCGGCGCGTCGAAGCACCCGTCGAGAGCGGCGAAGAAGCGGCGCTTCGGAATGAGGAACTGGCCGAACCCGACCTTCGCTCCTTCGAGCGGCTCGGCATCGATCCAGAAGTTCCTGGCGGGCTCGCCGGTCTCCAGATGATGGACACGGCCGCGGAGCCGGGCGAGCCGCTGAATGCAGAGCACATAGTCCTGCCCGAACGAGACCCGGTCCGCGTGCCCAGGGTCGTATCCCGGTGCGTCGGCCCGGAGGTCGTAAAGTCCGTCGACAGGATGCAGCCCTTCCACGCGGAAGGCGCCGCCGGGGCCGGAGATCGTCTCCCGGCAATCATTGGAATTGTAGCTCTCGCCTTCCTTCCGCAAGTACCGGTACTGAGGCGACGCCCCCACCAGGACGCCCTCCACACCCGCCCCGGTCTGATCGACCACCCGGCCGGCGAGCGCAGCGCCCCGGCCGAGCATGATGTCGGCGGTGACCGAGGCACCTTCGGACACGGCGACTCCCTCGCGCTGCGCCTGGAGGCAAGGCGATCCCTTGTTTGCGAATACGCCGCGCGGGACGACGCTCAGGCAGTGCTTACCGGCGAGAACCCGGAGCTCGTAGCGTCCGTCGGCATCCGTCACGGTGCTTGCGTACCCCTGCTGGCCGTCGCTCGCATGGACCACAGCCTCGACCTCCGGCAGACCTTCGGGCCCGGTGACCCGACCCGTGATCGTGCCGCTTCTCGTCAGTCTGACTTCCACGTTCTCGCGCGCTTCGCCGGGCTTCCCGCGGTTGAGGCGGATCCGGTGCGTCGCGTAGCCGTCCGCGTCCACCATGAGTGACTGGTAGTCCGCATAGCACGGATTGAGGCCGGCCAGATGGAAGCAGCCGGCCCCGTCGGTGATCGCGGCCTCACCGCCATGCAGGCGAACCCGGGCACCTTCGAACGGGACTCCGTCCGGATTCAGCACCCGCCCGGAGACCGTGCCCAGGCGATCGGCGAACACGTCGCCGACCTGCATCTCCGCGCCCACCTGCTCGCCCCGCAACATGATGCCGCCGAGATTCTTGTTGCTCCGGACATAGCCCTTGCCTTCCACGGTGAATCTCAGCGGTTGAGTCTCGTCGGGGTCGACGCCGACGAGGCGGAACCGGCCCTCGACGTCGGTCACGGCCTTCTGCTCCGGCACCGTCCAGTTGGAGACCGTGACCCCCGCCACCGGCTCGCCTGTCGCGCGGTCGACTACCCGGCCGGTCACAGCCACGCCGGTCGTGAGAGCGAAGTCCTGGTGCGTCACCTCTCCGGAGCGGACATGGAGGAGCAGGTGATTTGTGTTCGGACGCGGGTTGCGCAGCGGCGCCACCTGGATGCGGTAGCGACCCGGCTTCAAGCTCGCGAAGCGGTAGACGCCGCTCTCATCCGTGACGTGGCTGCCCGCCGGCGCCCGTTGGTTGAGATCGGTCCACGCGAGGTCATAGCGCGAGAGCGTGATCCGGGTGCCGGGGCACGGCGACTCGTCGGCCGCAGCGAAGATCCTCCCGGTGAGGGTCCCGCCCGGCAGCAACACGAAATCCTGCGTGATGCCCGCCCGCACCTCGCGGCATTCGCTCCCGAAGCCAGCGGCCGCGCACTCGATGGTCCGCTGCATTGCGGGCAGGTCGAGCCTCCCGAAGTCCAGCACGTAGGCACCGCTCTCGTCGGTCCTGACCGCGACGGCCGCGAGCACCGGCGGCCGCAGTCGCTCCAGGGCGGTGACGGTCGCGCCCGCGATCGGCCGGCCCGCGGAGTCGCGCACCGAGCCGCGAATTCCCCTCAGCCGCGGGACCTCCACGGGAGTCGGCGGCGGCGCCTCGATCTCCTCGCGCGGCGGCAAGGCACCGCCGGCAACGGGCGCCGGTTGCGGCGCCTCCGCAGCGACTTCCGCCACGGTCGCCGTCGGTCCGGTGTCTTCCGGCGGAACCGGCGGGACTCCGCGGCGCAGTTCGGTCACCAGAACCAGGCCCGCCGCGGCGAGCGCGGCGATGACGATGCCGACCTTCCACTTGAGGGCCATGGCGAGCACTCCGATCGCGGGCGCAAGCGGCAACGGAGCGACCGCCCGGCGGACGTCTGCAGGGTCGAGCCGCTCGCGAAGAATGGCGAGAGCGCGCTTCAGTCGGGTGCGCACGGTTTCGACGGGTTCGCGCAGCCGGCGGGCGATCTCGCGCGGCGGGAGCTCCTCGAAGAACCGGAGCAGGACCACATCGCGATAGCACGGCGCGAGGCGGAGCACCTCGTGGACGACGCGCCGGCGCGCAGCCTCTTTCTCCACCACCGTCGCCGGGTCCGGCACGACGGGCGGGGTCTCCGCCGCCGCGCCGATCGCCGGGGCGCGCTCGCGGCCCGAGCGCCAGCGGAGCGACAGGTTGCGAGCAACGCCGCGCAGCCAGGCCCGCGGCGCGGTGCTGGGGCGGGGCGGTCGCTCGAGCGCCGCCAGCCAGGTGTCCTGAACGGCGTCGTCGACGGCGTGCTCGTCCGCGATCAGCTGCCGCAGGAGGGCCCGCAGCCAGTCGCGGTGCGCAAGCAGCGCCTCCACGGATGCCGAGGTCGCCGGGTTTCGCATGGTTCGCTCCCCGAACGTGCCTCCACAGTACGGCAACCGCGCCGGATCGGTTCAGCAAACCGCGAGAATTCCCCCGGGGCACCTCTCCGGATCCTCTCCGTGCCGCGCTGGAGCTCGAGCGGCATGATATAGTAGGCTGCCGTTGAGCCGGCTGACGGGAGTCCGACCGGATGTTCGACCGCATCACCTTCGACCCGCAGGTCATGGGCGAACGGGCCTGCATTCGCGGCCTGGCTGACCCATGAAAAATGCCCCAGGGGCGTTTTTTTCAGATAGACGGGCCTATCTGGAAAAATTGCCCCTGGGGCGTTTTTCATTTACGCGGCCCTGTCGGGAGGAACCATGGGATCCAGAGCGTGGTTTGCGGCGTGTGTTCTCGCGGCGGCGGCGGTTGTCGCCGCGCCGACTCGGGAGGATACGCGGGTCTACCGCGGCGAGCACCTGGACGCCGTGGCCATGCCGATTGGCGGCATCGGCACGGGGTCGGTCTGGCTGGCGGGCGACGGTCGGCTCGGCGTCTGGCAGATCTTCAACAACAACGACGAGCGGCCGCTCGCCGACACGTTCCTCGCGGTCCGGATCGGCGGCGAGCGGCCGACGGTCCGCGTGCTCCAGCGCGGCGCAGGCTGGGGCATGCCGGGGTTCGCGGACGTCGCCTGTGTTGGCGAGTATCCGCTGCTGCGGATCCGCTACGCCGACGCCGAGCTGCCGATCGCCGTCGAGCTCGAAGGACTCAATCCGCTGATTCCCACCAGCACGAAGGACTCGGCGCTCCCGTGCGCGATCTTCCGGCTCACGGCGCGGAACCGGAGCGATCGCGCGGTGGATGCCGCATTCCTCCTCAGCCTGCAGAATCCGCTCGGCATCCTCGGCGGCACGACGGCCGCCAGCCGCGGCGACCCGCGTTTCGGCGGCAACCAGAACGCCTACCGCGAGGTGCCGGGAGGCGGCGTGATGCAGCTCGGTACGGCGGCGGCGCCCGGCGCGCGCATGGAAAGGGACATCCGGCTCTTCGTCTCCGGACGGAGCGAGCGGGCGGTGCTGCACTGCGCCGGCGTCGAGGTCGCCGGTCTGACGCGCGGAGCGGTCCCCGACGTCGACGCGGTGTGGCTCGAGGGACTCACCGGCCGCGAGAAGGCGCCGGTGTGGCAGCTGCTTGCAGCCGCGGCGCGCGACGGCAAGGTGGTCGTGCTCTCGGGCGCGGACGCCGCCTTCTTCGAGCAGCTCGCGGCGCTGCAGCGTCAGGGCGGCGAGGCGGCCCGCCCCGATCACGACGTCTTCGAGGACTTCGAGCGCGGCACCTACGACGGCTGGACGATCGAGGGCACGGCGTTCGGCAAGGCGCCGCACACCGGAACGTCGGCGGGGCAGCAGCACGTGAGCGGCTTCTGGGGCCGGAGGCTCGTCAACACGTATCTGCCGGGCGACGAGCCCCACGGACGGCTCGTCTCGCGGCCGTTCCGCATCGAGCGGAGGTTCATCGGTTTCCTCATCGGCGGCGGCGCGCATCGGGGCCGCACGTGCGTGAACCTGCTGGTGGACGGCAAGGTCGTGCGCACGCAGACCGGGAAGAACCTCGAGCTCCTCGAGCCCGCGGAGTGGGACGTGGCGGATCTCGCCGGCCAGGAGGTGCGGCTCGAGATCGTCGATGCGGCGAGCAGCGGCTGGGGACACATCAACGTGGACCGGATCGTCTTCAGCGACACGTCGCCCCGCGCCATCCTCGCGCCGGTCACCGCGCTGAAGGACATCGTGCCGTTCCTCGCCGCGCGAATCGAGGACGTCCGGGAGATCGACATCGAGGAGGAGCTTGCGCCGCCGTTCGCCGGCGCCGAGGGATCGTGGAAGGTGCGGCGAACCGTCGCGCTCACGATGCGCGAGCACGAGGGCTATCGCCTGGTGTGCGGGCGCGGCGGAGTCCCGCTGCTGGTGAGCGGGCCGTTCGGGAAGGGGCGGATCGTGATCGCGCTCGCCAGGGGGCTGCCCGCCTCGTGGGGCATGGCGGCGATCGCCGAGGCGCTGGGCACGAGCTACCGCCACGGCGAGGGGATCGAGCGCGACTCGCGCCTGTGGGGCGAGCTCGTCGTCGCGGGGATCGGCGGCGAGGTGACCGGCTGCGCGCGCTGGACGGAGGCGGCGGCGCTGTGGCGGGACTTCGCGGACGACGGCCGGCTGGCGGGGCCCGCGGCCTCTCCGGCGAGCCCGGCGGGCGAGACCTTCAATGCCGCGCTGAGCGTCGCGCTGGCGCTCGGGCCGGGCGAGGAGAAGACGGCGAGCTTCGTGCTCACCTGGTTCTTCCCGAACGTCGAGCGCTTCGGGCACCGCGGGAACCGCTACGCGGGCTGGTTCGCCGGCGCCGCGGAGGCGAACGCATACGTGCGCGAGAACCTCGCGCGGCTGGTCGCGGACACGCACCTCTACCACGACACGATGTACGAGACGAACCTGCCGTACCTCGCGGTCGACGCGATCACGTCGCAGTCGGTCGTCGTCCGCGGGCCGACCTGCTGGTGGGCCGCGGAGCACAAGGAAATCGGCAAGGACTACTTCGCCGGCTTCGAGGGAGCCTATGGCTCCTGCCCGCTGAACTGCACGCACGTCTGGAACTACGCGCAGGCGCATGCGCGACTCTTCCCGGAGATCGGCCGCCAGCTCAGGTGGTACGATTTCCAGCACTACCTGCGGGAAGACGGCGAGACGCAGCACCGCCAGCACCGGCCGAGCGACGCCTTCGTGGATGGCCAGTGCGCGGTGATCGAGGGCGCCTGTCGCGAGTATCTGCTGAGCCCCGACACGACGTTCCTCGAGGAGATCTACCCGCGCGTGAAGCGCGCCGTGGAGTGGCTCGTCCGGAAGATCGACCCGGACGAGGACGGCGTGAACGGCGGCGAGCAGTGGAACACGTACGACGTGGCGACCAACGGCGCGCACACGTTCGTCGGCTCGCAGTATCTCTCGGCGCTCGCGGCGGCCGAGAAGATGGCGCTCGTGGTGAAGGATGGCGAGGCGGCGGCACGCTGGCGGACGATCCGCGAGCGGGGCTCGAAGCACCAGGACGAGCGGCTCTTCAACGGGGAGTACTTCCTGCAGATCCCGGAGGCGCGGCCCGCGCGCGACTACAACACCGGCTGCCACTCCGACCAGCTCGTCGGCCAGTGGTGGTCGCACATGCTCGACAACGGTTACCTCTACCCCGCGGAGCACGTGCGGACCGCGCTGCGATCGATCTTCCGCCACAACTTCCGCGAGCACTTCCGCGGATTCGAGCAGCGGCCGCGCCGCTACGTGCTCGATGACGAGGGCGGGCTGCTCCTCTGCTCCTGGCCGCGGGGCGGCCGGCCGGATCCCTTCATCCTGTACGCCGACGAGATCTGGACCGGCATCGAGTACGAGGTGGCCGGCCTGATGATCCACGAGGGGCTCGTCGACGAGGGCCTGAAGATCATCGAGACGGCCCGCCGCCGCTACGACGGCCGCGTGCGGGAGGGGCTCAACTCCGGCCCGGGCGGCAATCCGTTCAACGAGCTCGAGTGCGGCAAGTTCTACGCACGGGCGATGAGCTCCTGGGGCATCCTGCTGGCCAGTCAGGGCTTCCTGTACGAGGGGCCGAGGGGTGTCCTCGGGTTCCGGCCGCGCTGGAAACCGGAGGACCACGCGAGCTTCTTCGTGTGCGCGGAGGGGTGGGGCCTTTTCCGGCAGCAGCGCGCGGGGCGCACGCAGACGGAGACGATCGAGTGCCGGTGGGGGCAGATTGCGCTCCGCGAGCTGGTCTTCCAGACCCCCGGCAAGGCCGAGGTCGGCAGCCTGAAGCGGAACGGGCAGCCGCGCGCCGC
>JAFGQW010000165.1 GCA_016935485.1 Planctomycetota bacterium | reverse complement strand
CGGCGGCGAAGTGGCGTTCGAGTTCCCGATGAGCGCAGCCACGAGCGTCGCCGTGCAACCGCTCGTGGACCGGCGGATCTCCGTCCCGCTGGCGGCCTCGGCGGCGGTAGCAGCGCAGCCGCTCGTTGACCGGCGGGTCTCGATGCCCGTCGCTGCCGAGGCGAGCCTAGCGGCGGGCGTGCTCGTAGACCGCCGGTTCTCGATGGCGATGAGCGCCAGCGCGGGCGTGGGCGCGGTGTCGCTCGTGGACAGGCTGATCGCGGCCCTGCTCGAGGCGCAGGCGTCTGCGGGCGCGCGTGTGCTTGTGGACCGTCAGGTGGCCGTTCTGATCGAGATGGTCAGCGGAGTCGCGGCGGCACTCTCGATCGAAGCGGCCGGCGAGGTGTTCTTTGCGTTCCCGATGAACGTCGCGGCGAGCGTGGCGGTGGCGCTTCTCGCGGACCGCCGGATCGCAGCGTCTCTCGGACTACAAGCGGACATGGCGATCGGGCTCCTGCGGGACCGCTTCCTCGCGGTGGCGCTGGGGATGTCCGCGAGTGTGGGCATGGCTGCGCGGACTAACAGCCTCCTCGCGGCGGCGCTCGCGGCGCAATGCAGCCTCGCCGTGGCGCTCACAACGAGAGCCTGGCGGCTGCCCTACCAGCGCATCAGCGTCGCGGTCGCCCGCGACGTACTCGCGCGCAACGTGAGGAAGCTCCCGTGAGCGATGCAGAAGAACAGGACCAGCTCGTGATCGACGTGCAGGTGCTCGATTCGATCGCGGTGGAGGTGCAAGGATGAGCACGACGAAGATCGCCGATTTCTACCCCGGAACGACGAAGCGGATCAAGCTGACGCTGACGCTCGAGGGTGTCGTGGAGGACATCAGTACCGACACGCTCACCTGGAGAATCAAGCGGTACCGCGACGATGCGGACGCCTCCGCGCTCCTCGAGATCGACGCCGACGTCGCCACCGAGGGCAATGTGGGCATCGCTCACTTCCAAGCCGACCCGGCCGACACGCAGCTCGATCCCGGAACGTACTGGACCGACATCGAATGGCAGCGGGCCGCTGGCGAGAACTACGTGGTCGTCTCGCACCAGATGAAGATTCTCGCGCGCGTGAGCGATGCCGCGATCCCAGCACCATAGGAGCAACAATGCGTAAGACCGCAACCCGCACCCGGAAGCTCGCAACGCTGGAGGACTACAAGCTCGCGCTCGGCTACATCGCACAGAGCGCCCAGCTCCTCAACCTCCGCAACGCCATGCGCGATCTCCAGCACTCCATCGACAAGGCCGGCGCCGCTCTCGGGCTCCCCCCCGGCGTCGCCGTCGATTTCAACGGCTCCGATACGTTCACCTACCAGGTCGCCGCGGCGGACGACGCCCCGGCGAAGGAGGGCTAGACGATGGCGCAGCACAAATGGGAGATGCCGGCGACGTCCAGCGACAACGCCTACAACGCGCTCCTGACGCAGTTCCCGCACGCGTTCGAGAACCTGCGCTCGCTCCACGGCGGCGCGCTCGACCCGGCCACGCCGGCCAACGAGATCGGCTCCGTCAAGTGGATGCTGTGGGCCGACGAGGGCAACTCGATGCTCCAGATGCGGAACGCGGGCGATTCCGCCTGGCTCGAGATCGGGCCGCTCGAAGCCCACCTCGGCATGTTGCGGGTGGACGGGGCCAACCCGATGGCGGCCGACCTGGACCTCGACGGCAACGCGCTTCTCGATCCGGAATGGGCCGGCGCCGGCTCGGCATCTCCCGGCACGCCGGACGACTGCATGATCGTCTACAAGGGCGCGACCCCGTACTACGTCCCGGCCTACCTCGCGGTGCCGTCATAGGAGATCGACACGATGGACCCGATTACCGTGCCGGAGCGCGCTGCGGCGCAACTCCATAACCTGCGCAAGCGCCGGCTCGACCAGGCCGCGCAGCACCGCGCCCAGGCGAAGGCGCTCCAGGCGCAGCCGAGCCCGGAGGAGCGCGCCGGCGTGGGCTGGCTCGCGCTCGCGCTCGGCGTGCCGGACGACTGGGCCTACGACTGGGACCGCGGCGGCTTCGTGCCGCCCAAAACGAAGGCGCGATAACGATGGCGCGTGATCCGCTCTCCGCGTGTGCGCCGTTGGCGGACTGTCCGGACGCTGGGTGGACGTTCGACCGCAGGCGCGGAGAGTCTATCCTTAGATCCCGAGGCCCGCGCGTGTCCCCACGGTGCGATCCAACTCAGTCGATGACCTCCTTTCCCCTGTCTCGCGCGGGCCTCTTTTGCTCCGACTAAAGGAATCGAAACATGGCAACGGCAGGATCGCCTCGCGGCCGGGACGAGTGCCTTCACCTGGACCGCTTTGCGCGCATCGAGCATGACATCCGCCGCGTGAACGCCGAGCTGAACGGCAACGGGCGCGCGGGCGTGCGCGAGGAGCTGATCGAGCTGCGAGTCTCGGTGCGGGCCATGACGCGGATCGGCTGGATCGTCCTGGGCGTGGTGCTGGTGAACCTTGCCGGGGCCATTTATCGGGTGGTGCAATGATGGCGAACGACGGCGGCCGGAAGAACGGCAATGGCACGCTGAACCGGAAGTTCTGGGATTACCTCTCGCGCGTTGCCTCTGGCGTGACCATCCTCCTCGGTGCGGCGCTGATCTCGCATCACGTGCGCCTCGCGGTGATCGAGAACTCGATGTTCACGAAAAGCGACCTGCGGGAAATCCAGATGCTCGTAGTCGAAGTGCGCGAGTTGAAGGTGATAGTGCGCGACAACAACGCGCAGGTCCAGGAGCGGCTCCGGGATCTCGAGAAGAGAATCGGAGGCGACAAGAACCCGTAACCCAAGGAGGACTACCATGCGGATTCTGATTGTGCTGGTCGTGCTTGCGGCCCTGGTCCTGCCGGGCTGTGCGCTCGGGATGGTCAAGGCGACGGAGATCCAGCCGGCGGTGGATCTCATCGTTGAGGACTACCTGCTGCTCAAGACTGCGCAGCCGGACGAGATCGACCCCCTGAAGGGCAAGAAGATGGCGCTGGCCATCGAGTTGCGCGCCACGATCAAGGTGGCGGCGGAACAGTAAGGAGGAGCCGAGATGGATTTCGACAAGATCCTGGCGGACATTCAGGCGATCCTCGTGTCGGCGGCGACGGGGCTGATCGAGGGCGCCCGCGAGGACATCGAGCTGGCGATGGGCGAGCTGGCGGAGGACCTGTCCACGGCAATCATGCGTTCGGATCAGGCGCTGCTCGACGTGACGGTGGCTCGCATCCGGCTGCTCGGGGAGCGCCAGCGGCTGGCGGTAAACGCGACGGCGATGGGCGTGCTGCAAGACGTGGCGCGCACCCTGTTTTCTCTCGTGAAGGAGATCCTGCTGCCATGACAGACGAGACCCCAACCCCTGATCCGCCCCCCATGCCGCCCAAGCCGGGCTGGCTTTCCAGTGAGTGGTTCGCCACGGCCGCCGTGATCGTCACGATGGTCGTGGCCATGCTCGACGCCTTCGGCACGGACTGGGCCGTCAAGTTCGCGTCGATCCTGGCGGCGGGGCTGGCGGCCGGCGGCTACGCCATCTCGCGCGGGATCGCGAAGAGCGGGTAGTCGCCATGGAACCGCCGCCCGAGGAAT
>JAFGQW010000164.1 GCA_016935485.1 Planctomycetota bacterium | reverse complement strand
GTGCTCGTGCTCGTGCTCGTGCTCGTGCTCGTGCTCGTGCTCGTGCTCGTGCTCGTGCTCGTGCTCGTGCTCGTGCTCGATTCTCAGCAGTATTGTGCGCACGATTTCGGGACCCGCGACCGAGGCGCGCCGATGAACCCCAGCAACCGCCCCCGACGGGAACAAACCTGGAAGGAGACCCAGCCATGTCCATGACCTCCTGGCAAATGGTCGAACCGAAGAAGCCGCTCCAGCGGGTGGAGTCGCCCGTTCCCGAGCCGGGAGCGGGCGAGGTGCTGCTCGAGGTCGCGGGCTGCGGCGTCTGCCACACCGACCTCGGTTTTCACTACGAGGGCGTGCCCACCAAGACCAAGCCGCCGCTGACCCTGGGCCACGAGATCAGCGGCGTCGTGGCCGACGTCGGTCCCGGCGCCGAGGCCTGGACTGGCAAGGCGGTCATCGTGCCCGCCGTGATGCCCTGCGGCGAGTGCGACGTCTGCCGCCGCGGTCTCGGCAACATCTGCCCGAAGCAGAAAATGCCGGGCAACGACATTCCCGGCGGCTTCGCGAGCCACGTGGTGGTGCCGGCGGCGCAGCTCTGCGAGGTGCCGATGAAGCCCGGAGCCCCCGAGGTCGGCCGCTCCGGCGTGGGCCTGGCCGAGCTCTCGGTCATCGCCGACGCGATCACCACGCCCTACCAGGCCATCCTCGACGCCGGGCTCTCGGAGCTCGATACCGCGATCTTCGTCGGCGTGGGCGGCGTGGGCGGCTTCGGCGCGCTGATCGCGAAGACCTTCGGCGCCGCGGTGATCGCCATCGACGTCGATCCGGAGCGGCTCGCGGCGCTCGCCCCGCACGTCGACGCCACGTTCAACGCGAAGGAGCTCCCGTTCAAGGAGCTACGCGGCGCCGTTTCCACCTTCGTCAAAGGCCAGGGGCGACGGCGCACCGAGCTGAAGATCTTCGAGACGTCGGGCTCCGCGGCGGGCCAGAAGACGGCCTTCGGGCTGCTCACGTTCGGCGCCTCGCTCGCGGTGGTCGGCTACACCATGGACACCGTGGACATCCGGCTGTCCAATCTGATGGCGTTCCACGCCACGGCGCGCGGCAACTGGGGCTGCCTGCCGCGGCATTACCCGGCGGTGCTGGAGCTGGTGACGAGCGGCAAGGTGCGGATCGGTCCGTTCGTCAGGTGCTTCCCGCTGGACGAGATCAACCCGGTGTTCGAGGCGGTCCACCGCCACGAGATGAAGCAGCGGCCGGTGATGGTTCCCTGACGCCGCTCGAGCAACCCCCCCGACCCCGAATGGAGGGCTGACCATGGAGTTCCAATCGCACGACCTGGTGGATTCCTTTCCGTCCGACGGTGGAGTCCTCTTCGAGAAACGGCCCGTGAAGGACCCGGAGGGAAACCCGATCGAGGGCCTCTACAACGCCTGGATCACGCTCCATAACCCCAAGCAGTTCAACTCCTACACCACAGCGATGGTGAAGGAGACGATCCTCAACTTCCGCCGCGCCTCGTCCAGCCGCGACGTGGTGGCGGCCGTCTTCACCGGCGCGGGGGACAAGGCCTTCTGCACGGGCGGCAACACCAAGGAGTACGCCGAGTACTACGCGGGCCGACCGGAGGAGTACCGCCAGTACATGCGGCTCTTCAACGACATGGTCTCGGCGATCCTCGAGTGCGACAAGCCGGTGATCTGCCGGGTCAACGGCATGCGCATCGGCGGCGGCCAGGAGATCGGCATGGCGTGCGACTACGCGATCGCCTCCGATCTCGCCAACTTCGGCCAGGCCGGACCGCGCCACGGCTCGGTGGCCGACGGCGGGGCGACCGATTTCCTGCCGCTCTTCGTGGGCGTCGAGCGGGCGATGGTATCCTGCACGCTCTGCGAACCGTGGTCGGCCTACATGGCCGAGCGGCTGGGGATGATCCACCGGGCCGTGCCGGTGCTCAAGGTCGACGGCGCGTTCGTGCGCAACCCGCTGGTGATCACGGACACCTGGCTCCAGGACGGCCGGATCGTCTACGGCGAGTTCAAGACCGGAACGGACGCCGCCGACGGCAAGGCGCTGCTCAAGTCCGGCACCATCGATCTTGCCCCGCTCGACCAGGTCGTCGAGGAGCTCGCCTTCAAGCTGCTGAACACCTTCCCCGGCTGCATCACCAAGAGCGTGGAATCGATCCGCAAGCACAAGCTCCTGCACTGGGACCGAAACCGCGAGTCCAACCGCGCCTGGCTCGCGCTCAACATGATGACGGAAGGCAAGTGCGGCTTCCGCGCCTTCAACGAGGGCACGAAGGAGCTCGGCCGGGAGATCGACTTCGCGAAGCTCCGCCGCCGGCTCGCGCAGGACACGGCCTGGACCGACGAGCTGATCGAATCGGTCATGCCCTGGAACCGATAACGCTGTCAACGAGGAGACGACGCATGGCATTCACGAAAGCCTTCATCCCCTACGGGGGCTACTGGTCGAGCCCGTTCTCGAAGTGGCAGGGCAGCTTCGCCAACGAGCATGCCATCGAACTTGCGGGAGCCACCGCCCGCGCGTTCTTCGAAAAGCGGAAGATCGACCCCGCGACGATGGACAACCTCTACCACGGCCAGACCGTGCCGCAGACCCACTGTTTCTACGGCGGGCCGTGGCTCGCGGGGCTGCTCGGCAGCCCCGCCATCACCGGGCCGGTGGTGGGCCAGGCCTGCATCACGGGCATCACTTGCACGAAGCTCGCCGCCCAGGACATCGAGGACTCGATCGCGCGCACCAGCCTCGTGGTGACCCTCGACCGCTGCTCGAACGGACCCCACATCTACTACCCGTCGCAGACCGCGCCGGGCGCCACGGGCACGTCCGAGGACTGGGTGTGGGATAACTTCGGCTTCGATCCGTGGGCGAAGAACTCGATGATCCAGACCGCCGAGAACGTGGCCAAGGAGCACGGGGTCTCGCGCGAGCAGCAGGACGAGGTGACCGCCCGCCGCTATGCCCAGTACCAGGACGCGCTCGCCGACGACCGCGCGTTTCACCGGCGCTTCATGGTGCCGGTGGTGATCGGCAAGGGGAAGAAGGCCGCGACCGTGGAGAGCGACGAGGGGATCTTCCCCACGACGCTCGAAGGGCTCCGCGCACTGAAGCCCGTGCTCCCGGACGGCACCATCACGTTCGGCTCCCAGACCCACCCCGCCGACGGCAACGCCGGGCTCATCGTCACCACCCGCGAGCGCGCTGCGGAGCTCGCCGCCGACCGCAAGGTCGTGATCCAGATCCTCGGGATGAGCACGAAGCGCACCAAGAAGGGCTACATGGCGGCGGCCACCGTGCCGGCGGCCCGAGCCGTACTCGCCGAAACCGGCCTCAAGGCCTCCGACATCGCCGCCGTGAAGACCCACAACCCCTTCGCGGTGAACGACATCGTGCTCTCCAAGGAGCTCGGCTTCGATCTCGAGGCCATGAACAACTACGGGAGCTCCATCGTGTTCGGCCACCCACAGGCGCCCACCGCGCTCAGGATCCTGATCGAGCTGATCGAGGAGCTGGTGCTGAAGGGCGGCGGCCTGGGGCTCTTCGCCGGCTGCGCGGCGGGCGACACGGCAGCGGGTTGCGTGGTGAAGGTGAGCACGTAGGGGGGCGGTGCGTAGCCGGCGCGCCGTGCGTGACCGGCGCGCCATGCGTAACCGGCGCGCCATGCGTAACCGGGCGGTTTTCTTAAACACGAAGGACACGAAGAGAAGGAAGAACACGAAGAAGAAGAAAGGCAACCACGAAGAACACGAAGGAAGAGGAGGAAGTGGAGGCCGCAGGCGCAGCGGCCTCAACAATCGAAGGCGCGAGCTGAACACGAGGGAAGAGAAGAGGACGAAGAAGAGGCAGGGTTCGAGAACAAGCACGAGCACGAGAAGAAGGAGAACCGTGGCAAGCGTGAAGTTGCGGCAGGAGTGAAATGGCGAACTGGATCAACCTCGGGCAGATCTTCCCGGTGAACGCGCGGAAGTACCCGGCGCACATCGCGTTCATGGATCGGGCCCGGCGCTACACCTACCCGGAGACCAACCGCCGCGTCAACCGGCTCGCGGACGCACTGCTCGCCCTCGGGCTCCGCAAGGGCGACAAGATCTCCTGCCTGCTCGAGAACTCGATCGAGATCTGCGAGCTGTACGTTGCCGCCGCGAAGACGGGGCTCGTGCTGAACCCGGTCAACTTCCGGCTCGCGGCGCGCGACGTGGCCTACATCGTGGGAAACGCCGATGCCCGGGCCTTCGTGGTGCACGACCGGTTCACGGAGCTCGTGAACTCGATCCGGCCCGAGCTGCCCCAGGTCGAGCACTACGTCGTGGTCGGCACGCCGGCGGACGGCTACACGCCCTACGAGGAGTGGCTTGCCGACCGGAGCGAGGCGGAGCCCGACGTACGGGTCGAGCCGGCCGACCCGTGGATCCTCCTCTACACCTCGGGCACCACCGGCCGGCCCAAGGGAGTCGTGCGCTCGCACGAAAGCTACATCGCCTTCTACCTCATCAACGGCTGCGACTTCCACTTCTCGCCCCACGATGTCGTGCTGACCGTGATGCCGCTCTGCCACGTGAACACGACCTTCTTCAGCTTCTCGGTCACCTACCTCGGCGGCACGAACTACATCCACCCGGCCATCGGCTTCGATGCCCGGGAGATTCTCGAGATCATCGCGCGGGAGAAAATCACCTTCATCTCGCTGATCCCCACCCACTACAGCCTGATCCTCGCCATCCCGCCCGAGGAGCGCACGCGCCACGATCTCCGCTCGATCACGAAGCTGTTGTGCTCGAGTGCCCCGGCGCGGATCGAGCAGAAGAAGGGCATCCTCGAGTGCTTCCGCGGCGTGCGGCTCTTCGAGGGATACGGCTCGACGGAGGCCGGGATCGTCACCACGCTCCTGCCCGAGAACCAGCTCACCCGGCCCGGCTCGATCGGGAAGGAGTCCGCCGGCACCGATTTCGTCCGCCTCCTGGACGAGGACGGAAACGACGTTCCCCCGGGCGCGATCGGCGAGCTCTACTCGCGCGGCCCGATGATGTTCGACGAATACTACAAGATGCCGGAGGCGACAGCGCACGGCTTCCGCGGCGACTACTTCTCGGCCGGCGACATGGCCCGGCGCGACGAGGACGGCTACTTCTACCTCGTGGACCGCAAGCACAACATGATCATCACCGGTGGCGAGCACGTCTACCCGAGCGAGGTGGAGAACGTGATCGCCCGCCATCCGGCGGTCTTCGATGTCGCCGTGATCGGCGTGCCCCACCCCAAGTGGACCGAGGCGGTCAACGCCGTGGTGATCCTGAAGGAGGGCGCGGCGGCCGGCGCGGAGGAGATCATCGCGTTCTGCCGCGGCGAGCTCGCCGCCTTCAAGTGCCCGAAGAGCGTCGCGTTCGTCACCGCCGACGACATGCCCCGGACCGCGAGCGGGAAGATCCTCCACCGCGTGCTGCGCGAGCGCTTCGGCGGCGAGGCCGGCGCCGGAGAGGCGACGGCCTGATGCCCCCGCGGATCTTCCAGACCTCGACCCGCGTGCGCTACGCCGAGACCGACGCCGCCGGGATCGTCTACTACAACAACTACTTCGTCTACTTCGAGGTGGGCCGGATCGAGATGTTCCGCGAGCTCGAGCTCCCCTACGAGTGGTGGCTACCCATCGCGGAAACACACGCGACCTTCCATGCCTCCGCGGTCTTCGACGACCCGCTCGAGATCCACTCCTTCGTCGACGAGATCCGGCGGGCGGGCTTTCGCATCGGCTGCCGGGTCCACCGCGTCCGCCCGGGCGCCGAGCCGGTGCTGCTCGCCGAGGGCTACACCGCCATGGTGAGCGTGGGCCCCGATCGCCGGCCCATTCCGCTGCCCGAGGATTTCCGCCGGAAGCTCGAAGCGGCGGTCTGAGCGCTGGCTGCGTGACACCCTCCAATGCCCGAATTCCATGGAATGCGTGGATCTGACTCCACGAATTCACAAGAAATCGTGGACTCGAGCCGTCGGATCTCCACGGCGCAGCGAGCCCGGCGGAACCCCGCTCGCCAGCACGTTCCATTCTTCCGGGGCTCGCGTATAATGACCTCCCATTGGAGATTCTCGGCGCCAAAGGAGGTTCGCCCATGCGTCGCTCGTTCTGGCGGCTCGGTCCGCTCGTTCTCCTGCTCACAAGCGCCCTCGAAGCGCAACCCATCGAGGTGCCGCTCACCTGGAGCCTGCGACCCGATGAGGGCCGGACGTTCTTCCCGCTCGGTTTCGCCAGACTCGAGAAGAGCCTCACGGCGCCGGAGGGCTGGAAGCTGCCGCCGCTCGCAAGCTCGATCCCGGCGTTCGCGAAGCTCCGGCTCGGCGACCGGGACCTCCTCTTCGTTCTCGACCGGAGCGATCCGAAGCAGCCCTTCTACGACCGGCTGCTCTTCGACCGAAACGGCAACGGCGACCTGACGGACGACCCGCCGCTCGATGCGGACGCCGCGCGCGGACAACGCGGCGGCTTCAACGCCGACCGCAAGGTCTGGTTCTACCACGCGACATTCACCTCCCCGCGCGTGGAGATCCCGGTGGACGGCAACAGCCAGCCGTACGCGTTCCGGGTCACCGCCTACTACTCCTCCGGCCGCGGCCCGGCCCGGGAGGATGCGCCGCCGTCCGCACAAGACGTGGCCGACGGCCTGCAGCTCAATCTCATGACCCACTTCGCCTACACCGGCACGTTCACGCTGAACGGCCGGACCTATCACGTGCTGCTGGGCGACCACGATGCCAACGGCCGGATAGGCGAGCGGCCGGCCGCAGAGCGCAAGCGCGGCGTTCGCAACGACCTCCTCTACGTGGCGCCGACACGCACCATGACCTACTACGACGGCTTCGTGATCGGCGACTACCTCGGGCTGGAGGGTGGACTCTATGCGGTGGATCTGCAGCCGTCCGCGAACAAGCTCACCCTCACGCCGCGCACCGAGGGCGGGGGTCGGATCGCGCTCGGCATGGAGGTCGACCGGCTGGTGCTGGTCACGCCGGACGG
This sequence comes from Planctomycetota bacterium, assembly GCA_016935485.1. Lineage (GTDB taxonomy): Bacteria > Planctomycetota > JAFGQW01 > JAFGQW01 > JAFGQW01 > JAFGQW01. The sequence goes on along the minus strand of JAFGQW010000164.1, from coordinate 7,744 downwards.
GGCCCACCGGGTGATGGTCTGCCATCCCGGCCCCACCCTGCCGGTCCCGGCCGGGCGCTACCGGATCGAGAGCTATCGGGCCCGGCGCAAGGACGACGGCGGCAACACGTGGACCGTCCGCGCCCAGGGAGACGAGAAGGCACCCGTCGTGGAAGTGAGCCCGGCCGGGGAAGCCCGCCTCGGCTTCGGCGAGCCGTACCGACCCACCGCGGTGCCGACGGCCGGGCCCAGCGGCTCGTCCAGGCTGGAACTCCGGGTGCTCGGCACCGCCGGCGAACGCGTGGTGGGTCTCGATTGCGCGGGCGAGGCGGCAAGTCGGATCGCCCGCTCCCCGACGAAGAAGAACATGGCCGCGGAGCCCACCTACCGGGTGCTCGGCGGGGACGGCAAGGTCGTGGCGGAGGGCGCTTTCAGGTATGGCTGAGGCTTCACCTGCGGGGCTACCTTGCGTGGCCTCACCCCCGACGCCTCCCATCGCGTGGTGTGCACGTTCCAGGTCGGCCCTTTCGAAACGTCGGCCGATCGCTCCGAGGCCGAAAGAGACTGACCATGCATAACTCCGCAATTGGACTGGTCAGCACGCTGCTCGCCCTGATGATCCTCGCCTCGTGTTCGGCGCGGGACCAGCGCCCGCAACACCCGCCCAGGCTGGGATCCGGGGTCGGGGCCGACGACGTCGCAGTTTGGGTGCCCACCGACACCGTCGCCTGCGACGCGGCCGAGGTGCTGCTGCTGGACAGCGAGGAGCAGGTCGTGGCCGGGCGGGTACACGTGATCCCGTTGCCGGACGCCCGGATCGCCATTCGCGCGATCGGGTACGGCCGGAGCGGCAGCAAGGCCGTGAACGAGTTCGTCCTCAAGCAAAGCGGCGAGGTCGAGGCGATGCCCGAGGCGCTCCGGCCGGTGGTGGACCGGGCCGTCCAGGCGCCGCTGCGGTGCAAGCTCCACGGCGAAGCACTGATCGAGCGCAGAGAGACGATGGTGCCAACGGACCGAGCAACGCCCGACGGCTACCCGGAGGCGGAGAAGAAGCTCTTTCCGAACGCCTGCCCGCCCGAGGTGCCCGTCGTGGCCTGGCCGGACGGGAGCAAGTCCCCCGCGCTTTCCGGAACGCTCCTGAGCCTCTACTGCCCGAAGTGCCGCGCAGCGCGAGAAGCGTGGCTCGAGCAGCACCCGGCCGCCGGGGAATGAGCCTCGCCGACGCGGCTCCGACTGCACCCGCTCAATCCGCCCACGCGACCGGATCGCCGACCGCGATCTCGGCGTTCTCCAGCACCTCGGCGCAGGCCCCGCTGCCCCAGCCGGTCTCCATGGCGGCCCGGAGCCCGGCGTGCGCCTCGTCCATGCGCTCGCACGGACGCGTCTCACCGCGGATGAGCAGCCGGATGGCGCCGGCGGTTCCCGCTACTGCACGGTGAACGTGTAGGTGCCGGAGAGGTTCTTCACGCCCGACGGTGCCGACGCGAGCAGGGTGAGGAATGCCGTGTGCAGGCGCAGCCCTTTCAGAACCCCGAGGTTCGGAATGCTGAGCCGGGCGGTCGCACTGCCGCTGCCGTCCAGCCAACCCGCATAGTCCGCGAACACCGCCGGCGAGCTTCCTCCCACGCTGGCGACCAGCAGCGAGTCCGGAGAGAGATTGAGCTGGCGCGAGTCGATTGGAATGGGCCCGACCCCGAGCGAGGTGCCCACCTGATAGGCGAGGCCGGCATCGGACGGCGACGACAGGGAGAACGTCACGACGCCGCCGGGCGAGGTGGATCCCGAACCGACGATCAGCGCCTCGTCGTACCGCAGTCGCATCTTCGGCGACACCTTCAGCAGGATGTTGCCTCCCTGCGGAGCGCTGTACGTGCCCGCGCCGGAGGCGAAGTAGGTCTGGATCACGCCCGCCCAGAACGACGCGCCGCCCTGGCCGCCCACGAACCGCACCTCGACCACCAGGCTGTCCGAGCCGTTGTAGTGAAAGACCGAGGTGAGGCCCAGGTCGCTCCACTGGCTGGCCGTGAAGTTCCAGCTCGCGGGGCCGGAGAAGACCACGGTCCGGTCCTTCTGGAGGTTGTTGTCGAAGACCAGCGAGAGGCTCTGCATGGTGTGTGCCATGCGAATCTCGAGCTGCGTCGCGCTGAAGGTCCCGGAGGTGACCGGGGCGAACGCGAGGTTGGAGATCCGGATCCTCTTTCCGCCCAGCAAGGCGGCCGGAACCAAGGCCTGGTAGCGAATCTCGGCCTGCGCCCAGGGAATGCTCACGCTGGAGCCCTGGCCGATAGAGGCGTCGGGGATGTGGACGTCGCCGGCCGGCGCCGCGCCGCACATGCCGAGCAGAATGCCGGCCGCCAGAAGGGCCGCTTTCATGGCCTCCTCCTTCCCGTGGACGTCTTCGTTCCCGCAGCAAGCCACACCCCAAGGCCCTCCACCCTACTACAGCCCGCTCGCTGCCGGGACAGTTTTCACGCGGACCTCCCGGCGCGCCTGACGCAGCAGGAAGACGAGCATGCCGAGCCACGTCGCCGCGTGCACGACGGCGAAGAGGAGCGGCCACGGCGCGGGCCAGAAGTGGTGGAGGCGGACCGGCAGGAGCATCGCCGGGATCCCCACCGCAAGCAGCACGGCCGCGTGGCGATCCGTCCGGGCCGCCCGAAACAGAGCCACCATCGGCAGCACCACCATGACGTCGTCGTACGTGCCATGGTAGGTCCAGAAGCGGGCGGCGAGCGCCGTCACGCCGAGGAGCACCCAGATGTCCACCCGGCGGTGCAGCACGATCCACGCGCCCAGCGCGAGGAGCATGAGCAGCGACGCGGGAAACGTCCAGGCCTCGAGCCCGAGCGCGCTCAGAAGCATGTGCAGATCGGCGGATCCGCACGATGGACAGTCCACCTGAGACACCTGAGCCCACCCTCGGAGGAGCTCGAGGAGCCGGGCTTCCTGGAACGCCCCCGCAATCAGGGTGAGCGCCACGTACCCCGCCGCCACGAGTATGGCCGGGCGCAGGCGGCCGGGCATGAGCCAGACGAGCCAGAAGAAGGGCGCGGTGAGGCTCGGCTTGACGAGACTCACCAGCACGAGCGCGGCCGCGGCCAGATCGGTCCTGAAACTCGCAGGACTCCGGTGGAGCAGGAGGACCGCCGCCACGATGAGCGGCAGAATGGCGAGCGAGAGCTGACCGTTGCCGATGCACACTCCCGACGCGTTCATCGAGAGGAGCATCAAGGCCGCGAGCAGGCGCTCGATACGACTCCGGGCGCCAGCCTCCCGGACCACCAGCCGCACCAGCCACCCGAGCAGGACGAGGGTGACCGCCGCCCAGAGCCAGCGCGCCTGGGGCCAGGTGAGCCACCCGAGCAGCGGCCACAGGATCGCGTGGCTCGCGGGCGGATACACGGCCGTCTGCACCGTCTCGTACAGGGGATCGCCGGAAAACCAGCCCTGGATCTCCTGGTGTCGCATCTTCAGATCGATGGCCCCCAGCACCCCCGGATCCAGGACCAGTCGATGGAACTCGGTGCCGAGCTTGAGCGCGGCGATTGTGGCCAGGATGATCGCGGCCGCCCGCAGCAGCGCCGGGCCGCGGCGGCACGGGCCCTGTTCGTGAGCTTCATCCTGGGGCGAGGCGTACGATGCCGGAGTCATGCGGTGGCCGTGAAGAGAAACGGTTCGGGTCTCCACGTCGGATCGACGCGAGATCCCATGATTCTACTCGCTCCAGCGGGAACCGGCGAGCGTCGCGTGCCCCCGAGCCGCGCAACCGGGCCGTTGACCGGCCGTCATGGGACCGAGTAGAATCGGTGTGCCGCGCGCGAAAGGACCGCGAGGGACGGCGGCTGGACCTCCGCCGCCAGCGCCGCGCCGGAAGGACCGCAAGGGAGGACTCCGGAGATGCGATACCTGTTGCCCATCGGCGCCTGGTGGCTTGCCGCCGCGATCGCCGGCGCCCAGACGATGATCCCGCTCCCGGTCTACACCAGCACCTTCTCGGTGTCCGGGGCGACGCGCGGCTTCTACTTCCAGACCCCGGTCGACTTCATGGTGACCGGGCTCCGGGTGCCCGACGAGAAGAACCATGGCAAGCAGAATGTGGCCGTCTACAAGCTCGCCGCCAAGCCGCCGGCCTTCTCGGCCACCGCGACCGGTGGGCTGCTCTTCTTCAAGGCGGGCGAGCCGAGTGCGCACATCATTCCCGCGCAGATCTTCTTCACGAAGGGCGAGTGGTTCGGCGTATTGGGCGCGTGCGGCGACACGACCATCATGCACAACTCATACGGCTCGGCGCAGTACCCGTCCACGGTGCTCGGCCAGCCGATCACGCTGCTCCGCTTTCTCACCCAGTTCAACCTGGTGTCCACGCAGGGCACGGCGCCGTACTCCAACGAGGATCAGGGAGCGATCTCGCGCGTGGAGGTCTACGTCCAGCCCGGCGCCATGCTGGTCGGCTCCGGCACTGCCAAGCCGGGCACGGCGATCGTCTTCACGCTCACGGCCTCGAGCGACCCCGGGTTTCCGTACCAGCTCGCGAGCTCCCTCGGCAGCGGCCCCATCCCCTTCGGCTCGCGCCAGATCGGCCTTTCCCCGGACGACCTGCTCGTGCTGAGCACGACCAGCAAGCTCCCCTCGGTCTTCGAGAACTACTCCGGACGGCTCGACGCCCAGGGCGTCGCCACCGCGAAGCTTCATATCCCGAACTTTCCGGTCCTGAAGGGCGTGCACATCTACTCCGCCTACGTCACCCTGCTCGCGAGCGCGCCGCTGGGAGTGTCGAGCATCAGCAACACGTTCGACTTCGCAATCCTGTGAGGGCCCGGCCGGAGACGCCCTCTCGGGAACGGGGTCAGACCCCGTTCCCACGGCGTGGCCGGCAACCGGGTAGCTCTCGTGTTCGGCAGGCCCGGCCGATGCCCCCTCCCCCACCCGTCGGATCCCGGCGCGCCTCTTGACAGGACGCCGGCCGGTGCCCAGAATCGGTGACGTTCCGCTGATGATTCCCTGGGGCAAATGTCATTGCGAGAAAGGAAGGCCCATGAGACACGCGATTCTGATCCTGGCCGTCTGCGCGCTCGCCGCGGTGACGGTCCTCCCCGGCGCTTCGGCGCAGACCATCCCCTTCAAGGTCATCCGCACCTTCCCTCACCCCAGCAGCTACGCCAATGCGCTGACCTGGGCGAACGATACCATCTGGATGAGCTACAGCGCGGGACCGCTGGAGCAGTACGATCCGTATACCGGCACGCGAATCAAGACCTACCCGACTCCCAACACGAAACCTCGGGGTCTTGCGTTTGACGGCATGGACCTGTGGCTGGCCTCCTGGTACAAGGCGCCGACGCCCAGCATCTTCCAGATCAACCCGGTTACGGGCGGGGTGATCCAGTCCTACGTGGCGCCGTTCACCAACGGCACCAGCAACGGTATGGCCTGGGACGGGGCGACACTCTGGTTGACGAACGAAGCCAACTCGATCTACCAGATCGACACCTTCCGGTGGGTCGTGCTCGGCTCCATCAGCGTCCCCGCCCTCGGCAGCTACAATCCGCGCGACCTGGCGTGGGACAACCGCACGCACACGCTGTGGGCCGGCTACCAGTCCTCCGGCCTGATCCGCAAGCACAACTCGCTCAACGGTGCCGTGCTGGAGGAGTTCGCCTCGCCCTACGGCAACTTCCAGCAGGGGCTCACCTGGGACTCCTCTTGCTTCCTGTGGGCGACCGGCGGATCGACGAAGCTCGACGTGAGCCAGATCGACGTCACGCCGCCCTTCATGGTGCTCAAGGGCGTCCTCCAGGGGGGCACGCCCATCCAGTTCGAGCTGACCGATACCACCAACGAGGTGGGCAACCTGTTCCTCGTCGGCTGGAGCTCGAGCGGCACCTGGCCTCCCATCATGATCTCGGGCAAGCCCGTTCCCCTGGCGCTCGACAGCGTCACGCTCCTCGGGCTCCAGCTCCTGCCCTTCTTCTCCATGGTGATCGACACCAGCAACACGGCCACCACGCCGCAGTTCCTCTGGCCGAAGCTGCCTCCCGCCATTCCCTTCTGGGTGTGCGGCGTCACGCTGAACTCCAGCGGCCTCGTGAGCGTTACGGAAGCCCAGAAGTACGTCACGCAGTGATCCGGAGTGGCGCCGGCGTCGAGCCGGGCCGCGGGCTGGGCCGGTGCGCCGCCGCACCGGCCCGGTCGACCTCGCGCCACAAGCTCCTGAGAGGCGCCGGGGCGAGGGGCGGTAGCAGGGAAAGTTCGCCGGTCGGGGCACGGACTGCCGGCGCAGCACGTAGCGCTCGCCGGCGCGGTTCCGCGTCCGCGGCGTTGTGCCCGCAACGCTCCCGCGCGGCCCGGCGTGAGGGCCCGCAAACGGCGCCTACTTCGTCACGAGCACCTGCCACGGCCCCGAGATGGCGTCGATGCCGAACGGCGCGCCGCTGTCCACCGTCACCCAGGCGATCGAGAACTGGAACCCCACCAGCGCGCCGACGTTCGGCACGTTGACCGAGCCCATCGCCGTCCCGCCCGGGTCCAGGACGCCCTCGAACCGACTGAAGATCGCCGGCGTCTGGATGGACAGGAAGAAGAGGTTGTCGAGATGCATCGGGAAGTACCGGTTCCCGAACCGTATCCCGGGGATGCGCTCGGTGAGCGAGGCCCCTGCCTTGTAGAACTTGCTCGGGCTGTTCGCGGCCGTCCAGGTGATCGCGAGACCGGTGCCGATCGCCACCCGATCGGCGGCCTTGACGCGCGGATAGCCGGTCTCGGTGAAGGTCACGTCGAAGGTCTCGTAGTCGGCGACCACCGCCGACTGCCAGCGGTCCCACCATGCCGCACCCTGGCCGTTGTTGGTGCCCTGATGGACGAGCGGCCAGCTGTAGAGCAGCGCACCGGTGGCGGCGCTGAAAGCGTACCCCGCCTTCTTGTCGCGGCTGTTGGTGTAAACGATGTCGTTGATCGGATCGTAGGCGGCGCCGGCCACCCGCGTGGCGCCCACGGCAACCAGGTCGATCGTCATGAGCACGGAAGGCAGGTTCTTCGCGTCGTACAGCAGCAGCTGGTAGGGACTGAGCATGGTCAGCCAGTAGCCGTCCCGGACCGAGTCGTAGGCGGCGCCCACGGCGCGGTTGGGGGAGTACGACGCGAATGTGGAAACCTTGCCGCTGGGATCAGCCAGCACGATCCCCTTGAACGTGGCATCGCAGAGAATGAACGAGTTGCGGCTGTGATCATAGCCGAGGCCGAATGGGGAGAATCCCGCGGGCGCCCCGCTGAGGCTGATCGTCGACTTGACGCTACCCTGCCGGTCGAACTCGAGAACGTTGGGCTGGGCCACCGCGTAGAAGGTGTCGCCGACCACGGTCAAGCCGTAGATGCGTGGGCCGAGCTTGAACTCGAGCAGCATCGTGCCCGGCGGGTCGTCCATCATGCCGGGCAGCGAGCCGAGCGCGTTGCCTTCGGCATCGAATCCCTGCGCCGCCAGCGCGCCCGCGAGCAGCGCCACCAGCAGCAGTCCTTGGAGAAGTCGTCTGAGTCCCATGCGGCGTCTCTCCTTCCGCAAAATGTGTCCCGGCCAATCCGCCGTCCGAAAACCCGATTCTCCGTTCGCGCGTTACAGCACCACCCGCATCACCATGGCGGGCCTCGCGAGCGGCACGCCGCTGACCCGGGCCGCTTCACCGCGGCCGCGGTCCGAGGCGCCGCAACATGACGCCGTCTCCGCGGCGCTCGCCTACTTCGTCACGAGCACCTGCCACGGCCCCGAGATGGC
>JAFGQW010000163.1 GCA_016935485.1 Planctomycetota bacterium | reverse complement strand
CTTGCCCTGCTGCGTGAGATAGGACTTGCAGGTCTCCCAGATGACGCCGGAGACGTCGAGCATGGACTTGTGGGCCGGCAGCCGGGTGGTCTGGCGGTACTGCACGATCGCGAAGGCGAGCCCGAGGAGGCAGACCAGCAGGCCGACGTACATGAGCGTCACGCCGTTCACGCCGATCCCGAGGATCTTGAACGTGACCTGAGGCAGGTCGGGAAGCACGATGTCCGCCTCGCCGGCGGCGGCGCTGGATCCCAGGATGAGGAGCCAGAGACCGGAGGCCGCGGCCGGAAGCAAGTGCCTTGCCCTTCGCAGAAAACGCATGGACAACCTCCTCGAAGAACGGTGATCGTGGTGGCGCGGGAAGTTCCTGGCGGATGTTCACTCGCTCGCGTCGCTGCTGCTTCTTGTAGAACCTCCGTCCGGACCATTTCAAACTCTGCCGGGAGGAAATCCCGGACCGCGCGCGGTGCGCTGGACCGCGGCGCAAGGGACCCGGAAGTCGGCAGGGCGGGGCGCGCACCGCCGGGGTCGGCGTGCTGCGGCCGATCGGACCTCGCGATCCGGCGGCGGAGAAATCCCCCAGGCTCTTGCTTGCGCTGGTGCGGTCGGCAGAATAGCGGGATCACCCGCGGGCGGTGAACGCGCCGGGGCACGCGCTCGAGAAGGCGCGGAGTCCACGGAATCGGCGCTCCAGGGGACCGGAAGACGACGCCGTCTCATCCCGGATCGCGCCCGGCTCGCTTCTCCCCCTGCGGGTGCAGGTGTGTTTCCGGCATCGGTCCCGCCTGGAGAGCGACGGCATGAGCCGCAAGCGGAAGAACCGTTCGAAAGGGCCCTCGCCGCAGCGAGCGCCCGCAGGTCCGGTCGTGGTCGGCGAGCGTGTTCGAGCGGCCCTGGCCCGCGGCGCCAGCAAGACAGCACTCGAGCTCGCCAAGGCCATGGCCAAGGACAGTCCCGGTCCGGATGCCGACGCACTGCTCCAGGAGGCGTACCGGGCGCGCATCGCGGCGCTGCTGGCGGCCGGCCTGGAGAAGGAGGCGGCGGAGATGAGCGCCCAGGCGGCGAGCCGCTTCGCCAGCCCGGCGTTCACGGAACAGGCGACGGTGGTGCAGATCCGGACCGGCCGCCTGTCCGCCGTGCTCGCGGAGATTGCGGATCCGCGGCTTCCGGACAGCCGCCGGCAGGCCCTGGAAACTGCGATCGAGAAGAATCTGCTCGATCCCCGGGCGCTCGCCGGCGCGCCGGAGCTGGAACCCGGCCACCCGCTCCGCCGCGCGGCGGCCGCGGTCTCCCGGGCGCTTGCCGAGGCGGCCGACGGCGCGCTCGGCGACGCAGCACGCACCGGGCTCGGCCAGGTGGGCCGTCAGTCGCCGCTCGCCTCCTGGCGCGCGTTCGTGCTGGCACTCGATGCGTTTCACCGCGGCTGGGACGAGGAGCTGCGCGCGGCGATCCGCCGGATCCCGCCCGACGTGCCGGTCGCGCACCTCGCGCGGATTCTCGAGGCGCTGGCCGAGGGGCGCCTGCCGGAGCTTGCCGCCGGCGGCACGGCGGCCCGCGCGCTCGTTCGGGCGGTGGCGGGCGCGGCCGCGGCCGTGGGACCGGAGCTCGCGCGCGCCGAGGAGGCCGCGGCGGCCGAGGACAGCCGGCAATTCACCGCGGCCATGGCGCGCGTCCTGCCCGAGGTGGCGGCATCGAGTCCGACGGCGGCCATGCGGCTGTTCCGGTGGCTTCTGGAGGGCAAGTCCTGCCTGCCGGCGGACTTCGGGGTGCTGCGTCCTGTGGCGGAACGTGCGCTGCGCCGCGACGAAGCGCTTCGCCTGGTCGCCCTGTGCTTCGACAGCGGCGACGAGGAGGGGGCTTTCGTCGCGTGGGCGGAGTGGCTGTCGGCGCAGCTCGAGGGCGAGGTGCGGCGGCTCTCCGACCTCGAGCTGGCGCTCGCCTGCGATCACCTGGCGCCGCTGAGCGACGTGGTGGTCGAGCGGGTCGGGTTCCTCCTCAAGGAGCTGGGCCTGGAAGTGGCGGACCTGGAGGACCCGGAGGTCCAGACCCTGGCGCGGGTCATGGGCGCCCGGGAGGGGCGCGGCGGCACCGGAGTGCTCATGCTGGCGGCCGGCCTGGTCTCGGTTGCCGATCGGCTCCGGGAGACCTGCGGCGTGCGGATCCGGTTCGGCCGGTTCGCCGACGGCCTGCTGGATCTGGCGATCGATCTCGATCCCACGCCCGAGCGTCTGGAGTGCCGCTACCGGCGGCTCAAGGAGCGCAAGGCGCCGCTCTCGGAGATCGAGGACTCTCTGGAGCAGTGGGCCGAGCGGCATCCGGCCCACGTCGATCCGCTGCTCCACCTCGCCCGGGCCGCGCTCGACCGGGACGCCCTCAAGAAGGCGGAGGGCTTCGTCGCGCGTGCGCTCCGGATCGATCCCCTCAGCGCGGAGGCGCGCGAGATCGAGTTCCACATCCGGGTTGCCACGCTCATCCGGCACCTCCGGATCGGCAACGTGCGGCTCGCCCGCACGGACCTGGCCGCCCTGGAGTCCGTGCCCGCCGCCGCGCTGCCGGAGAGAAGGGGCTACCTGGCCGCCGCCGGTCTTCACCTCGCCGGCGTGGACGGGGACGAGGCGGGCCAGTCCCTGTGGCGCTCGCGCCTGGAGTCTGCCGTGGGGGCCTCCGGCGCGAAGCTGTATCTCGAAGTCGTGCGGGCCACGGCGCGCTCGTCCGCGACGGGAAAGCGGCGGGTGGCGCCGTGGATCCGGACCTCCGGGAGCGTCAGGGAGCAGCTCCTGCAGGCGGCGATGCAGGCCCGCCTTGCGCTCGCCCTCGGCCAGGAGTTCTGCGCGATCGTGCCGCTCGGCCGCGCGGCCACGGCGGCCCGGATCCAGGACCTTCCCGACGATCTCCAGGATCTCGATGCGCTCTGCGTCCTGGCCGATCGCGAGGAGGAGCAGGATCTGCTCCACCTGGTGAGCGGGAAGGGGCTTCTCGTCGACGGTCCGCTGCTGCCGCGGTTTCTCCTGCACCGCTGGCTTGCGCTCGAGGGGCGCTTCGAGGAACCCGAGTCGGCCGGACAGTGCCGCCTCCTGACGATCTTCCACGCCGCCCGGAGAAACGACACCCAGACCCTCGAGGAGGTGCGGCGGCGCACGGACTGCGGTCGTTTCTTCTTCCCGGGACTGCTCGGCATCCTTCAGCGGGGCGACGAGGCGCGCGACCTTGCGCCCGGCGAGGCGCGCCTCCTGCTCGAGCGCGAGCGCCACCTCCAGGGTGGGCTCAAGGACCGTGGCCCTCTGCTGCGCGCTTTCCGGCGCGCCCGTCCGGCAGCGCCGGGCCCCGCCGTGCCGGAGCGGGCGTGGTCTCGCCCGCGGAAGAAGCGGCGCGGCCCAGGCATGTCGCCGGCGGAGGCCGGGTTCATCCAGCAGTTTCTGTCGTTTGCGGAGGCCGCGGAGGACGAGACATCATGAGCGGCGAATCTCCCTGGACCGTGTTGGGGCTCGAGCCCGGCTCCGCTCCCGATGCGATCCGCGCCCGCTACGCAGCGCTGGTGAAGCAGCACCCGCCCGACCGCGATGCGGACGCGTTCCAGCGCATCCGGGACGCGTTCGAGCAGCTCAAGGACCTGCGCAACGCCGCCGAGATGCGGCTGTTCGGGCCGCCTCCGCTCGATCACCTGGCCGATCTCGCCGCGGCGCTCGCGCCGTTGCCGCGCCGGCCGGCCGGCGCCCGGGCGTGGATCGATGCCCTGCGGGAGCTCGGCCGCTGATGGAAGAGGCGAGAAAGGCGGAGATCCTGGCGCGGCTGGAGAGCTGGCTCGAGGCGCTCGGCGACGACGAGCCGCTCCCCGAGGGGCTCGATCCCTCGCTCGCCGAGGAGCCTGATGTGCCGGCGCCCGATCTGGCCGCCCTGGCCGGCGCCGTCGCGGCGTCGGCGCGGGAGTTCGCGATCCTGGCGAGGAGCGTCAAGCGGCTGGCGGAGGCGGTGGCGCCGCTGCCGGAGGACATCGCCGGGCTCGAGGCCCGGGTCGAGGCGCTCAAGGCGGCCGATCCCGCGGCGCTCGCGCGGGCCGCGGCCGAGGCGAGGGCGGAGGTCGAGGACGCGGCGGCTCGCAACCTGATGGAGCTCTTCGACCGCCTCGAGCGGTCGGCCGCCGAGGCGCGCCGATCGGCGGGCAATGTGCCGCTCGTGGCGCGCTGGACGGGCGGGGCGCGGACCCTGGAGGCTGTCGCCCGCGGCGTGGAGCTGACCCTGGAACGGCTGGAGGAGATTCTCGAACGCGCGGGGGTCCGCCGCATCGTCTCCACCGCGCAGATCTTCGACGCCAGAACGATGCGAGCCGTCGATACCGTGCCCGCCGCTGCCGGCCAGGCGGCCGAAACCGTCGTGGCGACGCTGCGCGCCGGCTTCGTGCGCGGGGACCTCGTGCTGCGGCCGGCGGACGTGCGCGTGGCGCAGGCCGCACCGGAATCCCGCACCCAGGACTGAAGGAGGACGCACCGAATGAGCGACATCATCGTGGGGATCGACCTCGGCACGACCAACTCCGAGATCGCCTGGGTGGGTCCCGATGGCCGGCCCGAGGTGCTCGCGTACGAGGGCGAGCTCATCATGCCCTCGGTGGTGGGCTTCACGCCGCAAGGGGAGCTTCTGGTCGGCACGCCGGCCCGCAACCAGCTTGCCCTCCATCCGGACCGCACCGTGCGGTCCATCAAGCGCAAGATGGGCACCGACGAGCGGATCGAGCTGGGCGCGGCGACGCTCACCCCGCCGGAGGTCTCGGCCCTCATTCTGAAGGAGCTGGTGCGCCGGGCGCGGCTCGCCACCGGCGAGGCCATCGGCAAGGCGGTCATCACGGTTCCGGCCTTCTTCCACGACGCCCAGCGCCAGGCGACCCGGCAGGCCGGCGAGATCGCCGGCCTCGAGGTGGTGCGCATCATCAACGAGCCGACCGCCGCAGTGCTGGCCTACGGCGGCGGCTTCCAGAGCGGCAAGGAGCGCCTGCTCCTGGTGTACGACCTCGGCGGCGGCACCTTCGACGTGTCGGTGGTGCTGGACGACGGCGAGATGACCGAGGTGCTGGCGAGCCACGGCGACACCTTTCTCGGCGGCGACGACTTCGACGAGCGGCTGCTCGGTCGTCTGGCCGAGGCGTTCCTCAAGGAAACCGGCGTGGACCCGCGCGCGGATCGGCTGACTCGCGCGCGGCTGCGGGACGCGGCCGAGGCGGCGAAGATCCGGCTGACCGAGGCGACGTTCACCCGGGTGCGCGAGGAGTTTCTCGCCCGCGACGCGAAGAACAACCCGCTTCACCTCGACCACGAGGTGACGCGCGAGACCTACGAGGAGCTCATCTCTCCGCTCCTCGAGAAGACGCTGGACAGCGTGCACGAGGCGCTGCGCGCGGCGGGCCGCTCCCGCGGGGAGGTGGACGAGATCCTGCTCGTGGGCGGCGCCACGCGAACCCCGCTGGTGGCGGATCGCCTGCGTACCGTGACCGAGCTTGCGCCCCGCCAGGATCTCCATCCGGACCTCAGCGTGGCGCTGGGCGCCGCGGTGCTGGGGGGCCGCCTCGCGGGAAGGTCGCCGGGCCGCGTCCTCGTGGACGTGACTCCCTATTCTTTCGGGCCGAGCCACGCCGAATGGCGCGACGGCCGCCTCGATCCCGACCGCTACCGCCCGGTGATCAACCGCAACACGGCACTGCCCGTCACGCGGGCGCACACCTACTGCACGATGTACGATGACCAGGAGGGGTGGGATGTGCGCATCTTCCAGGGGGAGAGTCCGAACGCGCGCGAGAACATCCTGATCGGCCGGTTCCTGGCGGAGGGTTTCTCGCCGGCGCCGGCCGGCAGCCCGATCGTCTGCACGATGCATCTCGACCTGGACGGCCTGCTGACCGTCGAGGTGCTGGAGAAGCAGACCGGGCTGAAGAAGAAGGTGACGATCGAGAAGGCCACCGCCACCTTCGACGAGGCCGCCCTGGCCGAAGCGCGGCGGCGGACCGCGGCGCTGTGGAGCGACGCGCGCGGTGCCGCGGAGGAGGACGAGGCAGCGGCGCCGGCGGCGGCTTCGAGCCAACCCGCGGGCGGGGAAGAGGGCGAGCCCACGCCGCCGGACATTCTATGGAAATCGGTGGAGCGGATGCTGGCGCGGGCCAGAGCGGTCAGCGACCGCATGGTGGTCGAGGACCGCGAGGGTCTGGCCGCCCTCGAGCGCACGCTCGAGGAGGCGCAAGCCCGCGCGGACCGCGAGGCGGCCCGCAAGGCCTTGGAGGAGCTGTCCGATCTCGTGCACTACGTCGAGGAGGTCTGAGCGCAGTCGTGGAGGAGCCGGAGGCGCGCTGTCCTGTCTGTGGGTCGCCGTTTCGCGGTCGGGCGGATTGCCCGCGCTGCGGGGCCGATCTCCGGCCTCTGATGCGCGTGCGGATCGCGGCCTGGCGGCTTCGGAACCGGGCGCGAGCAGCTCTGCGGTCGGGCGAGGCCGGGGAAGCGGTCGCCGTGGCCGCAGCAGCGGCGCGCTGGCACGCGACGCCCGCAGGACGGCGGCTCGAGGTCGTGGCGGCGGCCGTCTGCGCGGCGGCGGCGGCGGCGGCGGAGCGGGCGCGGTCGGCGCGGGTGCGCGCACTCGAGGCGGCGGCGGACCAGGCGCGGGCCGAGGCCGCCGCGGCGGTGCGCGCGCGGGACGAGGCGGCGACCGAGTGCGCGGCATGGAAGCGGACGGCGGCGGCGCGCGCGAAGGAGGCGGCGGCGCGCGCGGTGCCCGTGGCGCCCGGACCACGGCCGGCGGCGCGGCCTTCCGGGTGGCTGGGGCGGATCTCGGCGTTCTTCCGGCGCCGCCGGTGACGGGAAATCGAGAGACACGAGAGCGGAGGACACCCCGGGATCACGACGGCCGTGGAGAAGAAGTGGAGGAACCAGGGGGACGTGCAGGTGCGCTTGCGGGCCGCCGGGAACAAGCGAGGTCTCCCCCTCCGGGTCCGGTCGGCTTGGCCGCAGATCTTTGCCTTTTCTTCGTGATCTTCGTGGATCCTTCGTGGTCTTCGTGGTTACCTTGGTCTTCTTCGGGGCGAGGGTGGGCGTGGAGCCGGCGCGGCGGTGCGACGGAAGGGATGCCATGACCGGATCGATCTACACGCGCACGGGAGACCGGGGGGAGACCTCGCTCGTCGGCGGCGGTCGCGTGCCCAAGGATGCGGCGCGCGTGGAGGCCTACGGCACCGTTGACGAGACGAACGCGTGGATTGGTGCGGCGCGGGCCTTCGTGGGGGACCGCGCGCTCGAGGAAGCGCTCGAGTTCCTGCAGCACCGCCTGTTCAACTGCTCCTCGAACCTGGCCACGCCGGCGGCCACGAAGCGCGTGCCGCCGCGGATCGAGGAGGCCGACATCGCGTTCCTCGAGCGCGCGATCGACCGCTTCGAGGGGGCGACCGGCAAGCTCACCGCGTTCGTGCTGCCGGGCGGCAGCCGGGCGGCGGCGTTCCTGCACGTCGCCCGGACCGTCTGCCGCCGGGCGGAGCGGCGCGTGGTGGGTCTCGGAGCGGACGAGCCCGTCGATCCCCTGGTGCTCGCGTTCCTCAACCGGGCCTCGGACTTCCTGTTCGCGGCCGCGCGCTACTCCAACCACCTCGAGGGCCGGCCCGACGCCGCGTGGGACAAGGGCGCCGCCATCCCGCCCATGTGACCGCCCGGCGGTGCGCGGCGGGGAGGCGCCGGCGCCGTTCACATCAGACCGAGCTCGAGGCGCGCCGCCTCCGACATCCGGTCGGGGGTCCAGGGCGGCTCCCAGACGAGATCCACGCGGGCACCGGCCACCCCGGGAACCGCGCGGACCCGCGCTTCCACCTCGCCGGGCAGCATGCCGGCGACGGGGCACGCCGGCGAGGTCAGCGTCATCGTGACGAGTACGACGTGCTCCGCACTCACGTCGATCCGGTAGATGAGCCCCAGGTCGTGGATGTTGACCGGGATCTCGGGGTCGAAGACGGTCCGGAGTGCCTCGATGACGCGCGCCTCGAGCGCGGCATCGGAACGGGCGTCAGGGTCCATGGTGCGGGCGGGCTCCTCGGTTCTCGGCACCGGCGGGCGGGCTGCCGCTCCGGCGGCCTCACTCGGTGGTGATCTCCTCGGGGCGTCCCTCGAGCGCGGCCTGCATGGTGTGGAGCGCCAGGGTCGCGCATTTGACCCGCGTCGGGAACTCCGCCACGCCGCGAAACGCCGCGAGCTTGCCCAGCGACTCGATCTCGGCGCTCGTGCCGGGCGTGCCGGTCACCAGCGCATGGAACGTGCGGAGGAGCTGCTGCACCTCGGCCCGGCGCTTGCCCTTGACCGCCTCGGACAGCAGCGAGGCGGCCGCGGTGGAGATCGCACAGCCCGACCCCTGGAAGCTCATGTCCACCACGACGTCGTCCTCGCACTTGATGAAGCAGGTGATCCGGTCGCCGCACAGCGGATTGTAGCCCTCGGCCTGGCCGCTCGCGTCCGCCATCGGGCGGCAGTTCCGCGGCCGCTTGGAGTGGTCGATGATGACCTGCTGGTAGAGCTCCTCGAAGTCCATCGCGTCTACTTGAATACCTCCTTCACCTTGTGGAGCGCCCGGACGAGCGCGTCCACGTCCTCCCGCGTG
>JAFGQW010000015.1 GCA_016935485.1 Planctomycetota bacterium | reverse complement strand
GGAGCCACGACCACGGCGGAGATCGCCTCGCAGGAGAAGGTCGCCTCCGTGAAGGCCGGCGAACGGGCCGAGCTCGAGCTCGGCATGCCGTTCACCTTGAAACCGGTCGTCGAAGGCATGTTCTGGACCGGGCAGCAAGCGCAGATCTTCAGCGAGCTGTTCGGCGGGTCCGGCGAGGAGTACAGCAACGTCACGGCCCGGGGCCGCAACGAGATTCCCCAGGTGCGGGTCCTCGACGCCGAGGGCATGGAGGTGGCCGAGGGCAAGATGGAGTATGAGTATGGCGGCCGGTTCGGCCACTGCGGATACTGGTGGAACATCCCTCAGGACCTGATGCTCACCGAAGGCGACTTCGGGAAGTTCACTGTAATCGTGACCTTCGACGCCGGTCCCTTCGGCGGCAAGCTGGAAGGCCGCAAGGAGATCGTGATCCGCAAGGGGTAGTTCCGGGGATGGGCTCACACATGCGCACACACCGATTCGGGTTCCTCGTCGCGGTTGTTGTCCTTCTTGCCTTCGCGTTCGCCGCCTCCGGGCAGGATGCCGCTGCGGAGAAGGTCCTGCTGCGGTACCAGTTCAAGCCCGGGGAAGAGCAGCGTTACACCGTGGCCGGCGATTCCGGGACAACATTGACGATGCCGCAGGGAGAGGAGAAGGGACCAAGCGCGAAGTTCTCCGGCGGGTTCGCCGTCTTCACCGCCGCGGTGGACGCCGAGACGAAGTCCGCGCTGGTGGGCTTCCGGTGGGACCTCACGGCAGAGATGAAGATGGAGGGCATGGAGACCGAGAAGAGGACCGATACGCTGCGGATGCTTCAGATCGGCCGGCTGAGCGTCCTGGGCGCAGCGGTCCCACGCAAGGAGGGCACGGCGAAGAAAGGAACGTCGCCACAAGAGAACATCGCCGCGATGGCGGCGGACCACCTGACGGTTGCAGCCATCGTTGCGGGCATACTGCCCGAACAAGCCGTCGGCCTCGACGACACGTGGGAGGATGACGCGGCCCTCCCGATCCTGAGCTTGCCTTTTCCGGTCCGGCAGCGGTCGACCCTGAAGGAGATCAAGCTGGTCGACGGGTGCCGCTGCGCCGCGATCGCCACGACGTTCGCCAGGCCGGAGAAGATCGCCGGGCCGATGGCCGAGGCATTGGACATGAAGGTCTCCGGCACGGGAAACTGCCTCTTCGACATCGACAGCGGCCGGGCGGTCGAGATCAAGATCCTCCTGTCCCTGGCGGCCCGTGAGCCTGGCGCGGACAGGATGGACCTGGCGTGCACCGTGAAACTCGCAGCGGTCGAGGACGTGGCGGAGGGCGAGGCGGCCGCGCGAGTCAACGTCCTCGAGGCGCTCCAGAAGGCCGTGGCGTGTCTCGACGATGGCAAGGCCGACGATGCCGTCAAGGCGATGGAGGAGGTGCGCGATACCGCCCTGGAGCCAAAATGGAAGGAGTGCCTCGAGAGCACGGAGAAGACCATCCACCAGGTCCAGCGGTTCGCCCGAGGCCGGGAGTCGCTCGACGACGAGAAGCTGGAGCTGGTGGAGGAAGAGGAGCTGCTGGACGAGGCCGAGCAGCTGATGGATCGCGCGGACGAGAAGGGAAAGGACGGGCGGTGGGAGGCCGCCGTGGCGGAGCTGGAGGCGCTGGCCGAGAAGCACCCCGGCCACCGGATCGTGCCCCAGGCGCTGGCCCGCGCCGCCGAGATCTGCGAGAAGCACCTCGACCGGAAGGACAAGGCCACGGCGCTGCGCAAACGGGTGGTCGCGTTGCGCGAGAAGGCTGCCAGCGCTCAAGATGCCGGTCCGAACGCCGTCTACGCTCTCGCCGCCGCGCTGGCCGAGGCCGGCGAGATCGACCGAGCGATCCAGAGTTACCTCGAGGTCGCCGCGAGCACGAAGGAGGGCCTGGCTCCGCGCACGCGCGTGCTGGCCCAGCACCGCGCCGCCGGGCTGCTCGAGAAGCAGGGCAAGACCGCCGAGGCGATCGCCGCCTACCAGGCCGTGGCCGGTATTCCGGCCGACGACGACTACTCGAGGAAACTCAAGGCCCTGGCCGCAACAAAGGCGGAGGAACTCGCGACCCCCCGGTGATCGAAGCGAAACGGACACGGCCATGAAGACCGTCGCCTGGATTGCCGGTTGTCTGTGCCTCCTGTGGACGGCGGCGGTAGCCGCCGCGCAGGTGTCTCTCGATCTTGTCGACAACGACAGGCGCTTCGCCGGCACCATCGCGTACACCCAGTTCATGAAGGCGCCGCCGGAGGCGCTCGTTGCCGAGCCGCCATACAGGAGTGACCGGAGGCTCTACGCTTCCCTCGAGCTGGGCGACGGGAAGGACCGCGGCATCACCCTCGTGCTGGACGAGAAAGGCGGAGCGGGGACCGGGTACGACACGCTGTACGTCGATGCGAACAACAACAACGACCTGACCGACGATGCCGTCATCGGGATGAAGTCGAGGAAGTCCGGCGACCGCACCATGATGGCCTGCGCGCCGTTCGATGTGACGGTGAAGTACTCCGGCGGCGCCGAGCGCGTGCTGCGGGTATCCGTTGCGTTCCATTCGTACGCCTTCCAAGGCATGCCCGAGGACGGGCTCGAAGTCGCCTGCTGGTACCACCTGCTGCAGCATGTCGAGGGGAGCGTCCCCCTGCCCGGAGGCGAAGAAGTGCGGATGGCGATCTACGATGGTGGCTTTGGCGGGCCCAACGGCGCCTTCGCCGACATCGGTGCGGATACCCTGGTCATCGATCGGAACGGCGACCGCAAACTGGAGGGCGAGACGCCCGGCCCGCTGAGCCGGGTCATCCGTGCAAAGGGGGCGCTGCTCGCGCTCTCGGTCGACCCCGGCGCGATGCGCGTCGAGATCGCCCCATACGATGGCCCGTGGGGTGACCTCAAGGCCGTCTGGAAGCTGAGCGACAGATCGGGCATCGTCTCCGGCCGCGTGACGCTCTCGGACTCCCGGGGGATCTCCCTCGAGGTCGACACGGCGGCCGGGCAGGCGGTCGCCTTCCCGGCCGGCGACTATGCCATCACGATGGGCCGCATCGAGGTCAAGGACGCGGCTGGAGTCGTATACACGGCCGAGGTCGCTTCGCAGGAGAAGGTCACTTCCGTCAAGGCCGGCGAACAGGCCGAGCTCGAGCTCGGCGCGCCGTTCACGTTGAGACCCGTGATCGAAGGCGCGTTCCGGACCGGGCAGTACGCGCAGATCTCCAGCGTGCTGCTCGGCGCGTCCGGCGAGGAGTACAGCAGCGTCACGGCCAACGGTCGCGGCGAGAGGCCCCGAGTGCAGGTCCTCGACGCCGAGGGTATCGAGGTGGCTGCGGGCAAGATGGAGCACGGCTGAGGCGGCTACTGCGGATACTCGTGGGGTATCCCTCGGGACCTGATGCTCACCGAAGGCGATTTCGGGAAGTTCACCGTGATCGTGACGCTCGACGCCAGCCCCTTCGGCGGCAAGCTGGAAGGCCGGAAGGAGATCGTGATCCGCAAGGGATAGGGCGGCAGGCCGTTGCCACTGCCGCGTCTCGGGGATATCGTGCCCCCGTCGCCGAACCCGAGGTTCGGCTCGGGTACGGTCCTGTCGGGCAGGCTCTTCTGGGGATGGGCTCTCGCATGTGCGCACACCGATTCGGGTTCCTCGTCGCGGTCGTTCTCCTCCTCGCCTCGGCGTCCGCCGCCTCCGGGCAGGATGCCGCCGCGGAGAAGGTCCTGCTCCGGTACCAGTTCAAGCCGGGGGAAGAGCAGCGCTACACCCTGACCGGCGAGGGCAAGACGAACGCGTCGATGCCGCCCGGCGGGCAGAAGGAAACCGGGACGCTCTCGGGCTCGCTCGCAATCTTTGCCGCCGAGGTGGACGCCGAGACCAAGTCCGCACTGGTGGGCTTCGGGTGCAAACTCACGGGGGAGATGAAGACGGCGGGCAAGGGGACCGAGGACAGGACCGACACGTTGCGCATGCTTCAGGTCGGCCG
>JAFGQW010000014.1 GCA_016935485.1 Planctomycetota bacterium | reverse complement strand
CTACTTGAATACCTCCTTCACCTTGTGGATCGCCCGGACGAGCGCGTCCACGTCCTCCCGCGTGTTGTACACCGCAAAGGACGCGCGGGCCGTCGCGGCCAGCCCGAACCGGTCCATGATCGGCTGCGCGCAGTGGTGCCCGACGCGGATCGCTACCCCCTCGAGATCGAGGATCGTGCCGATGTCGTGCGGGTGCACGCCCGCGAGCACGAACGAGAGGATGCCGGCCTTGTGGGGCGCGGTGCCGACCAGGCGGACGCCGTCGATGGCCGCGACCTCGCGGGTGGCGTACTCGAGCAGCTCCGCCTCGTGGCGCGCGATGGCCTCGAGGCCGATGCGCGCGACGAAGCGCAGCGCCTCGCCGAGCCCGATGGCGCCGGAGATGTTCGGCGTGCCCGCCTCGAACTTGCCCGGCAGCGGCGCGTACGTCGTCCGCGCGAAGGTCACGGATTCGATCATGTCGCCGCCGCCCTGGTAGGGGCTCATGGCCTCGAGGCGGTCGCGCCGTCCGTAGAGGACGCCGATCCCGGTCGGGCCGTAGATCTTGTGCGCCGAGAAGGCGTAGAAGTCGCAGCCCAGCGCGGCGACGTCCACCGGGAGGTGCGCCACCGCCTGCGCGCCGTCGACGAGGATCGGCACGCCGCGGGCGTGCGCCAGCGCCGTCATCTCGCGCACCGGGTTGATGGTGCCGAGCGCGTTGGACATGTGGCTCACGGCCACGAGCCGCGTGCGCGCCGTGAGACCCTGCTCGAAGTCCTTGAGCCGGACCTCGCCCGCGTCCGTGATCGGCACGACCTTGAGCGTCGCCCCGGTGGCCTCGCACACGAGCTGCCAGGGCACGATGTTGGAATGGTGCTCCAGCCCGGTGATGAGCACCTCGTCGCCGGGGCCGAGGTTCTGCCGCCCCCACGCGCTCGCCACCAGGTTGATCGACTCGGTCGTGCCGTGCGTGAAGACGATCTCGCAGGTCTCCCGCGCCCCGAGGAACGCGCGCACCTGGTCGCGGCAGCCCTCGTAGGCCGTGGTGGCGCGCTCGCTCAAGTAGTGCACGCCCCGGTGGATGTTGGCGTTGTCCTCGAGATAGAAGCGTGCGAGCGCGTCGATCACCGCCCGGGGCTTCTGCGCGGTGGCCGCGCTGTCGAGATAGACGAGCGGCTTGCCGTAGACCGTGCGGCCGAGCACCGGGAACTCCGCGCGAACCCGCTCGACGTCGAAGGCGTCCGGGCGCGGCTCTTCCGTGCCTGGCCGAACCTTCCGGCCCGGGACGGCGGGCGGTTTCCGCGGCGTCATTCCCGGATCCTCCGGGCCTGCGGCCGCTTGGTGTAGAGCTGCCGCTCCACCTCGCGGCGGACCTCCTCGAGGCGGATCCGCTCCACCACGTCGCTCGCGAAGGCGAGCGTCAGCAGGTTCTCCGCGTCGACCTTGCCGATGCCGCGCGCGCGGAGATAGAAGAGCGCGTCGCGGTCGAGCCGACCCACCGTTGCGCCGTGCGTGCACTTGACGTCGTCCGCGTAGATCTCGAGCTCCGGCCGGGCGTCCATCTCCGCGGCGCGCGCCAGCAGGAGAGCGTGGTTGGCCTGCTTGGCGTCGGTCTGCTGGGCCCCGCGGGCCACGTAGACCTTGCCGTGGAACACCCCCCGGGCGCGCTCGTCGAGGATCGCCTTGTAGAGCTGGCGGCTGGTGCCGCGCGGCGCGCGATGCGCGATCCGGGTCTGGTTGTCGAGGTGTTCGGCGCCGCTGCCGACCACGAGTCCGTGGAGTGCGCACTCGATGTCCTCGCCGCAGAGCTCCACGTTCACGTGGTTGCGGACCAGGGCGCCGCCGGTCGTGACGCTGAGCGCCGTGAAGCGGCAGTCGCGGGCGAGGTCCGCGTGCAGGTAACCGACGTGAAAGGCCTGGTCGCTCTGGCAGACCACCGTGTGGTGCGCGAGCTCGGCCCGGGCGCCAAGCGCGATCTCCGTGACCGGATTGACGAAGTAGGCGCCGTCCTGGAGCGCGAGGTGGTGCTCGACCACGGCGGCGCGGGCGCCCGCCTCGAGGACGACGAGGCTGCGCGGGTGCGCGTCGGTCGGCCGGGCGGCGACCGTCGAGACGAACACCAGGTGGACGACGGCGTCGAGGCTGACGGCGCGGGGAACGTGGATCCAGGCGCCGTCCTCGTGGAGCGCGGCGTTCAGGGCCACGAAGGGCGTGGCATCCGGCGCGGCGTGTCGGCCCAGGTGTTCCCGGATGCGCCTGTCGTCGGCGGCCAGCGCGGCGGCGAGGCTCGCGGCCGTCGCGTTGCCGGGCAGCACGCGCGCGGCGGAGAGCGCCGGCGCGAACCGCCCGTCCACGAAGACGAGGCGGTGGCCGTCGGGGCCGCCGAAGCGGCCGGGATCGAGCGCCTCGGCGCGGATCGCGGCGGCCGCGCTCGCGGCGGCCGGCGCGAACGCGAGCTTCTCCAGCGCCGTGAGCGGCGTGTACCGCCAGTCCTCGTCGCGCCGCGTCGGAAAGCCGCGCGTCTCAAAGTGCGCCGCCGCCTCCGCGCGCAAGCGGTGGAGCCAGCCGTTGTCGCCTGCCGGCGGCCGGGCCGCCAGGCGCTCGTGGTACGGGGTCTTCACTTCAAGGACCGCCATCTTCGCTGTCTTTCCGTCGGCCGCCGCCGGCTCAGGCCGTGCCGCCGCTGTCCTCGATCCAGGCGTAGCCCTTCTCCTCGAGCTTGAGGGCGAGCTCCTTGCCGCCCGAACGGGCGATCCGCCCCCGGTGGAGCACGTGGACGAAGTCGGGCACGATGTAGTTGAGTAACCGCTGGTAGTGGGTGACCACGATGGCCGCGCGGTCCGGCGCGCGCAGGCTGTTCACGCCGTCTGCCACCACCTTCAGGGCGTCGATGTCGAGACCGGAATCGGTCTCGTCCAGGATCGCCAGACGCGGCTCGAGCACTGCCATCTGGAAGATCTCGTTCTTCTTCTTCTCGCCGCCGGAGAAGCCGTCGTTCACCGGCCGGGCGAGCAGGCTCTCGTCGATGTGGACGACCTTCGTCTTGCGGCGCACCAGCGCGAGGAAGTCCATGGCGTCGATCTCCTCCTCGCCGCGCTCCCGGCGGACGGCGTTGAGCGCCGCGCGGAGGAAGTAGCTGTTGCTGACCCCGGGGATCTCCACCGGATACTGGAACGCGAGGAAGATCCCCGCCCGGGCCCGTTCCTCGGGCGCGAGCGCCAGCAGATCCCGGCCGTCGAACCGGACGGTGCCCTGGGTGACCTCGTAGTCCTCGCGGCCGGCGAGCACCTGCGCCAGCGTGCTCTTGCCCGAGCCATTGGGTCCCATGATGGCGTGCACCTCCCCCGGGCGCACGACGAGATCGATGCCCTTCAAGATCGTTGCCCCACCGATGCGGGCGTGCAGGTCGTGGATCTCCAGCATGACTCCGGTTTCCTCGTCTGTCGATCGGCGCCTTCGGGTTCGGGCGTCCGTGCCCCGCCGGGGGCCGCTAGCCGACGCTGCCCTCCAGGCTCACGCTCAGGAGCTTCTGCGCCTCCACGGCGAACTCCATCGGCAGCTCCCGGAACACCTCCTTGCAGAATCCGCTCACGATCATGCTCACCGCATCCTCCGTCGACAGCCCGCGCTGGCGGCAGTAGAAGATCTGGTCCGCGCCGATCTTCGAGGTCGACGCCTCGTGTTCGACGCTGGCCGTCGGGTTCCTCACCTCGATGGAGGGGAACGTGTGTGCTCCGCACTCCTCCCCGAGCAGCATCGAGTCGCACTGCGAGTAGTTGCGCGCGTTCTCCGCGCCGGGCAGGATCTTCACCAGCCCGCGATAGCTGTTGTCGCTCCGCCCGGCCGAGATGCCCTTGGCGACGATCGTGCTCCGCGTGTTCTTGCCGATGTGCACCATCTTGGTGCCGGTGTCGGCCTGCTGGTGGTGGTTGGTCAGCGCCACCGAGTGGAATTCGCCGATCGAGCCGTCCCCCTGGAGGATACAGCTCGGGTACTTCCAGGTGACCGCCGAGCCGGTCTCCACCTGGGTCCAGGAGATCCGGGAGTCCTCTCCCCGGCAGGCGCCGCGCTTGGTGACGAAGTTGAGGATCCCGCCCTTGCCGTCCTGGTCGCCCGGATACCAGTTCTGCACGGTGGCGTACTTGATCCGGGCGCGCTCGAGCGCCACCAGCTCCACCACCGCGGCGTGCAGCTGGTTCTCGTCCCGCATCGGCGCCGTGCAGCCCTCGAGGTAGCTCACGTAGGCGCCCTCGTCGGCGACGATCAGCGTGCGCTCGAACTGGCCGGTGGCGGCCGCGTTGATCCGGAAGTAGGTGCTGAGCTCCATGGGGCAGCGCACGCCCGGCGGGATGTAGCAGAACGAGCCGTCGCTGAAGACCGCGGAGTTGAGCGCCGCATAGAAGTTGTCCGTGTGGGGAACGACCGAGCCGAGCCACTTCTGCACCAGCTCGGGATGCTCCCGGACCGCCTCCGAGAAGGCCGCAAACACGATGCCGAGCTCCCGCAGCCTGTCCTTGAAGGTGGTGGCCACGGAGACGCTGTCGAACACGGCGTCCACGGCCACGCCGGTCAGGCGCTTCTGCTCCTCGAGCGAGATGCCCAGCTTCTCGAAGGTGGCGCGGAGTTCCGGGTCGACCTCGTCGAGGCTGGAGAGCTTCTTCTGCTTGGGGGCCGAGTAGTAGACGATCTCGTCGAAGCGGGGCCGGTCGTACCGGACCTTGGGCCAGGTGGGCTCCGCGAGCGTCCGCCAGTGGCGGTAGGCCTTGAGCCGCCACTCGAGCAGCCAGGCCGGCTCCTGCTTCTTTGTGGAGATCGCCCGGACGATGTCCTCGTTCAGGCCCGGCGGCAGCGCGTCCGCCTCGATGTCGGTGACGAAGCCGTACTTGTATTCCTGGCGCGCCAGCTCGCGCAGGGTGTCGTCGGATGTGGGCATGACGCTCTCCTGACGGGCCTCACGCCGGCGGCGCGCGATCGACGGCCGGCCCGGCCGCCGACGCGCCCGCTCGTGCGCCGGTGCTGCGGGGACAGCGCTTCGCGCGCTTCGTGCGATCCTTGCCGTGGTTGCCGCTGTCTTTCCCGGCGACGGCGTCGGGTCCGGCCGGGGGTGCTGCCAGGTCCTTCAGCGTGAGATCCTCCATGGAGCGCAGGATGATCCGGTTGATCAGCTTCCAGTGCGGCCGGACGCGGCAGAACGTCTCGCGGTGGCAGGCGGCGGTGCTGTCGTCCGTGCAGTCGGTGAGCGCGACCGGCCCCTCCAGCGCGCCGACGATCTCGGCGAGCGAGATTCCCTCGGGCGCGCGCGCGAGGCTGTAGCCGCCCTTGACCCCGCGATGGGAGTGGAGGAGCCCGGATCCCAAGAGGACCTTCAGGATCTTGCTCACCATCGGGAGGGAGAGCTGCTCGCGGCCGGCCAGGTCGCGCGCATTGAGCACGGTGCCCAGGGGAGCCCGGGCGAAGCGCGCGAGCAGCACGATGCCGTGGTCGGTGATCTTGGTGATGCGCATCATCAGGGCGGTTCCCGGCTGAAACAGTACTCCGCTCGTACGGTTTTGCGAACTCTAATCGCAAAGCCCCGCCGGGTCAAACCGGATCCGGGAAAAAGTCCTCGATTCCAGAAGATTCGCGTGGCAAGCTAAGCAGAAGAAGTCAAATGGCTTGTGACGTCGAACGCCGGGGCTCGGGGCCGTTCCCGCGCCCCGGGGCGATGCTGTGGGCCGAACGCCCCGCAGCGGTGCGGCGCACCAATGGCCTACAATGGCGCGCGGATCTTCAACCGTGGACGCGAGATGACCCGGGACGAGCTCGAAGCGCTGCTCCGCCAGCGCATCCTGATCCTCGACGGCGCGATGGGGACGATGCTCCAGCGCGAGGCGCTCGCGGAGGCGGACTTCCGCGGTGAGCGCTTCGCCGGCCATCCGCGGGAGCTCAGAGGCCTGAACGATCTCCTGTGCCTGACGCGCCCCGACCTCGTCCGGGCCGTCCACCTCGCGTACCTCGAGGCGGGCGCGGACATCATCGAGACCAACACCTTCAACGCCACGGCCATCGCGCTCGTGGAATACGGGCTGGAGTCGGAGGCGCGGGCCTTGAACGCTGCGGCGGCCCATCTCGCGCGCGAGGTCGCCGACGCGGTCACGGTGCGGACCCCGGCGCAGCCTCGCTTCGTGGCCGGCGCCATGGGGCCCACGCCGAAGACCGCCTCGCTCTCGCCGGACGTCGACCGCCCGGCGGCGCGCGCGGTCACCTTCGACGAGCTGCGGGCAGCGTACCGGGCGCAGGCCGAGGGACTCCTCGACGGCGGGGCGGATCTCCTGCTGGCCGAGACGGCCTTCGACACGCTCAACCTCAAAGCGGCGCTGTTCGCGATCGAGGAGTGTTTCGAGGCGCGCGGGGTGCGCGTGCCGGTGATCGCGTCGTTGACGCTCGCCGACCGGAGCGGCCGGACGCTCTCCGGCCAGACGCTCGTGGCCGCGTGGATCGCGATCCGGCACGCCGATCTCGCCGCGGTGGGTCTCAACTGCGCGCTCGGGGCTGCGGAGATGCGCCCGCATCTCGAGGAGCTCGCCGCGGTTGCGGATACCTTCGTGAGCTGCTATCCGAACGCGGGGCTTCCGAACGCATTCGGCGGCTACGACCAGACGCCGGCGGAGATGGCGGCGGTGCTCGGGGAGTTCGCCCGCAGCGGCTGGCTGAACCTGGTGGGCGGCTGCTGCGGCACCACGCCGGAGCACATTCGCGCCATCGCGGCGGCGGTGCGCGACCTGCCGCCGCGCGTCCCGGCGCGTCGCCCCGCGTTCGCGCAGCTCTCCGGGCTCGAGCCGCTCGCGATTCGCCCGGACTCCAACCTGATCCTCGTGGGCGAGCGCACCAATGTCACGGGTTCGCGGCGCTTCGCGCGGCTCGTCCGGGCCGGCGACTACGAGGCGGCAGTCGCCGTGGCGCGCCAGCAGGTCGAGGGCGGTGCCCAGATCCTCGACGTGAACCTGGACGAGGCGCTGCTGGATGGCGCCGCGGCGATGACCCGCTTCCTCCGCCAGATCGCCGCCGAGCCGGACATCGCGCGCGTGCCCGTCATGATCGACAGCGCGGACTTCGCGGTGATCGAGGCGGGGCTCAGGTGCGTGCAGGGAAAGGCCGTGGTGAATTCGATCAGTCTGAAGGAGGGCGAGGAGACCTTCCGGGAGCGCGCCCGCACGGTGAAGCGCCACGGCGCCGCCGTGGTCGTCATGGCGTTCGACGAGCACGGCCAGGCGACGGATGCCGAGCACAAGGTGGCCATCGCCCGGCGGGCCTACCGCATCCTCACCGAGGAGGTCGGCTTCGATCCGCACGACATCCTCTTCGATCCCGGCATCCTCACCATCGCGACCGGCATCGAGGAGCACGACCGCTACGCGCGCCACTTCCTCGAGGCCACCCGCCGGATCAAGGCACAGTGCCCCGGGGCGCTCGTGAGCGGCGGGGTGAGCAACCTGTCGTTCGCGTTCCGGGGCAACGAGCCGGTGCGGCAGGCGATGAACGCCGTGTTCCTCTACCACGCCGTCCAGGCCGGCCTCGACGTCGGGATCGTGAACGCGGGCCAGCTTGCGGTCCCGGACGAGATCCCGGCGGAGCTCCGGCAGCGCGTCGAGGACGTGGTTCTTGCGCGCCGGCCGGACGCCACCGAGCGGCTCGTAGCCTGGGCGGACACGCACCACGAAGCCGCGGCGCCGCGGCTTCGCGACGAGGCGTGGCGGCGGGCGCCGGTCGCGGAGCGCTTGAAGCAGGCGCTCGTCCGCGGGATCGCGGACGGCGTCGAGGCCGATGTGGCGGAGGCCCGGCTCCAGCTTGGAAGTCCGCTCGCGGTGATCGAAGGGCCGCTGATGGACGGCATGAACGCGGTGGGCGAGCGCTTCGGCGCGGGCCGGATGTTCCTGCCGCAGGTCGTGAAGAGCGCCCGCGTCATGAAGCGTGCGGTCGCCTGTCTGGCGCCGTTTCTGGACGCGGCGCCGGGGGCGTCGGAGCCGCGCAGCCGCGGCACGGTGCTGCTCGCGACCGTGAAGGGCGACGTGCACGACATCGGCAAGAACCTCGTCGGCGTCGTGCTCGGCTTGAGCGGCTGCCGGGTGGTCGATTGCGGCGTGATGGTGGCGGCGGAGACGATCGTCCGGCGGGCCCGCGAGGAGGGGGCGGACCTCGTCGGGCTGAGCGGGTTGATCACGCCGTCCCTGGAGCAGATGGCGCACGTGGCGGGGGAGATGGCGCGCGCGGGACTGTCGGTGCCGCTCCTGATCGGCGGTGCGACCACCAGCCCCGCGCACACCGCGGTGAAGATCGCCCCGCGATACGACGGGCCGACCATCCACGTGCGGGATGCCTCGCAGGCCGTCGGCGTGGTGCGGGCCCTGCTGGATCCCACCGCGCGGCGCCGGCTCGACGCGGACAACCGCGCGGAGCAGCAGCGGCTTCGCGACGAGTTCGCGGGACCGGCAGGGACCGCGCTGGTGCCGTTCGCCGCGGCAAAGGCTGCGCGCAGGTCCATCGCCTGGAGCGCGGCCGAGGTCCACCGGCCGGGGTTCATCGGCCGCCGTGTCCTTGACGATTTCCCGCTCGCGGAGCTCGAGGAGTGGCTCGACTGGGCGGCCCTGTTCCGGGCCTGGGAGATGAAGGGAAGCTACCCGGAGATCCTCGATCACCCGCGGTTTGGGCCCGCCGCTCGCGAGCTCGACGTCCGCGCGCGGGATCTGCTCGCGCGGATCTGCAGCGAGAAGCGGATTCATGCCCGCGGGGTGTACGGCTTCTTTCCCGCGGCGAGCACGGGCGAGGACGTTGTGCTGTTCACCGACGAGACGCGCACGCGCGAGCGCGCCCGGCTCCACTTTCTCCGCCAGCAGAAGCGCCGGCCCGCCGGCGAGCCGTACTTCTCGCTCGCCGACTTCGTGGCGCCGATCGACTCCGGCGTTGCCGACTGGGTGGGGGCGTTTGCGGTCACCGCCGGGGTCGGGGTGGCCGCGTGGGCGGCCGAGCTCGAGGCCGCGCACGACGACTACCACGCTCTCCTCCTCCGAGCGCTGGCCGACCGGCTGGCGGAGGCATTCGCGGAGTGGCTGCACCGCCGCGTGCGCGCGGAGTGGGGCGGCGGCCGCGATAAGAGTCCGGGTCCCGAGGAACGAAGCCGCGGGCGCTCTGCGGGGATCCGCCCCGCTCCGGGCTACCCGGCCTGTCCCGACCATACGGAGAAGGCGACGCTCTGGAAGCTTCTCGACGTGGAGGCCGCGACGGCCATCCGCCTGACCGAGACGTTTGCGATGGCGCCGGCCGCCTCCGTCTCGGGCCTCTACTTCCGCCACCCCGAGGCGCGCTACTTCGCGGTCGGCCCGCTCGGGGCCGACCAGGTGCGGGACTACGCCGCCCGCAAGGGCATGACGGTCACCGACGTGGAGTGCTGGCTCGCGCCGCACCTCGGCTACGAGCCCGGCTAGCCCGCGCGGTGCGGGCGGCGTCCCCGCGCTACCGCGGACGCCACGCGGAGCGCACCGCCCCCGGATCCGGAGCCCGCGTTCGAGGCTGTCGCCCACGAAGGCTCGCTCCGAGTCCCGGTCGCATAAGTCATCGCGGGACGCTTGCTTGTGCGAGTCGGGAGCGACGCACGAGGCGGCAGGTCTCCGGTGATTGTACTTGCAGAAACTAGCGCCTGGCGCTAGCTCCTGCAGGCGTGATGCATGAGCGCGGCGCTCGGGAGTCGGCAATGTCATCGAGATCCGCCATGGCGCTCCGGGTTGAACACCTCCAATCCAGGAGCCGCTACACCTTCACGCGCACTCCGGCGGGCCTGCTGGTTCCACCTGAGGTCGACTGCGACCCGATGCAGGCAGCGCAGATGTCGGCCCTGATGCGGATACAGCGGACTTCGAGGGTCTCCGTGGTCGAGTGTGTGCCTTGGCGGAGGAGATGAAAAGGGCGCTTCATCGGGACCGGCCCGCGCGGCTCGAAGATCCGGGTATCGCGACGATCGAGGAGGCGCGGGTTGCGCTGGACCAGGTGCCGCTGGCACAGCGGGTGAGCGGGGTCCCGCCAGGCGGCACGTTCTTCCGAATCCGTGCCGCCCAACCGGCAGGTTCGCCGGCCGCCCGGCAAGCGGTGCGCGAGAATCGACCTGTGCGAGGCTTCTCGCTGCGGGAAGCCGTTCACGCCTCCCAGTACCGGTGGGTGAAGAAGTGAGTTCTGCAGATCGTCCAGTCCGCATCGCCGAGGGGGCCGTCCTGGTGGTCGCCATGCGCTGGATCGATCGCCTCATCGGCGTGGCGAGCACCCTGATTCTGGCGCGGCTTCTCGTGCCGGAAGATTTCGGCATCGTTGCCATGGCTTCCCTCGTGGTCGGTTTGCTGGACGTCCTTCTCGATCTGGGTGTGCATGTCGCCCTGATCCAGAAACGTCAAGCGACCCAGGCCCTGTTCGACACGGCCTGGACGCTGCGCCTGCTGCAGAACATCACCGCTGCAACGCTGATCGTTGTCGCCGCCCCCCTCGCCGGGACCTACTTCGGCGACTCCCGGGTGACTCCGGTCCTGCAGGTGATGAGTCTGGGCCTGGTCCTGATCGGCCTCGAGAACATCGGTGTGGTCGCGTTTCAGAAGGACATGCAGTTCCTACGCGATTTCCGCTTCGTGTTCTTGAAGCGGATCGCGGGCTTCCTGACCACGATTGCCGCCGCGTGGCTGTTACGAAGTTACTGGGCGCTCGTGATCGGCGCACTCACGGGCCGACTGCTGGGTGTTGTGCTTAGCTACTCCATGCACCCGATGCGCCCCAGGATCAGTCTGGTGAAGTTCCGAGAGATCTTCGCGATTTCGCAATGGTTGTTGTTGAGGAGCATCGGCGCGTACCTTGACAACAACATGCATAAGATACTCGTTGGGCGTCGAGCCGGGGCAGGTACGATGGGAGCCTACTCGATCGCGGACGAGATTTCCGCGATGCCGTCGACGGAACTGCTCGCACCTCTGAACCGGGTCCTGTTTCCCGCGTTCGTGCGGGCGAAGGAGAACCTGGCGGAACTGAAGCGGGTGTTTCTGTTGGCACAGGGAGTCCAGGTGCTGGTGGGGATTCCCGCGAGCGTGGGGCTGGCGCTCGTCGCGGAAGAAGCCGTTCAGGTGTTGCTGGGCGAGAAGTGGCTGCCCGCCGTACCGTTTGTACAGCTGTTAGCGTTGGTGAACGTGATCAACGCAATCACGTCGAGCGGTGGCTACGTCATGATCACTCTTGGCCGCGTGCCGTACGTCGCGTTGCTGTCGTGGCTACAGGCGCTCGTCTTCGTGGCCGGAGCTTGCGTGGTCTGGCCTGGTTCGGAGGCCCATGGGATCGCGCAGCTGCGACTGGTCTCGGTGGTCGTCGGGCTTGGAGTCGCCATCCGGTTGCTGTTGTGGAGCCTGCCGAACCTGGGACTGCGGGAGTTGGTGGCGAGTGTCGCCAGGCCGGTCCTTGGCGGGGGGGTCATGACCGTCGCGGTTCTCTTCGGCACGCTGCCCGCTGGATCGACGCCGGTCGTCGCGTTGGTCGGGAAGATCGTGCTTGGGAGTACGGTCTATGGCATCGCAACCATGGCACTGTGGGTGCTTTGGGGAAAACCGGAGGGAGCGGAAAGATACTTGCTAGAGAGGGTCAGATCCACTCTCGGGAAGAGACAGTCTGCATGATGCAACCGGGGACTTCGCGGAACGCAAGGGCTCGCCGGCGATGAAATGGGAACGGTCGCACCGGGGGGCGCTGTGCAGCACGGGCAGCCGTTCGCCGGCAGGGCGGAGGTCGAGGGTGGCTGCGCCGTCGAGCAGGAGGAGAAGTTGTGCGCCGGGCTTGGCGGCCGGGGGAGGGGACACGATGCACACTACGAGGTCCGGACTTCTGCGCACCGCGCGATGAAACCCGGCAGTCGGTTCTGGATGGCCAGTTGCACGCCTCGCTACGGACCTGCTGCGGGCAAGCGGCCCCAACTCTGGACGACGTGCGGTTTGACTAGGCGGGCCGACTCTGTCTGCGCACCTCTTCCGCCTGGCAAGCTGACCGCCGGCCGCTTCCCGCTTCTGTGCAATCGCGGACGGCATTCGTTCGGTTGCGACGAGTCGCCCGGAGAGCGGCTCGAAGTTGGCTGCTGCGAGTCCGTCATCGCGCGGGCAGAGTGATCGCGAGCGTGCGCGCCTCGTCTTGCGCGAGCGAGAGGCGGCGCACCTCGCCCACGTAGCCTCGCGCGCCGACCAGCAGGGTGTGGGGACCGGCGGTCAGGCCGCGGATCACGAGCTCGCCGCCGCTGCACTCGAAGGCGTGGCTGTCCAGGTAGACGACCGCGTCGAGCGGCTCGGCGCCGGCGTTGCGGATGCGGAGCGAGAGGCTTCCGCCGGGCAGACGGAAGTCCGTGGGGCCGTCGCGGGACAGGGTAACCGGCAGCGGGAGGGAGCCCTCGACGCGGATCTCGGCCTCGACCGGCGCCGGGGGGAGCGAGACCTCCGCCAAGCCCTCGGCGTCCGTCTCGGCGGGGCCCCCGGGAATACCCTCGACAACGAAGACCGCTCCGGCCGCCGGTTCGCCGGCGGCGGTCACGGCACGCAGCCGACTCGTGGGCGAGGGGTCTCGCTCGAGCACGATCTCTCCGAGGTCGATCCGCGCCGTGCGGTCAGGCAGCACCAGCTCCACCTCGCGCTCGACGTGGTGGGGCGCGCGAATGTGGAGAGTCACGGAGCCGGCTGCGCGCGTCTCGATCCGCACCCGCCCATCGTCGGCGATGCCGATGGGCTCATCGACGTCGGGCCAGGTCGAGACCTCGGCTGCGAGTGGCTTGCCGGCGGCGTCCCGCACGCGGAGCAGGATCACGGTCGGCTCGGGAAGCACGCACTTCGCAACCCGGACCTCGCCCGTCGAGGGAGGTACCGGGAAGACCAGCGTCCGCGGCTCCTCGACCACCAGCACGGCTCGTGCCGCGGCGGGCAGTTGGATGAGCCCTGGGTGGTGCGGGGACCTCAGTTCCCTGGTTCCTCCCGGGATGCGCAGCTCGGCCATCGCGGCGGCGAGTCCGGGGTCGGCCTCGATCCGGAGCCACGGCTGGCGATCCTGCACGGTGATCTCCAGCGGTGCGCCGCCGGCGAGGGGAAGCCGCGCGTCGACCGAGACGGGCGCGTACTCCGAGAAGCCGCCTCCGGCCGTGACACGGTACGGGCCGGGCGGAATCTCGAGCGGAAGCTCGCGGTGCAGTATCCGGAACGTCAGGCCGTCGTCGAGGCGGACCAGACGGATGGGCGCCTGCACGGCGTGCGTTTCCTCCGTCGTGAGTCCGCCCTTCTCGACCGCGTACCGCTCCGACACCACCACGTCGACGCGGTAGCGCGGCTCGCCGTCCGCGAGGCTCGTGGGCCGGTCATCGCGGAGGGTGATCCGGAGCGGAACGTCCTCGGCGAAGGTGCGGACGACGGATCCGGGGCGGTCTCCGAAGGGCTCGTCCGGCGCGAACAATCCGATGGGCGTGGAGCCGGAAAGGCCAGCGAGGACGAACCGGCCCTTCGCGTCGGTGGTGGTGACCGGACCGCGCGGGTAGTCGAGCTCGCGCACCACGACCCCCGCGAGCGGCTCCCCCGCGGCGTTCACGACGAGCCCGCGCGCGGTGGCTCCGTACCCGGTCAGCAACGCCGGGGGCTCCCCGGCGCAAGGAGTCGCCGGGAGCCCGTAGGGCCCGGGGGCGATGCCGTCCGCGAGGATCCACAGCTCCCAGCCTTCGTCGGAGACGTCCGCAAGCACGGCCAGGCCCTCCCGGTCGGTCGTGGCCACGCGCGCCGCCGGGCTGTGAGGACAGCCGAGCAGCAGCTCGACGCGGGCGCCGGCGAGAGGCTCGCCGAAGGGATCGAGCACGCGCAGCCGACGATCGCCGGTCACCCGGAGGAGGAATGGCTGGACGTCAAACGACTCGAGGTTCCCGAAGTGGTGGACGACGCCGAACCCGGCGGCGTCGATCAGCCAGTGGTCGGCGGGCTCCGGACCGTTCGGGACGTTGGCGATGCCGAACTCGTCGGTGGTCGCCTCGCTGACGAGCCGGGAGGTGATGGCGACCGGACGTCCGTCCTCGGTGAAGCCCTGCACCCGGGCGCCGGCAATCGGGCGGACGGATCCGGGGCGCGGCGCCTCGGCGACGAAGATCGCGCCAAGGAGCCTGGCGCCGCTGTCATCCAGCGGTTCGGTGCCGGGGAGGTAGGGGAGGTAGGGGGTAACGCTTTCTTCCTCCTCGCGCGCGGGGCCGAGGAGGGTGGTGGCGGCGAGGAGGAGGAGGATCGCCGTGGCGACACGAGGGGGCTTCATTCCGGTGCGCTCCCGAAGGGAAGGTCCGCGGCGGGCGGCGCGGTTGTGGTGGACAGTCTACTGTGTCGGTCCGGGCGGACTCGCGGAATTCCCTCCGCGCGGGCCAACGCCCGGGCCGCGCGGAAGGTACAGCACGATTCCGGACGACGGCTCGTGCCAGCCGATCGCCCGATCGCCAGGCGGGGGGCGGCGGCAGGGGCCCCCAACTCCTGCCCGCAGAGCCCTTTGGAGCGCTCTCGGGAGATCTCGACCCCCAAGTGTCGGCCCGGCCCTTGATGCGCCGCTTGCCGGCCGGGTACAATACCCTCGATCTCCCGCTTGCGTCCGGCTGCCCGGCGGGACGCCGAGGGAACGACGTCCGCCGTGGCGGGCGCGGAGAAGCGCGCCCCTCCGGGGCCGGTAGCGCGAGCGTGCGCGGAGCGGCCGGTCCGGGTGCTGCGCGCGGGGCCCGGGCCGGCGTGCTGTTGGCCGCGACGGACGCCAAGCCCGATGCGCAAGGTCCTGCTCGTCTACCTCTACGGGGAGGGTGAAGCCGGCATCTCGCTGGCCCTGGGTTATCTCAAGGCCCATGCCGACGCCGACGAGGAGATCCGTCGTACCTTCTCGATCGAGATCCTGCACCGGTGCGTGACCACCGATCCGCGCGCGGTGATCCACGCCATCGAGCGCTGCGGGGCCGAGGTGGTCGGCTTCTCCTGCTACTCCTGGAACTACCTGGCCGTGAGCCGGATCGTGTCGCTGCTGCCGGCGCGCGACCGGCCGCTCGTGGTGCTGGGCGGCGTCGAGGTGACGCCGAGGCCGGTCGCCGTGCTGCGCGAGGTTCCTCAAGCAGATGCCGTGGTCGTCGGCGAGGGCGAGGAGACCTTCCGCGATCTCCTGCGTCGGCTCGCCGAGTCGCTGCCGGACCGCGCCGCCCGGAACCTGGCCGGCATCGCGGGGCTGGTGTGGCGGGCCGGCGCGGCGATCCGCACCAATCCGCCCCGCCCGCCCATCCTGGATCTCGCCTCGATCCCGTCCCCGTATCTCGCGGGAAGCTTCGGTGACGAGCTTCGCCGCATCAAGCGGGTGCCGCTGGAGTCGACCCGCGGCTGTCCGTTCCGCTGCGCCTACTGCTTCGAGGCGCGCGGCTTCAAGAGGGTGCGCGCCTTCCCGCTCGAGCGTGTCAAGGCGGAGGTGGCGCACCTCGTGAAGCTGGGCGTGCCCGAGATCGAGTTCTTCGACACCAACGTGAACTACGACCGGCGCCGCGCCGCGGAGCTCTTTCGCTTCCTCGGTTCGGTCACGAAGCGCGTGAACTTCTGGTTCGAGTTTCGCGCCGAGCTCCTCGACGCGGAGCAGATCCAGGCGCTGGCCGCGCTGCGGTTCTTCGCGGAAGCGGGCCTCCAGACCACCAATCCCCGCGCGCTCCAGGCGGTGCGCCGCACGTTCGACCGCGAGAAGTTCCAGGCGGCGATCACGGCGCTCATGGAAGCGAGCATCTACCGGCCCTGCGCGTTCAGCCCGCGGCTGGGCGTCATGATCGATCTCATTGCCGGGCTTCCCCACGACCGCGTGGCGGACGTGCTCCGGTCGTTCGATTTTGCCTTCGGCCTGGTTCCCTCCAAGATCGCGGTCTCCCTGATGAAGCTCCTGCCGGGCACGGAGGTGCACGAGCAGGCGCGCCGCTACCGCTACGAGTACGATCCGCACGACAATCACGTCATCCGCTCGTCGGCCACGCTGTCGCGCGCCCAGGTCGCCGAGCTCAACGGCTTCAGCCACGCCGCGTACGCGGCCTACAACACGATCCACGCCGTCCGGACCATCGGCTGGACGGCGACCCGGCTCGCCCTCCAGCCCTCCGCGGTCTTCCTCGAGATCGGGCGAGACATCACGAGAAGCGGCCGGCCCTGGGAGCACTACACGGTGAAGGACCTTTCCGCGACGCTCGTGCGGATCTGCCGGGAGCACGGCGACGAGGAGGCGGCCAGGCAGGTCGTCTCCAAGCTCGTGGCGGAGACCGTGCTGAACGTGCTCCAGAAGATCCGCGAGAAGCGGCGCTCGTGGTGGCGGCGCGCTGTCTTTGCCGTGGGGTACCGGCTGCTCCGGCGGTTCGGCGGGCTGGCGCCGCTTCCGGTGGCGGCGGCGCCGGAAGTCAGGAGGGAGCGTCCCCCGACGCGGCGGGCGGCGCCGGTGCATCGGACCTGAGCGGTTCGCTCACTCCCGCATGGCCGTCGGGGTGGCCGACCTCGTGCTCGGCAGGTTCGATGTGCGATGTCATGTGGACCCGGTCCGCCGCGAACCGCCGCCGCACCGCCTCCTCCACATCGGTTACGGCGTGGTGCGCGTCGACCGTGGCGAGTGCGCCGGGGACGAGCAGGTGCACGTCGATCCAGATCTCGTCGTTGAGCCGCCGGCAGCGGAGCTGATGGAAGGCAGTGATCCGGCCCTCCCGTACTGCTCGGTCCAGCTCCTCGATCAGGTCGCGCCCGAGCGCCGGGTCGACCCGGTCCATCAGGCCCCGAAACGACGTGCGCACGAGCGCGGCGCCGCTCACCATGATGAGTGCGCCGATCACGAGCGCGGCCACGGGATCGAGCCAGGCCGCGTTCGTCACCAGCACCAGGGCGACGCCGAGGATGGCCGCGCCCGTGGTCCAGACGTCGCTCAGCACGTGGTGGCCGTTGGCGGTGAGGATGAGAGCGTTGTGCTTCTTGCCGACGCGGATCAGGGCAAGACCGAGCCCGAGGTTGATCGCCGCCAGCCCCGCCGCGATGCCGAGCCCGGTGCCGAGGCGCTGCAGCGCGGGTGGGTGGACGAGTCCATCGATGGCGCTCCAGATCACCGCGCCGGCGGCGGCGAGCACCAGCGCACCCTCGAAGCCGGCCGAGAAGTAGGCGATCCGCCCGTGGCCGTAGGGATGGCTCTCGTCGGCGGGCTGCGCGGCGAGCCACAGGCTGAAGGCGGCGAGCCCGGTGGCGGCGCCGTGGACCACGGATTCCGCGGCGTCCGCGAGTAGCGCCGTGCTGTGGGTCAGCAACCAGGCCGTGAGCTTCCCCGCGAGCATCACGGCGGATACCGCGAGGCTGATGCGGATCACAAGCTTGGGCGCGCCGGCAGCCATGGACGGAACTCCGGGGCGGGATTGTAACATGGCGGGCTGGCGGAGCGGACAGCGCGTTGCAGGTGCGGGAAGCCGGCGGCCCGACCCCGCGGGGGATCGGGCCGCGCGTCAGGCCGCGCGCGGGTGCGGCGTCAGGGCACGAGCTGGAGGCCGGCGGTGTTGGAGGCGCCGGTGAGGCCCGCGTTGTCATAGGTGACGGCGGCGTGGTAGACGCACACGCCGACCAGCACCGGGAGGTTCGGCGGGAGGAACGTGCCGAACGCGTTGCCCTGGGCGTTCGTCAAGCCCGCGTACGAGTGGAAGATGGGCGCGCCGTAGAGGACCGAATAGATGAACACATTGTCCGGCGTGAGGCAGATCGTGTAGCCCGGGAGCGACAGCGGCGTCTGTCCGAGCGAGGCGGCCATCTGGTAATACTCGCCCGGGCGCGCCTGCACGAGCCGGATCGCGGCCTTGGTGCCGAGGCTGACCGTGTCCGGGGCGAGCAGCACGGTGGCGGGGTCGATGGTCAGCAGGAGCTTCGCGGCGCCGGTGGCGGTGATGGAATCGACACTGCCGGAGGTGGCGGTGTACGCGCCCGCGCCGGAAGCCCAGAGCCGGCGGACCGACAGGACCGAGGCGGTGGCCGAGCGAACGCTGACATTGCCCGAGCCCGCCTGGAAACGGATCTCGATCAGGAGGTTCCGCGTTCCGTCGTGCCCGAAGGAGCCGCTGAGCCCGAGGTTGCACCACTGGCTGGCCGTGGCGGGGAAGCTCAGCGGGCCGTTGAAGACCTGCGTCGGGCAGGGTCCCAGATTGGTGGCGAAGACCTTGTCGTTCTGGAAATTGGCGATCGTGGTGTGGGCCATGCGGATCTGACACTGGCTGGCCGTGAACGTGCCGGTCCTGCCGGCGGCGATCGCCACCTCGAGGATCCGGAACGGCGACGTGGGGAGCCAGGCCGCGTCCACTCGCATCTGGTAGCGCCACTCGGTGTTGGTCCCGAACGGGTACACGTTGCTGCCGCCGCTGGCCGGCAGGTTGTCCGGGATGCAGACGTAGGTCTGCGCCGGCACGGACACCCAGGTCGGCATGGCGAGGACGAGCAGGACGGCCGCGACGCACGCGGCACACACGAGGTTCTTCATGGTCCGGTATTCCTTTCCTGGTGAGCGCGAAACGGACGGCGACCGGTCGGGGCGGCCGATCGAACCCGAAACCTCCACGGTCCTGCGCAAGCGGAGCGGTTCAGGCCGGGCCCGCGCGGACACAAACTACCTCAGCGGCGGCGGCAGAGCGCCGCAGAACAGGCGCGATTATACGCTGTGCCGGGGGGCTGTCAACGGCCCGGGGAAACGGCGCGTGCGCGAAGCACACGACGGAGCACGGCCCTGCGGCAAGCGCGGCCGTGCCGGACGAGCCCGTGTTCCCCGCGAT
>JAFGQW010000162.1 GCA_016935485.1 Planctomycetota bacterium | reverse complement strand
TCGTCGCTAGGGGTGCCCGCTTGCGGGCTGAGAACAGACCCTTCGAACCTGATCCGGGTGATGCCGGCGCAGGAAACGCGATGTGCCCGACCCGCCACCAGCGCCGTGCGCTTGCCGCGTCCGCCGTGTCCTTGTCCGAGCCGCGCTGAGCGGAGAAAGAGAGTGCGCCATGTCTCGATCCGGTCCCCGTGATGCGGGCGGCTGGTCGCTGCCGCCGCGCGGTCCCAACCCGTCGTTCCGGGGCGCGGAGCTCACCACTCCCGGGAGCTTCGCCCGGCCGGTCGACGTTGGCGGGCCGCGCGCGTTCAGCTCGCCGGACACGCCCGGCATGCCCGCTCCCTCGCACCGGACCGCGATGGACTGGCCCGGCGCGTCGGGCCGCACGCCGGCCACCCAGCTCGAATGGGCGCGCGCGGGCATCGTGACGCCCGCGATGCGGCGGGTCGCCGCCCGGGAGCCGCATCTGACGGCCGAGGAGATCCGGGCCGAGGTCGCCGCGGGCCGCATGATCCTCCCCGCGAACAAGGTGCACCTATCCTACCGCCTCGACGCCATGGCGATCGGCCGCGCCGCCACCACCAAGATCAACGCCAACCTCGGCGCCTCGCCGGTCTCCTCCAGCACGGAGGCCGAGGTCGAGAAGATGCGGTGGGCGGTGCGCTGGGGGGCCGACACGGTCATGGACCTGTCCACCGGCGGCGAC
Organism: Planctomycetota bacterium; assembly: GCA_016935485.1. Lineage (GTDB taxonomy): Bacteria > Planctomycetota > JAFGQW01 > JAFGQW01 > JAFGQW01 > JAFGQW01. The sequence goes on along the minus strand of JAFGQW010000162.1, from coordinate 7,315 downwards.
CTCGACGCCTGCCGCGAGGCGATGCTGCGCGAAGCGACCGTCCCGGTCGGCACCGTGCCGATCTACTCCATGATCCTCGGGCGCCCCATCGAGGAGCTCACCCACGACGAGATCCTGCGGACGCTCGAGCACCAGGCGCGCCAGGGCGTCGACTTCTTCACGATCCACGCGGGACTGCTGCGGGAGCACCTCGGGCTGGTGAAGAACCGGCTGATCGGGATCGTCTCGCGCGGCGGGAGCCTGCTCGCGCGCTGGATGCTGCACCACGGCCGCCAGAACCCGATGTACGAGCTCTTCGACGACATCTGCGCGATTCTCCGCGAGTACGACGTCGCGTTCAGCCTCGGCGACGGCCTGCGGCCGGGCGGGCTCGCGGACGCCACCGACGCGGCGCAGCTCCGGGAACTCGAGACGCTGGGCGAGCTGACCGAGCGCGCGTGGGCCAGCGGCGTGCAGACCATGATCGAGGGGCCGGGCCACGTGCCGCTGGACCAGATCGAATTCAACATGAAGCTCGAGCGCCGGATCTGCCACGGGGCGCCGTTCTACGTGCTCGGCCCCCTGGTCACCGATATCTTCCCGGGCTACGACCACATCACGTCTGCGATCGGCGCGACGCTGGCCGCCTACCACGGTGCGGCCATGCTCTGCTACGTGACCCCCAAGGAGCACCTGGGGCTGCCGAAGCGCGACGACGTGAAGCAGGGGTGCATCGCCTACAAGATCGCCGCGCACGCCGCCGACGTGGCGCTCGGGATTCCCGGCTCGCGTGACCGCGACGACGAGATCACGCGCGCCCGGGCCGCGCTCCACTGGGAGAAGCACTTCGCGCTGGCGTTCGACCCCGATACCGCGCGGGCGCTCCACGACGAGGACCTCGACGTGGACACCGACTTCTGCGCCATGTGCGGTCACGCCTGGTGTGCGGTCCGGATCTCGAAGGAAATCGAGGAGTTCTCCTCCGGGAAGGCTCCCGGCTTCGAGCCCGGCGCGCCGGCGCGCAAACCGGCCGCGCTTTCGCCCGAGCAGCAGCGCATCCTCGCGCCGCGGGCCGCGCAATCGGCCGAGGCGATCCGGCGGCGACCGGGCGACGGGGGCAAGGCGGCCTGCCACTCCGATCTCGTGCCGAACCCCGAGGCGGCGCGGGCGCTCCAGGACGAGATCCTCGGCGAGTAGCGGCGGGCCCTTGCCGCCGCTCTCTTCACGCGCCGGAGGCGGCGGCCTCCAGCAGGTTGCGGACGAACTCCGGCCACTTCGCCCTGCGGACGGGGCTCGAGCGAAAGCGGCGGCGAAACGTGGGCTCGTCCATGCTCAGGAGCTCCCTGAGCGGTCGGTTCATGTTGTCCAGCCGCGGCGCGAACGCGACGAGCGGCGTCGTCTGCGCGAGCTTTCGGTTCCACGGGCACACCTCCTGGCAGATGTCGCACCCGAAGATCCGGCCGTCGAGCGCGCGGCGGATGTCCGGGGGGAAGCAGTCCGCCCGCGACTCGATCGTCCAGTAGGAGAGGCACCGCGTCGCATCGAGCCGGCTGGGCGCGGCGAGGGCGCCGGTCGGGCAGGCCTCCAAGCACCGGCGGCAGGTGCCGCAGCGGTCGGGAAGCGGGGCGTCGGCATCGAGCTCGCAGTCGAGGACGAGCTCTCCCAGGAACACCCAGGAGCCGCACTCCGGGGTGATCACGCAGCCGTGCTTGCCGAGCCAGCCGATTCCCGCCGCGACCGCCCAGTACTTCTCCAGGATGGGCGCCGTGTCGACGCAGCACCGGGCGCGCAGTCCCGGCACCGCCGCCTCGAGCGCGCGCCGCAGGGCGAACAGCCGCTCCTTCACGATGTCGTGGTAGTCGTCGCCCCAGGCGTAGCGCGAGATCTTGCCGCAGCCCGGTCCGCCGTCGCCGGGATGCGGCGTGTAGTAGCCGAGCGCGACCGACACCACGGAGCGCGCGCCGGGCAGGAGCGCCCGCGGATCCACGCGCTGCTCGAAGTGCCGCTCGAGGTAGGCCATCTCGCCGTGCCGGCCGGCCTCGAGCCAGGCCCGCAACCGGCCGGCATCGCGCGCGCGCCCGGCAGCGGCTACGCCCACCCGGTCGAACCCGACCGCGCGCGCCCGGTCCTTCACGAAACGCGTCAGCTCGCTGCGGTCCATCGCGTGGTTCCGCATCGTAAGAGTCTGCGGCGGCGGTCAGGGCCCGGTCACGAGCTCCCGCGCTGCCTCGGCCGCCCCGCGGAGCGAGGTGCCGGGGTCGAGGAGGATCCGCACCGGGATCCCGGCCAGGAGCTCGCGGTAGCGCCCCTTGTCGGTGAAGGACGCCATGAACCGCCCGGAGGTCATGCGGGGCAGCAGCTTGAGCACGATGCCGCCGCCGATGTAGACGCCGCCCAGCGCCATGACGGTGAGCGCCTGGTTGGCGGCCTGGAAGCCGTAGAGGCTCACGAACCAGTCCACGGCCTCCGCGCACACGGGGCACTCGCCGCGCACGCCGCTCTCGCCGATCACGGCGCTCGGATCCTCGGTCTCCAAGCGCTCCCGGATCGGCGCGGCCACGGGGCGCCGCTCCACGGCGTGGAGGAACTCGAACAGGTTGCCCAGCCCCGGCCCGGAAAGGACGCGCTCGAAGGAGACGTGGCCGTACCGCGCGCGGAGGAAGCGCAGCAGCGCGATCTCGCGGTCGGTGCGCGGCGCAAACCCGTTGTGGCCGCCCTCGGTCGCGGCCGGGCGGTGGCGCACGCCGTCCCAGAAGAGGTAGGCCTGCCCGAGCCCGGTGCCGGCGGCGATGACCGCGATGTGCCCCGGCCTCGAGACGCCGGGGTTCAGCACGACGAAGCGATCCTCCGGCAGGAAGAGCGCGCCGTAGGCGGTCGACTCGAGATCGTTCATCAGGCGGACGCGCTCCGGCGCGACGCCCGCGGCGCGGGCGACCGCACCGAGCTCGATCGGCTCCCAGAGGAGGTTGGTCGTGACCACTCGGCCCTCCAGCACCGGGCCGGGCACGCCGAAAGCGGCGGCGGCCACCGGCGCGTCCTCGCCCGATCGGAAGGCCGTGATCGCCGCCACGAGCCCTGCGAAGTCCCGGCTCGGAACCTGCACTTCCCGCACCGATCTGAGACCGGCGGGCTCCACCGCATAGCGGGCGAAGAGGGTCTTGGTGGCGCCGATGTCGCCGGCGAGGATGTGCTCGGCCACGTGCGGATGCGCTCCTATTCCCAGTCCGTGTGAAACGCGCCTGGCCGGTCCAGCCGCTCGTAGGTGTGCGCGCCGAAGAAGTCGCGCTGCGCCTGGATCAGGTTGGCCGGCGCGCGCTCCCGCCGGAAGCCGTCGAAGTAGGCGAGCGAGGCCGCGAGCGCCGGGGTCGGCAGCCCGCACTCCACCGCGAGCACCACCGTTTGTCGCCAGGCCTCGGCGCGCTCGGCGACATCCGCGCGAAACGTCGCGTCGAGCAGCAGGTGCTCGAGATCGGGCTCGCGCTCGAACGCCTCGCGAATGCGATCCAGGAAGCGGGCCCGGATGATGCAGCCGGCCTTCCAGATGCGCGCGAGCTCGGCCGGGAGTAGCCCGTAGTCGTGCTCGGCGTCGGCCCGGCGCAGCAGATCGAAGCCCTGGGCGTAGAGCGAGATCTTGGCGGCGTAGAGCGCGGCGCGGAGCCGTTCCAGGGCGACGGGTCGAGCGACCGCGGCCGGTTTCACGCCGGCGGCATAGGCCGCGGCGGCGGCGGCGCGGAGCTCCTTCATGGCGGAGAGGATCCGCGCGTCGACCGCGGCCGTGATCGTGGGCACCGGCACGTCTAGCTCGAGCGCCGCCGCGCTGGCCCACTTCCCGGTTCCCTTCTGCGCCGCCCGGTCCAGGATCCGATCGATCAGCGGCCCGCCCGTTCCCTGGTCGTCGGGGAAGTCCACCACCTTGGCGGTGATCTCGATCAGGTACGACGCAAGCTCGCCTCGGTTCCACTCGCCGAGCGTGGCGGCGATCTCCGTGGTGGTCATGCCCAGCGCGTGGCGCATCAGGTCGTAGGCCTCGGCGATCAGCTGCATGTCGCCGTACTCGATGCCATTGTGCACCATCTTGACGAAATGGCCCGCGCTCCCGGCGCCGACGTAGGTGACGCACGGACCCGTGTCGGCGCGGGCGGCGATCTTCAGCAGCACGGGCTCGAGATGGCGGTAGGCCTCGCGGTCGCCGCCGGGCATCAGGCTCGGGCCCCGGAGCGCCCCCTCCTCGCCGCCGCTGACCCCCAAGCCGAAGAAGTGGATCCCGCGCGAGGCGAGCGCCCGCTCCCGGCGGTCGGTGTCGGCGAAGTGGGAGTTGCCGCCGTCGATCAGGATGTCGCCCGGCGCGAAGTGGAGCTCGAGCGCCGCGATCAGCTCGTCGACGGGCGCGCCGGCCTTGACCATCAGCAGCAGGCGGCGCGGCGTCTCGAGCGCCCCGACGAGCGCCTCGAGGGAGGGGTGTCCGACGAGGTTCCGGCCGCGGCCGTCGCCCTCGAGGAGCGCCCGGGTCCGGTCGCGGCTACGGTTGTAGACCGCCACGGAGAAGCCGTTTCGCTCGATGTTGAGCGCGAGATTGGCGCCCATGACCCCGAGGCCGACGACGCCGAACTGCTGTTTCATGGTCCTGCCTCCGGCCGGTTTCCCGTGGTTCTCTGTGCTCCCCTGACGCGCGCTCACCCGCCGAGCAGATTCCAGCTGCGCCCGTCGGTTTGCACCAGCCGGTCGGCCCCCGGCGGCCCCCAGCGGCCCGGTTCGTACGGCTCGAGCGGCGGCGCCTGCCGCCCCGCCCATCCCTGGAGGATCCCGTCGACGAGCTCCCAGGCGAGCGCGATCTCGTCGGCGCGGGTGAACAGCGAGGCGTCGCCGCGAATCGCGTCCAGCAGGAGGCGCTCGTAGGCGTCCGGGAGCGCCACGCCCTCGAACGCCTCGCGGTAGTGGAACTCGAGGTGCTCCGAGCGCATCGCGAAGCCCTGATCCGGCACCTTGGTCTCGAACTGGAGATGGATGCCCTCGTCGGGCTGCACGCGGACACTCAGGCGGTTGGAGGTGATCCGGCAGGACTCCTCGCCCTGGAACAGGCCCTGGGGCGGCGCGCGGAACTGGATGGTGATCTCGCTCACCTTCGTAGGCAGGTGCTTTCCGGTCCGGAGGTAGAACGGCACGCCCTGCCAGCGCCAGTTGTCGATGTGGAGGCGTAGCGCCGCGAAGGTGGCCGTCGTCGAGTCGTCCCGCACTCCGTCCTCTTCCCGGTAGCCGCGATACTGGCCGCGCACCGTGTGGCGGGCCGTGTCGCTGCCGCGGATCGGACGGATCGCGCCCAGGACCTTCACCTTCTCGTTGCGCAGCGCGTCGGGCTCGAAGCGCGCGGGGGGCTCCAGCGCCACCAGCGCGAGCAGCTGCAGCAGGTGGTTCTGCACCATGTCGCGCAGCACGCCCGCGCGGTCGTAGTATCCCGCGCGGTGGCCGACGCCCAGCGTCTCGGCCACGGTGATCTGCACGTTGTCGACGTAGTTCCGGTTCCAGAGCGGCTCGAAGATGGCGTTCGCGAAGCGCAGGACCATCAGGTTCTGCACGGTCTCCTTGCCGAGGTAGTGGTCGATCCGGTAGATCTGGTCCTCGCGGACGACGGCGTGCAGCGCGCGGTTGAGCGCCAGCGCGGAGTTGAGATCGTGGCCGAAGGGCTTTTCCACCACGACCCGCTTGCGGCCGTCGCGCTCGTCCAGCATCCCGGCGGCCCCGAGGCCGGCCACGGCCGTGGCGAACAGGTCGGGCTTGGTCGCCAGGTAGTAGAGGCGGTCGGCGGCGCCGTCCTGCAGCGCGGCGAGGCGCTCGTCCAGGCGGCGATACAGCGCGCCGCTCGCCATGTCCCCGGACACGTAGAAGAGCCGCCGCTCGAAGGCCGCCCACTCGTCGCCGGCGGGATCGAGGCCCGCGCGCGCTGCGGCCGCCGCGCGGAGCTGCGCGCGGAACGTCGTGTCGTCCCAGGGACGGCGCGCGGTGCCCAGCAGCACGAAGCGCGCGGGGAGGCGGCGCTTGCGGTCGAGCTGGAAGAGCGCCGGGACGAGCATGCGGGAGGCGAGGTCGCCGCTCGCGCCGAAGACGACCAGCGCGCTGGCGAACGGGGTGCACGTGTCGTTCATGGCTCGACGCTCTTCTTGTCTTCGCGCGCGCTCGGGGGCGCGCCCTCACGCGCACGCTTCTTCGTCGTACTCGGGCTCGTGCTCGACGGCTCCTTCTTGCTGCGCGTCCTTCTTGGTTCTCTTCTTCTTCACGCCTCGTGGAGCGCCGCGCACTTCTCGCGGATCTTCCCGAGCAGCTCCTCGAAGGGCACGGCGAACGCCTCGACCCCGTCGGCGAGCAGCGTCGCGGTCACGTCGTCCATGTCGATGCCCGCCGCGGCGAGGCGCTCGAGGTGGGCGCGCGCCTCGTCAAGGCCGTCGGTCAGCGTTTCCCGGACGACCGCGTGGTCCTCGAGCGCCTCGAGCGTCTGCGGCGGGACCGTGTTCACGGTGTCCGGCCCGATCAGCTCCTCCACGTAGATCACGTCGCGATAGGCGGGGTTCTTCGTGCTCGTACTCGCCCACAGCATCCGCTGCTTCTGCGCGCCCGGGAGCGCCCGGAACCGCGCGCCGCCGAAGATGTCGCGGAAGACTTCGTAGGCGAGCTTCGCGTTGGCAACCGCGGCGCGCCCCTTCAGCTCGTCGCGCCCCGCGCCGGGGGCCTTCTCGTCGAGCCGCCGGTCCACGAGCGTGTCCACGCGGCTGACGAAGAACGAGGCGACGGACGCGACGCGGCTGAGATCGCCGCCGGCCCGCGCGCGATCCTCGAGCCCGGAGAGGTAGGCATCGGCCGTCCGGCGGTAGGCCTCCAGCGCGAAGAGCAGCGTGGCGTTGACGTTGATGCCCTCGGCGATCAGCGCGCGCATCGCCGGGAATCCCGCCGGGGTGGCCGGCACCTTGATCATGAGGTTCGGCCGGTCCACGCGCCGCCACAGCCGGCTGGCCGCCTCGAGGGTGCCGGCGGTGTCGTGCGCGAGCTGCGGGCTCACCTCGAGGCTCACGTAGCCGTCGGCGCGGGCGGTCCCCTCGTAGACCGGCCGGAGAATGTCGGCCGCCCCGCGGATGTCCTCGACGGCCAGCGCCTCGAAGATCCGCTCCGGATCGAGGCCCTCGGCGGCGCGCGCGCGCAGCGCGTCGTCGTAGTCGCTCGAGCCGCCGATCGCCTTGGCGAAGATGGCCGGGTTGGAGGTCAGCCCGGACACGCCGCGCGCCAACAGGGCCTGCATCTCGCCCGAGCGGAGCTCCGCCCGCCGGATGTTGTCGTACCAGATCGCCTG
>JAFGQW010000161.1 GCA_016935485.1 Planctomycetota bacterium | reverse complement strand
CAGGTCGGTGGGCGTCAGTGGGCCACATGGAACCAGGCGATGAAGAAGGCCATCCTCGATCACCAGCGAAAGGGCCAGTGGTGCGAGAAGGGGTCCTGGGATCCGATCGGGCCCTGGGGCAAGGACGGCGGCCGCGTCTACTCGACGGCGCTGATGGTGCTCACCCTTTCCGTTTACTACACTTACTCCCCCGCGGGGGGATAATCCCAAGACTGTACTGGCCATGCGTGCTCACGGTGATCGATGGGGTGTCGATTCGGGGTCATGAACGGGCTTGCTGGGCGCCCAGGACGCGGAGCTCGTGCAGGCGCAGGTAAGGCGCGGCGTCGAGGAATGGAACCCGGCGGATGGCCATGACGAGGTCGATGGAGTTGAAGTTCTGGCCGCAGCGAAAGCAGCGGGCGAGGTTGGTCTGCGGGTGGGTGGCGGTGTCGAACGCGTGGCACTGCCCGCAGCGGAACCGGAGGTAGCCGCCCCGCGTCTCCCAGGGGAGGGCGCCCCTTTTTCTGAGCCGGGGAGCTCTGCACCACAGCTTCGACCTCGATTCGGCCGCCATCTCGCGGGTGCGCCGGCTCGCGCATCGTGGTCGTGCGGCGAGCCTGGGATCCCATCCGGGGCGTGATAAGATTACCGCGCCATGCAAACCGACGCGGAGCTCAAGACCTACGAGGGCACTCTCCAGCACGTCGTCTACACGAACGAGCAGAACCACTGGTCGGTGGCTCGCTTGAAGGTGAGCGACAGCGACCGCAGTCTGACCATTGTCGGCATCATCCCGGGGCTCCAGCCCGGCGAGCAGCTCCGCGTGACCGGCCGCGAGGTGATCCACGGTCGTTTCGGGCCGCAGTTCCAGGTGGAGTCCTTCCAGCCCATCGTGCCGACGACCGAGGACGGCATCCGCCGCTACCTGGCCTCGGGCGTGCTGAGCGGGATGGGGAAGGTGCTGGCCGAGCGCATCGTGGAAGCCTTCGGGATCGACACGCTGAGGGTGATCGACGAGACGCCCCAGCGCCTGCTCGAAATCGAGGGCATCGGCCGGAAGAAGCTCAAGAAGATCCTGAAGTCGTGGGGGGCGGGGCGCGCCGCGCGCGAGACGCTGGTCTTCCTGCGCGGCCACGGGTTCGGTCCCGTGCTGGCGGCGCGGGTCTACGAGCAGTACGGGGCGCGCGCCGTCACCATTGCGAGGGAGCAGCCCTACCGGCTGGCGCGCGACGTCGCCGGGGTGGGATTCGTGATCGCCGACCGGATGGCGCGGTCGCTCGGAGTTGCGGAGGACGATCCGGACCGGCTCGCGGCGGGGCTCCGGCACGTGCTTGCCGCCCAGGTGCAGGAAGGCCATGTGGCGTATCCATGGGCCAGCCTTGTCGAGCAGGGCGTGCGGCTCCTCGGCGTCGATCCGCTGCTGGTCGACGCTGCCCTGGCGGAGCTCGAGCGGGACCGACAGGTCCGCGTCGAAGCTGCCGGCGAGCCGCACGAGCGCCTCGTCTATCTGCCGCACCTCCACGCGGCGGAAGTCGAGGTGGCCGAGCGTCTTGCCGCGCTCGCCCGAGGCCGCTCGGTCCTTGGCGCACGGATTCACGAGTTCCTGCCGGGAGTGCGCACGGCCGCCGGGATCTCGCTGACCGAGGAGCAGCTCGATGCGGTGCAGCTGGCGCTTTCGCACCGGGTCTCCGTGATCACCGGCGGGCCGGGAGTCGGCAAGACCACCATCGTGCGCGCGATTGTCTCCGTCTGCCGCCGCATGGGATTGCGCGTGGAGCTCGCGGCGCCCACCGGGCGGGCGGCCAAGCGGCTCACGGAGGCGACGGGAATGGGCGCGCGCACGATCCACCGCCTGCTCGAGTTCGATCCGGGCACGGGGTCGTTTGCCCGCGGGCCCGGCCGTCCGCTCGATGCGGAGCTCGTGCTGATCGACGAGACGAGCATGGTGGATCTCCTGCTCGCCCGAGATCTGCTGGCCGCGCTGCCGCCCACGGCCGGGCTGGTGCTGATCGGGGATGCCGACCAGTTGCCGAGCGTCGGGCCGGGCCGGGTCCTCGGCGACCTGCTCGACAGTGGCGTTTTCCAGAGCTGCCGGCTCGTGCGCGTGTTCCGCCAGCAGGAGGGCGGCAAGATCATCGAGAACGCCCACCGGATCAACCGCGGCGAGCTCCCCGAGACCAGCCACACCGACGAGGCCGACTTCTACCTGGTGCAGCGCGAGGACCCGGCCGCGATCCTGGCCCTGGTGGAGGAGCTGGTCACGAAGCGCATCCCGCGGCGCTTCGGGCTGCGACCGGACCGCGACATCCAGGTGCTCACCCCGATGTACCGGGGCGTCGTGGGCGCGGACAACCTGAATGCCAGGCTGCAGGCACTCATCAATCCGGGCGAGTCAGTGCTGGTGCGGGGCAGCCTCGCGCTCCGGCCGGGCGACCGCGTGATGCAGCTCGTGAACGACTACGAAAAGGGCGTGTTCAACGGCGACGTCGGCACGGTCGTGCGCATCCTCGAGGGCGACCGGATCACGGTGGAGATCGACGGCGCGCCGGTCGAGTACGAGGCGGCCGACCTCGACGACCTGACCCTGGCCTATGCGGTGACCGTGCACAAGGCGCAGGGCTCGGAGTATCCGGCCGTCGTCGTGCCGCTGACCGCCACGCACTGGCCGCTCCTGCAGCGCAACCTCCTCTACACCGCCGTGACGCGCGGCAAGAAGCTGGTCGTGCTGGTGGGCGAGCGCCGGGCGCTGGAGCGGGCGGTGCGGAACGACCGCATCCGGACGCGGCACGGCCGCCTGCTGGCGCGCCTGCGCGAAGCGGCGAACCGCCCGCCGGGAGGAGGCGCGGGTTGACCGCTTCCCGGAGCTCCTGGAGCTGGCCGGTGGCGGCGGTCCGCACCGCGGGCGCCGAGGGGACCCGAGCCCTGGCCTTCCGGGTCGCCGGGGGTCTTCGCGCCGGCGACCGGCTGCTGCTCACGGGCCCGCTCGGCGCCGGCAAGACCTGCTTCGTCCAGGGCCTGGCCGCGGGTCTCGGCGTGGACCCGGCCTGCCGGGTGACCAGCCAGACGTTCGCGCTGTGCGGCGTGTATCCGGGCCGCGTGCCGCTCTACCACCTCGATGCCTACCGGGTCCGGGACCTGGCGGAGCTCCTCGAATGGGCGGACGAGGCGCTCCTCGGGGAGGACGGCGTCGTCGCCGTGGAGTGGGGCGGGGGATTGAAACGCCTGCTTCCGCCCCCGATATTGTGCGTTCGGATGCGCATCCTCTCGGATCGAGACCGCCTGGTCCGGTTGTACGGCCACGCCGGGCGTTTCGGCCCGCTGATCCGCGAAATCGCCGGAGAAGACTGAACCCTGGTGCCCCAGAGCCGTTTTCGACCGCCCATGGAGTCCTCGGACGAGGCGCTCATGGAGAGACTCAAGCAGGGCGAGGAAGAGGCGTTCCGCTGCCTCATGGAGCGTCACGAGGCGCGGGTCTTTGCCTTCTTCTACCGCCGGTCGGAGGACGCCGGACTGGCCGAGGACCTGACCCTGGAGGTGTGGCACAAGATTTACCAGGCCCGGCAGACCTACCGCCCGCAAGCGCGTTTCACGACGTTTCTTTACCGCGTGGTCAAGAACCACTGGATCGACCATATCCGGGTGCATGCGAACCGCCCGCGAAAAACGCTGTCGCTCGAACACGCCGTGGGTAGCGCAGCGGCGGACGAGGGCACGAGTCTGGGCGAGCTCCTGCAGGCGGGGGGGGCGGCCCCGGAGGCCCGTCAGGTCGGCCGGGAGCTCGCGGCGAAGATCCGCGAGGCCCTGGAGTGCCTGAACGCGGGCGAGCAACGCGTGTTCGAGATGGCCGTGTACGACGAGCTGAAGTATGCCGACATCGGCGCGATCCTGGAGATCCCGGTGGGCACCGTGAAGTCGAGGATGCACACGTCGATGCGCAAGCTCCGGGCCTGGCTGGAAAAGGAGGGACTCCGTCCATGACTCGTAATCCGGGAGGCGACGAGGCCCGCACCCGTTCGCTTCTGGAGATGTATGCGCTCGGCGAAGGGACGGAGGCGGAGCGCCGTGCCATGGCCGAGAGGCTCGCGGCGTCGGAGGCGCTGCGGCGGGAGTACGCGGAGGTGGAGCGCGTTCTGAAAGCGGCTCGGGTGGCGCCGGTCCCGCCGCTTTCTCCCGCCTACTTTCGCCGGCGCGAGGCGCTGATCCGGGAGGTGTTCGCGCCGCGGACCGAGCGGGAGTCCGTCTGGACCCGGCTTGCCGTCGAGGTCGTATCGACGGTCGGCTACCTCCGGGGGCGATTCCGCACTTCGGCCCGTTTTCGCTTCCTGGTCCTGTTCGCGGCCGCGCAGGCCGTGCTGATCGCGGTGCTTGCGTTCGGGCTCTTCCGCGAGCGGCCTCCGGAGCCCACGGCGGAGGACCGCTGGAACCGCGTCGTCAGGGAGGACGAGACGGGGCTCCGCGAGGACGGCCTCGAGGAGCGCATTCCCGAGGTTGCCGACGAGCTTCGGCCCGGGCGGATCCGGATCCGTCCGGAGGACGAGCTGCCCGCGAGCCGGGATCTGTCCGGCGGCTGGCTCGCCTCCGGAGACGCGCAGGCGCACGAGCTCTTCCGGACGCAGGTCCGGCAGGCCCGCACCGACGAGCAGCGCCGTCTGGCGCTGGTGTTCCGCCGCGGCGGCGGTCTCGAGACGGAGAGCGCGGTTCGCCGCGGGCTGCGCTGGCTCGCCGCCCGACAGCAGGTGGACGGCTCGTTCGCGGCGGGCGCTCCGGAGACCGCAGACGGCATGCGCGTCGGAACGACGGGACTCGCGCTGCTCGCCCTTCTCGGGCAAGGGGTCGCGGGCGCGGAGCGTGAGGCGGTCGAGAGAGGGCTCGAGTACCTGATCAAGCGCCAGCAGGCCGACGGCCTCTTCGGCGGCGCTGGCGAGGCGAACGGCGCGCGGCTCCTGAACCACGCCCTGGCCACGCAGGCGGTGCTGGAGGCGGTGCTCATGGGGGTGGGGCGCGTGCCTGAAGAGGCGGTGGACAAGGCCATCGCCGGGATCCGTCCGGACCGTTTCGGCGATCCGGCTGCGGTGACACAGGCCGGTTTCACGCTGATTCTCGCCCGGAGTCTGGGCTACGCGGTGGATCCGGAGCGCCTGAGCGAGTGCCAGGGATGGTTCGGCGATGAAGAGAACCGCCGGCGATTCGACCGGGGCGGCTCCGCGGCGCTGGCATTTCATGCCGGGCAGCTGCTGCTGGACGAGCTGGCCGGAAAGGAGCCGCCTGATGCGGGCGCCGCGGCGGTGAGAGCGGTGCTCGAGCAGGATCCGGCGGACTTGAGGACCGGGGACTTGCTGGCCTGGCTTCACGCCGCCCAGGCTCTGGTGCGCGGCGGCGATGAGGCGGCCTGGGCACGCTGGAACGGCACCCTGGTGCGGAGCCTGGTGTCGCGGCAGAGGGAGGACGGCGGGTTCAGCTGGCTGCCGGCCGTCGGGGGGATCGGGCCGGATGCCGTTCGTTCCACGGCCGCCAGTGTGCTGCTGCTCCAGGTCTACTACCGGTACGGCGCTCTCTGACGGAGCCGGTGCGGGTGTCGCGCGCGAAGGGCGCGCGCTCAGGTGGCGCGGACGGGCGGCGCCCGCGGGGGTGCGGGTGCTATCTGAAAAAAACGCCCCTGGGGCATTTTTCAGATAGGCGTGCGGGTGTCGCGCGCGAAGGGCGCGCGCTCAGGTGGCGCGGACGGGCGGCGCCCGCGGGGGTGCGGGTGGGGGTGCCGCGAGGTAGCCCAGCTCGGCGAGCCGATTCTCCCACGCATCGAGCGCGCTTCCGAGGTCCTCCCGGGTGAACTCGAGCAGGGCACGCCGGGCCAGCGTCGCGTTGAGCGAGTTCGGCTGCGCTTTCCACGCCGCGATCAGCGCTCGCGCGACCGCGGACGTGCGGTATTCCGCAAGCGAGCGGTAGACCTTGCGGATCACGCCGGGGTCGCTCTCTGCCGGCAGGAGATCGAGCAGCGCCCGCTCGGCCCAGTCCTCTCGGGCCGCGCCGATCGCTTCGGCCGCCGCGCCGCGCACGACCGTGCTCTGCTCGGTTGCGAGCAGCGCAAGCAGCGTCAGACGACAGAGCGTCCGGCTCAGCCGATAAATGCCTTCCTCGGCGACGCCGCGCATGGACTCGGGCTCTCCCGCTGCGAACCGAGCGACCAGGCCGAGGGCCTTGAGGGCAGGGCGGGTGTTCTCGATCGAGCGGTAGTCGGTCGTGGCGAGCCCGTGCACGAGCTCGCGCCGGCGCTCCTCTCCAAGCGTCCCGGGCGCCTCACTGCCCGTCGCCTCCGCAGCGTCCCGACCGATGAGCTCCCGGACGGCGGCCCCGATTCTCTCGGCACTTTCTTCGGTCGCGCCCCGGAGCGGTGCAAGCGGCGGGATCTGGCGGTCGAGGGCCGTGCCGAGCGCCTTGACGGCCTGGGCACGGGTCAGCTCGAACGGGGCCTTGAGCGCCAGCTCCGAGAACTCGGGCAACGCGAACGCCGTGAGCGCCGGGTTGCCCGCGAGCAGGCCCGAGAGCTCGAGGATCGTCGTGCGTCCTAGCCCCGCGGGGTCGGGGACCGGAACCTCCTCGGGCACGGGATCATAGAGCCCGAACGGTCCGAGGACGGCGCGGAACAGGCACTGGCCAGACGACAGTTCCTTGACGGTGGAAGCGGCAACGAGCTGGCCGCTTTCGTCGGGTATATAGAGCTGATGGAGGGTGCTGCGGTGGTCCCACCCGGTGCGGCAGCCCCCGGCAAGGGCGATGGCGACCAGGACCACGAACGGCAGGGGCAGGATCACGCCACCTCGCCGGCGGGTGGCGCGGCGCGTCGCGCGGGCTGGGCGATCGGCAACGGGCATCATCGACTGGAGGACTCTTCCCGGGTGCGCCGACCGCTTCGGCGGCGATCGGCGGCGGGCTGAAGTGTAGCAGGGGCGCCTTGCGGCGGCCAGCACGATGGCGGCGGTTCACGGGCCCGCGCAAGAACAGCTTCCCGGGTTTCGCCGCGAGATTCTGGTTCAGGTTCGTGTTGCGGGAAGCCGGTTCGAATGAACGATTCCACCGGCTGTCCGCCGCGCGGGCCCGGGCGAGCAGATCCGCGAAAACGGGAAGTCGTTCTTGCGCGGGCCCTCAGTCTGCCTGGGCGCCGCGGATGGCGGCAGCCTGCTGCTCGGCGATCTCCTCGCGGCTGATGATGCCCTTCTGGATGAGGAGCTCCTTCAGGGCGCGAAGCTCGCCAATCTCCTGGAGGCTCATGCCGACCTTGCGCGCCTTGCCGGAAGGCAGGTGCCCGTGGCGGCGGAGGATCCGCTGCGAGGAGGTGTCCTCGTCACTGTCCCGCTCCACGCGGCGGTGCGGGAGTGCAGCGCCGAGGCGGTCGTCTTCGGGTGTGGCCGTCACGACGCTCGAGGCGGCTCCGGCGGCGGTGCCGGGCCGGACGGGCGCTGCCGGCGGCGTTTGGCGCCGGAAGGGGTCCTCGCCGTCCGCGAGCTCGTTGATCGTCTGCACGACGTCGGTCAGGTTCGCGACCCCCGCCACCTTGGCGGCGGTTTCCTCGGACTGAGCGTACTGTTCGCGCACCCGGGCGATGCGGTCCATCGATCGCTGGAAGACGTCCTTCAAGTGGTCCACCATGCGGTCGGTGGCCTCGTGCGGGTCGCCCGCCGCGTCGCACATCCCGGCGAGCAGCCGCTCCGCGGTCGCGGTCGACTCGCGGAAGAAGGCCTCCATCTCCTCCTGCACGCCCTTCTCGGCCGCGACCGAATCGGGGTGCTTGCTCTCGTTGAAGAGCCTGGAGACCTGCTCCTTGCTTTCGTTGAAGAACTCCTGCATCTCCTCGTGGATGCGGTCGGCGAGCTCGGAGGAGCGCTGGCCGCTGCGCACCAGATCGTCGAGCTCCTTGCGGCGGGTCTCCGCCTTGTTCTTGAAGCCCTGCTCGATCAGCTCCACCTGGCGCTGACGCTTGAAGTTCTCGAAGGGGTCGTTCTCGAACACCATGGCACTGCCCCGCTGCTTCCTCGCCGGCGCCCCACGCGGCGCCCGGGCATCCGGTGCCCACTGGGAAGTATCGACAGGATCGGTGCACGGATTGAGCGCGCGCGCCGCCTCCAGAGCGGAGGCGGTCCCAAGTCCGTGCCGCGCAACGGGCCGCGGCCGTTCCCCGGAGTCGGGCTCAGTCCGGGCGCCACCCGGCCAGGATGTGCATGTAGTTGGCGCGCTCGAAGGCGGCCGGGTCGGGCGAGCGGCTGTGGTTCATGCTGCCCAGCGCCTGCCGGAGCGACTCGTACTCGTGCTCCACCAGCCACGTCTCCACGCCGGCGCGAACGCGCTCGAGATGCTTGGGTCCGTTGTCGAGCAGTGCGGAGACCATCTGCACGGCGCTCGCACCGGCCATCACCGCCTTGAGCGCGTCCTCGGCTGTGTGCACCCCCCCGGTGATCGCGATCGAGGCCCGGACCTGGCTCGAGAGGATGGCGGCCCAGCGGAGCCGGAGCCGGAGCTCGGAGGACCGGGAGAGCTCGAGGGTCCGCGCGACCTCCAGCGCCTCGATGTCGATGTCGGGCTGGTAGAAGCGGTTGAAGATCACCACGCCCTCGACTCCGATCTGGTCGAGGCGCTGCGCGAAGGACGCGAGCGAGGTGTAGAAAGGGGAGAGCTTCACCGCGAGCGGGATCTTCAGCCGGCCCTTGAGCGAGCGCACCAGCGCGAGCGTGCTGTCCTCGAGCGCGGCACTGGTCACGGAGGGGTCGGTGGCGAGCGCATAGAGGTTGAGCTCCAGCGCGTCCGCGCCGGCCTCCTGCATGAGGTCCGCGTAGCGCAGCCACCCGCCGGTGGTGGTGCCGTTGAGCGACGCGATCACCGGCACGCCCACGGCTTCCTTGACGCGCTGCAGGTGGTCCAGGTAGTCGTCCGGGCCGAGACGGAAGTCGTCGGGATCCGGAAAGTAGGACGTGGCTTCCGCGTTCAACTCGGCCGAGGCGTCGAGAGCGCGCCGCGTCGCCATCTCCTCCCCGACGAGCTGCTCCTCGAAGAGCGAGCCCAGCACGATGGCGGATGCTCCGGCATCCTCGAGCCGGCGCACCGAGTCGAGGTCCTCCGTCAGGGGCGAGGCGCCCGGCATGAACGGGTGGGGGAGCTCAAGACCGAGATAGGTGGTGGACAGGTCCATGGTCTTCCTCATTCCTCGGCGTCGTGGCCGTTGGTGCCTGCGGGGATGGTCATCGCCGCGAGCTGCTCGTAGACCGCCAGGCGCTGCGTGGTGGTTTCCTGGGCGGCCCGGGCCAGCCGCTTGAAGCGCTCGGGATCGATGCGCTCGACCATGCGGAAGCGCGTTTCGTTGCGCATGTAGTCGCTCACGGACGCCTTGGGCGGGCCAGAGTCGAGCTTGAGCGGGGGCTCGCCCTTCGCAATCCGGCGCGGGTCGTAGCGGTAGAGCGGCCACACCCCCGCCTGCACCGCGAGCTTCTGCTGGTCCATGCCCAGGGCCAGATCGAAGCCGTGGGCGATGCAGTGGCTGTAGGCGATGACGAGCGCGGGGCCGGGATACGACTCCGCCTCCACGAAGGCCTGCACGGTCTGCTGGTCCTTGGCGCCCATCGCCACCGAGGCCACGTAGACCTGGCGGTAGCTCATGGCCATCAGCCCGAGGTCCTTCTTGGCGGAACTCTTGCCCGCCGAGGCGAACTTGGCGGCGGCGCCCAGGGGGGTGGACTTCGAGGCCTGGCCGCCCGTGTTGGAGTAGACCTCGGTATCGAGCACCAGGATGTTCACGTCGCGGGTCTGGGCGAACACGTGGTCCAGACCGCCGTAGCCGATGTCGTAGGCCCAGCCGTCGCCGCCGACGCCCCAGACCGACTTCTTCACCAGGTAGTCCGCCAGCTCGAGTAGCCGCACCGCTTCGCGGCGGCTGGAGCGCGCGAGCAGGCCCTTGAGCTCGGCCACCCGCGCGCGCTGGGCCGCGATCCCGACCTCGTCGTGCTGGTCGGCGTGGACGATCGCGGCGACCCGCGTGTCGCCGACCTCGCCGCCCACCGCGTGCAGCAGTTCCAGCGCGTAGTCGCGAAGCTTGTCGACGGCAAGCCGGAAGCCGAAGCCGAACTCGGCGTTGTCTTCGAACAGCGAGTTGGACCAGGCGGGCCCGCGCCCTTGCGCATCGAACGTGTAGGGCGTGGTGGGGAGGTTGCCGCCGTAGATCGAGGAGCAGCCGGTGGCATTGGCGATCAGCAGGCGATCGCCGAAGAGCTGCGACAGCAGCTTCACGTAGGGCGTCTCGCCGCATCCTGCGCATGCCCCCGAGTACTCGAACAGCGGCCGGAAGAACTGCGACATCTTGACGTCGATCTTCGGGATGTCGGTGCGGCTCACCTCGGGCAGCTCGAGGAAGAAGCGGTAGTTCTCCCGCTCGCGGGCCACCGTCTCGAGGTGCGGCTGCATGTTGATGGCCTTGCGCTTGGGGTTGGCCTTGTCCTTGGCGGGGCAGATGCTCACGCACACCCCGCAGCCGGTGCAGTCCTCGGGCGCGACCTGGACGGTGAACTTCTGGCCCCGGAACTCTTTCCCCTTGTAGTCGACCGAGCGGAAGGTGGTCGGGGCGCCGGCAAGCTGTGCGGCATCGAAGACCTTGGCGCGAATGGCGGCGTGAGAGCAGACCAGCGAGCACTTGTTGCACTGGATGCAGACGTCGGGCTCCCAGATGGGAATCTCCTGGGCGATGTTGCGCTTCTCCCAGCGCGTGGTGCCGGTGGGCCAGGTGCCGTCGATCGGCAGCGCGCTCACCGGCAGGATATCGCCCTGGCCGGCCGCCATGATGGCGGTGACGCGCTGGACGAAGTCCGGGGCTTCCGTCGACATGATCGGGGCGCGTCGGCGGGTCGTGGTCACCCGGCCCGGCACCTTGACCTCGTGGAGGTTCGCGAGCGTGCCGTCCACCGCGGCGAAGTTCCGCCGGACGACCTCGTCGCCCTTCATGCCGTAGGTCTTCCGGATCGCCTCCTTGATCTTCGTGATGGCATCCTCGCGGGGGAGCACGCCGGAGATTGCGAAGAAGCAGGTCTGCATGATGCTGTTGATCCGGGTGCCCATGCCGTGCTCCCGGGCCACCTGATAGGCGTCGATGACGTAGAACCGGAGCTTCTTCTCGAGCACCTGCTGCTGCACCTCGAGCGGCAGGCGATCCCACACCTCGTCAGGTCCGTAGGGCGAGTTCAACAGGAACACCGCCCCGGGCACCGCCTTGTCCAGCAGCTCGTACTTCTCGAGGAAGACGAACTGGTGGCAGGCGACGAAGCTCGCCCTGCCCACGAGATAGGTGGAGCGGATCCGGTCGGGGCCGAATCGCAGGTGCGAGATGGTCATCGCCCCGGACTTCTTGGAGTCGTAGACGAAGTAGCCCTGGGCGTGGTTCGGGGTCTCCTCGCCGATGATCTTGATCGAGTTCTTGTTGGCGCCCACGGTGCCGTCGGCGCCGAGACCGAAGAACAAGGCGCGCACCACGGTATCGGGCTCGATGTCGAAGTCGCGGTCGTAGTCGAGCGACTGGTGGGTGACGTCGTCCACGATGCCGACCGTGAAGCGGCGCTTGGGGTTGTCCCTGGCCAGCTCGTCCAGGACGCCCTTGACCATGGCCGGGGTGAATTCCTTGGAGGACAGGCCGTAACGGCCGCCGACCACCTGGATGCCGGTCCGCCCGGTCTCCTGCAGGGCGGCCAGCCCGTCGAGGTAGAGGGGATCGCCAATCGCGCCGGGCTCCTTGGTGCGGTCGAGCACGGCGAGCTTGCGGACGCTCTCGGGCAGGGCGCGCGAGAGATGCTCGGCGGAGAAGGGCCGGTACAGCCGGACCTTGATCAGGCCCACCTTCTCCCCCTGGCGGCACAGGTAGTCCACCGTTTCGTGCGCTGTCTCTGCCCCGGAACCCATGAGCACCAGCACGCGCTCGGCGTCCGGCGCCCCGACGTAGTCGAACAGGTGGTAGGCGCGCCCGACGCGCTCCGCGAAGCGGTCCATGGCTCTGGCGACGATGCCGGGGCAGGCGTCGTAGAAGGGGTTGCACGCCTCGCGGGCCTGGAAGAACACATCCGGGTTCTGGGCGGTGCCGCGGAGCCGCGGCCGGTCGGGGGTCAGCGCGCGCTCGCGGTGTGCGGTCACGAAGCGCTCATCGATCATGTGGCGGAGATCGTCGTCCGTGAGCTCCTCGATCTTGGCGACCTCGTGGGAGGTGCGAAAACCGTCGAAGAAGTGCAGGAAGGGAACGCGCGACTCGAGGGTCGCCGCCTGGGCGATGCACGCCAGATCGTGGGCTTCCTGGACGCTGTTGGAGGAGAGCAGCGCGAACCCGGTCTGGCGGCAGGCCATGACGTCGGAATGATCGCCGAAGATCGACAGAGCGTGCGTCGCCAGCGTGCGGGCAGTGACGTGCATGACGTAGCAGGTGAGCTCGCCGGCGATCTTGTACATGTTGGGGATCATCAGCAGGAGGCCCTGCGACGCGGTGAACGTCGTGGTCAGGGCGCCGACCTGGAGGGCGCCGTGGACCGCGCCGGCGGCACCGGCCTCGGACTGCATCGCGGCCACCTCCGGGATGGTGCCCCAGATGTTCACGCGCTTCCTGGAGGCCCACTCGTCGGCGAACTCGCCCATCGGGGAGCTCGGCGTGATCGGGTAGATGGCAGCCACTTCGTTCAGCCGGAAGGCAACCGAGGCGGCCGCCTCGTTGCCGTCGACGGTGATCATGCGACGCTTGGGGATCAACGGACTCCTCCTGTCGGAATAGCCGCTTCCTACGGAAGCGGCGCCCGCTGCGCGGTTCGGATCCGAACCGGGGGGTCGGCTCGGGATCGGGGACACCGGCGCGCAATACCGAGAAGTCCTAACCCGTCCGGCCCCGAGATTCCACGGAATCGCGCGCCTCGGTGCGTGCGGCGAAACCGCCCGGGAAGCGTCCAGACTCGGCGGTCGTGGAGACCGCCGCGCCGGCGGCTAGCGGCGGTAGAGGAAGCGCTCGGCCGCAAGATCGCGCGAGAGCGTGACCTCGAAGTGGCCGCCGCGGGGAAGGCCGCGCGTCGGAAGCGCCGCCTCGCCGCCGGCAAGGAACAGGCCGAGCGTCGTGCGGCGAGCGCCAACGTGCGCGACCGTGGCGTGCGGAAAGTCCACCGCGCTCCACCGCACCACGAGCTGGCCGCTCTGTTCCACGAGCGACAGTGCCGCCGCCGGCACCGGCGCGCCCGCGGCCCGCACGTCGAGCGGGGCGTGGCCGGGACGTTCCACGCGGAGGCGCGCGAGAGGTCCGCGGTCCGGCACGACCAGGGTGAAGTAGCCGGCCTTGCCGGCCGCGGGCCCGCAGCCCACGAAGACCGGCAAGAAGGGAACGGCAGTGCCGCCGCCGGCGCCCGCGTTCTCCAGCACCAGCCAGTGGTCCCCGCGCGTGTGCGGCGGCACGGAACGATGCGTCTTGAGGAGCGGCATGAGGCGCATCCTGCCGTCCGCGTCGATCGTCCCGCTGACGATCAGGGCGGGCTCAGGCGGCGCCGCGGGGGATGCAGCCATCGCGGCCGGTTCCAGGAAGGCATGCGCCTTGCGGTAGTGGTAGTCGGAGATCCACGTCGGCGTGCAGTAGCTCATGAGATCCATGGTGCTCGCCGGGGCGAGAAGCTGGCCGGTGCCGGCATGGTACCCCCAGGAGCCGATCAGGCCGCCGGGGTACGGATAGTTCGCGTCCACGCCCGTCACATTGCCGCACGGCGCATGGCGCAGCCCGAAGGTATGGCCCAGCTCGTGCGAGGCCACGCTGGTGCTCGTGTCCATGCCGATGGCCACCGGATAGCCGACGTAGGCCATCCCGGCCACGCCGGAGCCGTAGTCGGTCTTGATCACGCCGTAGTAGTGGCCGATCGCGTGGTCGGCCTGCCGGAGAGCGGCGATCTCCGCGAGCACGCTGCTCCAGCCGTCGCCGTTCGGGTAGACCTTCGGCACGCTCGTGACCGCGTAGACGTGCCGGACGCCGACCGCCACCTCCCCGAGCGGCCACTGGCGGTCGAGCGTGGGGTGGAGATCGGGCGCCGTGCCGGTGCGGCCGTCGAGCAGGATCGGCACGATCGTGAGCTCGAGGCGCGTGGGCCGGGCCACGGCCGGCGCGATCCGGACCGCGTTGTTGCGCTCGTTGCGCTCCGCGAGGCTCCGGGCCGGGTCGACCTCGAGCTTGAGCTCGAGCCCGGCGGCCACCCAGGCGGGCGGGAGGCTGGCGGTGAAGCCGAGCGCGAGCGTGCTCACCTCCTCGCGCGTCGGCAGCGTGGTCGGTCCGGTGAGCACCAGCGTGCCGAGCGTCGACGCCCCCTGAAACGCCGTGACCAGCACGCGCGGACTGCCAACCGACGGCGCATCGGCGAGCACGTGGGCGCGAACGAGTGCGGCCTTCCCGGGGACGAGCCGCGGCTGGCCGCCGAGGACGGTCTGGGCGAACTCCACCCGGCTGATCCAGACGTCGGCCGGCTGCGTCGCCGGCCCGACCTCGACGAGCAGTCCCACGGAACCGGAGCTCGCGCCCGTGGTGCCGCGCACGCCGAGCGGGTACACGCCGGGGGCGAGCTGTGCGGCGGCCTGCAACGTCAGCAGGCTTCCTGCCGTCACGCAGGGCGATTCGGAGAACGTGCCCGCCATCCCGGGCGGCAGGTCGACCAGCGCCAGGTCGACGCCGCCGACCACGCCCACGGCGCGCTGGATGCCGATCTCGACGGCGGTGGTCCGGCCGGCCGCGAGCGAGACGTACGGCGCCGCCTGCAATGTGAGGCCGGCCGCGGTGGCCGCCGGCGGCACGAGGATCGCGAGCGGAAGGTCCTCGGTGTAGGAGCCGCCCGTGCCGCGCACGGTGATCCCGTGAGCACCGGGGCTGACGCTCGCGCCGACGGCCAGCGAAAGCTCTACACGGCCGCTGCCGCCGGGCACCGTGGCCGGGGTGAAGACCGCCGTGATCCCGGCCGGCACACCCACGGTCACGAGGGAGACCGGGTCCGCGAAGCCGCCGATCGGGGAGACGTCGATCGTCGTGCGCGCGGTCGCAACGGGCGGCGCGACGAGGGTCTCGAGATCGAGCGCGAGAGAGAAGCGCTGGGGCGGAAGCAGGACCACGGTGACCGTCAGGGGCTCCTCCCGGGTGAGGTCGCCGCTCGCGGCGTGCACGGTCAACGGATAATCGCCCGGCGTCGTGGCGGGAGGCGCTTCCACACGGAGCCGGCTCGTGCCGCTGGCCGCCGGGATCGAGGTCGGGGCGAGGGTCACAACGAGGCCGGCGGGAGCGCCGACGACCGAGAGCGTCACGGTGCCGGAAAACCCGCCGGTCGGAGCGACGCGCACGTCGATGTCGCCCGAGCGGCCGGCCACGAGGAGGAGCGTGTGCTGGCTCAGGGCGAGGCTGAATCCGGGCGGGGTGGATCCGCTGCTCCCACCGCTGCAGCCGGCCCCCGCAAGCCATGCCGCGGCGAGCAGCGCTACCGAAAGCCTTCCGCCCAGTACGCGCACGCCGACCTCCTCTATCCCGGGACCGCGCAGCGAATGCGCCGTCCGGGCGCCCATCGCCCGAATGCACGTCTACTGCTCTTGCAGCACGCGGCGCGGAGGAACCGCTCCGGGAGCTCGCGATTCCGGACTGTCCTTCGGAAATCGCCGTGGAACGGCTTGAAGCCTTCAACGGGGGGGACGGGAGGCCGCCGCGTTTTGCCGGAGAGTTTTTTCTTGTGAGCCAGACAGATGTCTGGTATTCTTCCGGCGCGCAACCCTGCGGACTCGCAGACCGCGCGGCCCCGGTGCAGGAAGGAGACCGGACATGGGATGTACTCCGCCCGGCGAGACCCGACAGAAGATCCTCCGGTTCGTGCAGGAGCGGCTGCTGGCCGGCCGCCCGCCCACGGTGCGGGAGGTGCAGGCGGCATTCCGGTTCCGGGCCGTGCAGACCGCCCGCGAGCACCTGGAAGCGCTCGTATCCGCAGGACAGCTCGCGAAGGAAGGGGGAAGAGCGCGCGGTTACCGGCTGCCCGCGGCGGCGGGCGCCGGGGCCCCGCCCGTGCTCGTGCCGATCCTGGGCCGCATCCAGGCGGGCGCTCTCTCCACGGCCGTCGAGGACCTCGAGGGCTATGTGGCGGTCGAGCCCCGCGGCAGCGGTGTCGACGAGCTCTTCGGCCTCAGGGTCCGGGGGGAAAGCATGCGGGATGCCGGCATCCTGCCGGGCGACATCGTGGTCGTGCGCCGTCAGCCCACGGCGGACTCGGGCGACATCGTGGTCGCGCTGGTGGGCGAGGAGGCCACCGTGAAGCGACTCCGGATCCACCGTCGCCGCCTCGAGCTCCACCCCGAGAACCCCGATTTCGCAGCCATCGTGCCGGCCCGGGAAGAGGTGCAGATCCTGGGCAAGGTCATCGAGCTGAGACGCTACCTGGATCGAGCGTGAGCCATGAGCAGGACGGCCCCGATCACCGCTCTGCCGTTGACGCTCGGGAGCGAGGCCCTGGCGCGGCGCGGGGTACGCCGGGGCTTGAGCCTTGTGGCGGCCCCGGAGGGCTGGCGGCTCGACGCCCTGCTCGGCCGCCTGGCGGAGCTCTCCGGCGGGCCGTGCACCGCCGTGCTCACGCTGGCGTTTGGCCTGGTGCGCGAGGCCCAGCAGCGCGGCGAACCCGTGGTCTGGGTCACGGAGTGCACGAGCTCGTTCTTCCCGCCCGACGCGGCCGCGGCCGGCGTCGACCTCGCGGCGCTGGCGGTGGTGCGCCTGCGGCAGCCCGGCGGGATGGCCCTGGTCGCAGATGTGCTGCTGCGCTCCGGCGGTTTCGGTCTGGTGGTGCTGGATCTCGGCGCGAATGCGCACCTCGCCATCTCGGCGCAGACCCGCCTGGCCGGTCTGGCGAAGAAGCACCATGCCGCCCTGCTCTGTCTGACGGCCAAGGAGCGCGCCGCGCCGTCGCTGGGCTCGCTCGTCTCCCTCCGGGCCGAGGCCGTTCGCACCGGCGCGGAAGAGGGGCGCTTCGAGCTTGTGGCCGGCGTGCTCAAGGACAAGCGGCGGTCCTTCGGCTGGCGGCACCGGGAGGTGGGCCATGGACCGGATGGCCTGTGTTGATCTGCCCGCCTTCCCGCTCCAGCTGCTCCTGCGCCGCCATCCGGAATGGCGCGACGGTCCCGTGGTGGTGGTCGAGAGCGACCGGCCGCAGGCGCGCGTCCTCTGGACGAACGAGAGCGCCCGCCGGCGGCGCATCCGCACCGGCATGCGGTACGCCGCCGCGCTCTCTCTGGCGGGGGACCTGCGCGCGGGCGTGGTGCCGGCGGCGGCGATCGAGCGCACCAGCCGGGCCCTGATCCGCCAGCTCCAGCGGTTCTCGCCCGACGTGGAGGCGGCCGGCGCGGAGCCGGGTCTCTACTGGCTGAACGCCACCGGACTCGAGCGGCTGTTCGGCTCGCTGGCGCGGTGGGCGTGCGGGCTTCACGCGGCGCTCGAGCGCTGGCGCTTCGAGGCCGTCGTGGTGGTGGGCTTCGGCAAGTTCGCCACCGCGGCCGTGGCCCGGGCGAGCCGGGGCATCGTCGTGTTCCCGACCGCCGAGGTCGAACGCGCGGCGGCTCGCCGCGTGCCCCTCGATCGGGTAGGTCTCGATCCCCGGGTGCGGGATGATCTGGAGAAGCTTGCCGTCCGGACCGTGGGCGACTTCGCGGATCTGCCGCCCGAGGGAATCGCGCGGCGTTTCGGGACATCCGCGGCCCGGCTGCACCGGGAGGCGCGGGGCGAGGAGGCGCCGTTCGTGCCGGAAAGGCCCGCGCCGCCGCTTCGCCATGCGGTGCATCTCGACTACGCCGAGCGGGATGCGCTCCGGCTCGAGGTGCTGGTGGACCATCTACTCGCGCTCCTCCGCAAGGATCTCGCCGCCCGCGGCCTCGCGCTGGGCGAGCTCCGCATGGTGCTTCGCCACGCGCGCGGCGATCTCCGCGAGGAGGTCGTCCGGCCGGCGGCGCCGACGCTCGACGCCGGCCAGTGGCGCGAGCTGGTGCGGCTCCGGCTCGAGTCGGTCCGGCTGGAGGACGGAGTCGTCGAGGTCGCGGTGGAGGGCGAAGGACAGGCGGCCACTCCGGAGCAGCTCGAGCTCTTCGTCGAGGAGGTGCGGCGCCAGCGCCAGGCGGCCGAGCGCGCGCTGGCGCGGATCCAGGCCCGGTTCGGAAACGACACCGTGGTGCGGGCACGGCTCGAGGAGGCGCACCTTCCGGAAGCGCAGTTCGCCTGGGAGTCGCTGGCGCGGCTCGGGGAGGCACGGCCGCGCGCGGTGCGCGACGGCGTGCTGGTGCGGCGGTTGCTCGCGCGGCCGGTGCCACTGCCGGCGCGGGCGCGGCACGAGCCGGACGGCTGGATGCTCCGCGGGCTGGCGGAAGGGCCGGTGGTGCGGATCCACGGGCCGTATCTCGTCTCCGGCGGCTGGTGGGCGCGGCGCGTGCACCGCGAGTACCACTTCGCCGAGACCCGGCGCGGCGATCTGCTCTGGGTCTTCTACGACCGCGTGCGGCGCCGCTGGTTCCTGCACGGCCGCGTCGAGTAGGGTGCCATGGTCGCTTCGTACGTGCCGCTGTGGTGCAAGAGCGCCTTCTCCTTCCTGGAGGGGGCCTCGCATCCCGAGGAACTGGTGGAGACCGCCGGGGAGCTCGGCCTCGAGGCGCTCGCGCTGACCGACCGTGACGGCGTCTACGGCGTGGTGGAGGCGCACCTCAAGGCCCGGGAGCTCGGCGTGAAGCTTCTCGTCGGCGCCGAGATCACGCTCGAGGATGCTTCCACGCTCCTGCTGCTCGCGATGAATCGCGCGGGCTACGCCAACCTCTGCCGCCTCATCACCGCGGGGCGCCGGCGCGCCGCCAAGGGCGAGAGCGTCGTGCGCTGGGAAGAGGTGTGGGGACACGCGGCTGACCTGATTGCGCTCTGGGGGGGAGGCCGCAGCTTGCTCGTCCGTCCGGCCGAACCGCTGTTTGCCGTCCGCGGCCTGAAGGAAGCCTTCGGCGACCGCCTCTACGCGCTCGCGGCGCGCCACCGCCGGGCCGAGGAGCGCCGGCAGGAGCGGCGGCTCCGGCAGCGGGCGCAGCGCTACGGGCTGCCCGTCGTCGCGGGCGTGGAGGTGCTCTACCACCGGCGGGCACGGCGCGATCTCCAGGACGTGCTCACCTGCATCCGCCACGGCGTGCGCCTGGCCGCGGCCGGCCGGCGCACCTGCCCCAACGCCGAGCACGATCTCAAGTCGCCGGACGCGTTCGCGAGCCTCTTTGCCGACGATCCGGCGGCAGCAGCGCGGACGCGGGAGGTCACTGCCCGCTGCGCCTTCGCGCTCGACCAGCTCCGCTACCGCTATCCCGCGGAGAAGCTTCCCGACGGCACCAGCTCCGCTGCGTGGTTGCGCGAGCTCACGCTTGGCGGCGCGCGCGAGCGCTTCGGCAGCGTCGTGCCGCCGGCCGTGCTCGCCCAGATCGACCGGGAGCTCGCGCTCATCGCCGAGCTGGACTACGGCGGCTACTTCCTCACGATGCACGAGATCGTGCGCTTCTGCCGGAAGCGCCACATCCTGTGTCAGGGGCGCGGCTCGGCGGCCAACTCCGCCGTTTGCTACTGCCTTGGCATCACGGCGGTCGATCCCGTGCAGATGGGGCTCCTCTTCGAGCGCTTCCTCTCGCGGGAGCGCGCCGAGCCGCCCGACATCGACCTCGACATCGAGCACGCCCGCCGCGAGGAGGTGATCCAGCACGTGTACGCGGCCTACGGGCGCGAGCGTGCCGCCATGGTCGCCAATTTCATCCGCTACCGCTCGCGCTCGGCCGTGCGCGACGTGGGCAAGGCCCTGGGGCTCGCGGAGACCGCGCTCGACCGGCTGGCCAAGGTGATATCGCACTACGGAGCGATCGAGCCCACCGCGCTGCGGAACGTCGGCCTCGATCCGGATCTCCCCGTGCACCGCCACCTGCTCAGGCTCTCGAGCGAGCTCCTCGATTTCCCGCGCCACCTCTCGATCCACCCCGGCGGCTTCCTGCTCGGCCACGAGCCGGTGCACGACCTGGTGCCGATCGAGAACGCCTCGATGTCGGAGCGCACCGTGATCCAGTGGGACAAGGCGAGCCTCGAGGCGCTCCATCTCTTCAAGGTGGATCTGCTCGCGCTCGGGGCGCTCACCCAGCTCCATCTCGGGTTCGATCTGCTGCGCGCGCACCACGGCGGCGAGGTCACCTTCGCCACGGTGCCGGCGGAGGATCCCGAGACCTTCGCCATGATCTCGGCCGCGGACACGGTGGGGGTGTTCCAGATCGAGAGCCGCGCCCAGATGGCCATGCTCCCCCGGCTCCAGCCCCGGCGCTACTACGACCTCGTCATCGAGGTGAGCATCGTGCGGCCCGGCCCGATCACCGGCGGCATGGTGCATCCCTACCTCCGGCGCCGGGCTGGGCTCGAGCCGGTGGTCTATCCCCACGAGAGCCTCGCCCCCGTGCTCGAGAAGACCCTCGGCGTGCCGCTCTTCCAGGAGCAGGTGATCCGGCTGGCCGTGGTGGCGGCCGACTACACGCCCGGCGAGGCCGACCAGCTCCGGCGCGACATGGCCGCCTGGCGCCGCGCCGGCCGGATCGAGCGCCACCGCGAGCGGCTGGTCGGCCGCATGCAGGCCAAGGGTATCGCGCGCGAGTTCGCCGAGCGCGTCTTCGAGCAGATCCGCGGCTTCGGCGAGTACGGCTTTCCGGAAAGCCACGCGGCGAGCTTCGCGCGGATCGCGTACGCCGCCGCCTGGATGAAGCGCCACCATCCCGAGGTGTTTCTGTGCAGCCTGCTGAACGCGCAGCCCATGGGCTTCTATGCGCCGTCGACCCTCGTCGACGACGCGCGCCGCCACGGCGTCGAGGTCCGGCCCGTCGACCTGGGGCAAAGCCGGTGGGACTCGACGCTCGAGGCGGCGACCGGCGGCGTGCATCCGTTTGCCGTGCGGCTCGGCTTTCGCTGCGTGAAGGGCATGCGCCGGGCGGATGCGGAGCGGATCGAGACGGCGCGCGCCGCGCGTCCGTTCGGCTCGGTCGAGGAGCTCGCCGACCGCGTCGGCCTCGAGGAGGGGGCGCTCGGGCGTCTGGCGGAGGCCGGCGCGCTGGCGGCGCTGGCACCCGACCGCCGCCGGGCGCTCTGGGCGGTGAAGGGGCTCGGGCGCGCCGCGCCGCCGCCCCTCGGTCTGGCGGCGAGCGAGCGCACGCCCGCCTTCGCGCCGCTCGATGCCTTCGAGACGGTCGCCTGGGATTACCGCCTGCAGGCGCTGAGCGCGCGCGGCCATCCCCTCGAACCGCTCCGGGAGCAGTTCCGGGTGCGCGGGCTTCCGGATGCCGCCACCGTGAGCCGGTTACGCCACGGCCAGCGGGTGCACTACGCGGGGCTCGTGATCTGCCGGCAGCAGCCCGCCACGGCCAGGGGCGTGGTGTTCATGACGCTCGAGGACGAGACCGGCTTCGTGAACCTGGTGGTCTGGAACCGGGTGTTCGAGGCGAACGCGGTGGTCCTGAAGACGGCGGAGCTGCTCGGGGTGACAGGCAAGATCGAGTCCGAGGACGGGGTGGTCCACGTGGTGGCCGAGCGCTTCTGGATCCCGCGGCTCGAGCGGCCGCCCGCCGGGGTGAAGAGCCGGGATTTCCAGTAAGGGCCCGCGGACAGCAGGGCGCGCCCCGGCAGCCGGACCGCGTCCTCGCGGGCGTGCGGTTCCGACGCCGGTGGCGCCGCGCCGCGCTCTTTGCGAGCGAGAGACGTCAGGCCAAGGAAGCGGAGCTGCACAGGCGGGAGCGGACGGGGCAGGGACGACTACTTCGGCGACTTCGGCTGGTCGAGCGCCACGCCCCGCGGATTCGTGGCGCGGGGATCGCTGCCCGGCTGCTGGGCGTTGTTTCGCTCCCACTCGCGCCGTAGCTCCTCGATCGGATAGCCCAGATGGGCGAGGATCTGCAGGGCCCAGAGCATGGAGTCGAAGTTCGCCCCGTTCGCACCGACATCGCCCAGGACGACCCCTCGCAGCAGATCGAAGACCGAGCCGTCCAGGGCGCTGCGGAGCGAGGGATCGCTGTAGATGATATCGTAGAGATGCGTGAGCGCGTCCTGCTTCAGGATCGGATTGGTCTCGGCGGCCGCCAGCTGCGCCAGACGGAGCGCGGCGTCGGCGGTGCCGATATTGGCGAGCCCGCCGTAGATGTTCTTGCGGTTGACCCAGTCCCGCTCGTACCGCCCCAGCTCATACAGCAGGTCCACGCTGCGCGTATCCCACCGGTGCATCAGTCCTTCCGTCCACGCGCGGCGCAAGACGCGGTCGCCCATCCACGGTTCGGGGTTGGACTTCAGGGCTTCCAGATGCTGCTCGGCCTGCGCGTAGATGAACGCGCGGCCTTCCAGCTCGTGCGTGAAGTACCGGCTGAGGATCTCGGCCACGAAGAGCTGACCCATGGTGTGGGGATCCTGCTGCGCGTAGAGATGGCAGAACTGGCGGAAATCCTCCTCGCCGAGATCGTCCAGGCGATCCAGCTCGGCGAGGATCGCTGCCTGCAGACTCCGGTCCCACCGGCCCGTTCGCCGGAACTCATCGAGGAGCGCGCGAACCGAGCGGAACGTCGCGTCTTTGTCGGCGCGCGGGAGTTCCGGCGTGGCGGCGGGCCCCGGCTCGGGCGCCTCCGCCACCGCGCTCGGCCTGGGGTCGATGGCACGCAGCGTGCCGGGCGAACGCCGGTCCTGGCCGGGCTGCGCCCGGAGGAGCTGGTTTTCCCGCTCGAGCCGGTCGACGGTCTCGCGGAGGCGTGCGATCCGGCCCGGATCCTCGCGGGGCTCGGGGCGCGACCGCAGCAGGAACGCGATCTGGATCGCGATCGCAGCGAACAGCAGCGCGGCCGCGATCCGCAGCCCCAGCGTCGCCCGGCGGTAGCGCTCGAGGTCCCGGAACGGGGGAGGAGCAGCGGGCGCGCGCTTCATGCGGGCGACGATGCGCTCCTCGATGCCGGCCCCCGGGGCCGGCAGTTGACCCAGAGCGCGCCTGAGGCGTGCGTCGAGGACCTGGAGCTCCGCGAGATGGGCGCGCGCGGCCGGCGAGCGGCGCAGGCGGTCCTCGACCTTCAGCGTCGCGGCTGCGTCGAGCTCACCGTCCACGTAGCGCTGGAGCAGAGCGTCATCTTCCCGGGTCAGCATGCCGCGCCTCTGTTCCTCAAGCCGTGGGCTCCCGGTTCCGAATCGATGCCCGAGGACCATCGCTTGCGCAGAAGCCTCCGCGCCTTGAGGAGTCGGGCGTTGACGGCGGATGCGGAAATGCCGAGCACTTCTCCCATACGCTCGTAGGAGAGACTCTCGAAGTAACGCATGTAGATCACCTCGCGGAGCGACTTCGGCATCGCATCGACCGCGTGTCGGATCCGCACGCCCTGGCCCGCTGAATCCGCCGACTCCGCCGCCGGACCTGCGATTTCCTCGGGTTCTTCCAGACCCACCGGCGCCCGTCTGTGGTCGCGCAACCACCGATTGCAGACGCGGCGCGTGATCTTGTAGAGCCAGCTCGAGAATCGGTCGGGGTTACGAATGTGCCCGATCGACTTCTGCGCTTCGAGAAAAACGTCCTGGAGGAGGTCGTCCGCGTCCTGGACGCGCCCGATGTGCGAGTAGATGAGTCCGGCAGTCAATTTCGCGTAACGCTTCACGAGGACAGCGGCGGCTTCGTCGTCTCCCTTCTGAAACCGCACCACGAGATCCGCTTCACGCGGGTCCATCGACACAACGCCACCTCATCCTCCACGCGCGGACACGGCTAATAGTGGCGTCCACACGGGAATCTGCTAGCGAAAAAATGCGAAAAAGAAGCGGGCAGAGCGCAGCTAAACCCCTGATAGGAATATGCTTATGTGCCCAGAGCACGGAACGTCGGAAAATCGGGAAGAACTCAGCGCGTCGAGATCCTCGGCTCCAGGACGCGGTTGCCGAACGGATCATAGCGATACGCGGCCTGGCTCGAGGTGACCCGACGTTCGCTCCAGACAGACGGCTGCTGCCTGGAAGCAGGCAGAGCACGCTGGGCTGGGAGGTCCCCGGCACGAGAGGTGCCCGGCGCTTCCAGCAGTCCAGACCTGGGGCTGACGGGACGGGAGATCTCCAGATCGAGACGAACCGAAGTCGCGGACTTGAGCTGGGAGCCGCTCGGGTGGAACGACACAGCCTGGAAATGGAGCCGGTCCACGAGCATTCGGATCAGGGGAAGGCAGGGGATCTTGAAGGTCCAGACTCCCTCGGCGTTGAACGCGATGCTTCCGTCGAGGGTGGAGGCAAACAGCCACGTCGGCGCGATGTCAAGAGCGACGGCGCCGCCGAGATTCTCGGGGAGATGGAACATCGTCCGACCCTCGAAGACGCCCCAGACGAGCACGCAGTGCGCGCCGGGAGTCCCGCGAACCGTGATCGTAACGGAGTCCTCGCCGACCGAGCCGTGGCTGAGGAACGGGGCCTCCTGGGAGGTGGAGACGGCGCTCGAGACGAGCAGGAGCGCCCCCAGCAGGGGAGCCGCGAGCCGGGGTGTCGTTCGCATCGGCATCAGCTTCTTTCGCTTGTTCCGCGATCAGGCTGCTTGTCCAAGCATCCTTTCTGCTCGCTTCCACACGTGCAGTGGCTCCAGTCTACCGATCGGCTCCGCCCCTTGTCAAGGACCCCTCCCCCGGCCTGGCCGGTTCGAGGAGATCGCGGTCCGGAAGTGGACCGGATTCTCAAGCCGGAGGATCGACGGGGGATTCCGCAACGACAGGGAGGAAAAGGCTTGCAGACCCCCTGGCTGACGGCTAGAGTTAGGCAAATGTTAACTGGCTTCCGGCGGGGCTCGTGAAACTGTGCCGGATCGATACGCGCCAACGCGGCGACCTCCTCCGCGGGCAAGAGGGAATCTGCAAGTCATTTTTCCGCAATACTTTGCGCCGTGCTGCTGCGGTCGCACGCCGCGTGGGTCATGGGATCGCGTAGCATGCCGGGCCGTGCACAGGGAGTGTGGTTGCCCGCTCGGGCTCCGACCCCTCGGGCGAAACATGGATCGAGGCTCGCTGCGGGCGGCGGGCGAAGCTGGGAATCGAGAATCACGGAAGGACGAACGGGCGTGGAGCCGCTGCGACTTTTCGTCGCCCTGAACCTGTCGGCCGCGACCCGAGGCAATCTGGTGTCGGTCCAGGAGGAGTTGCCGCCGGGCATTCCCGTGAACTGGGTGGCGTTCGAGAACATCCATCTCACGCTCCGATTCCTGGGGGAAACCCCGCCGGAGCGCCTGGAAGCGGCTCGGGCAGCCCTGGAGGAGGCCACCGTCGCGTGGTCGGCGCCCCGGCTCGTCGTGCACGGCCTCGGGGCGTTCCTGCAACGGCGCGTGCCGCGGGTGCTTTGGGCGGGAGCGGAAGACGGCGCCGGCGTGCTGGCCGGACTGGCCGATTCGCTCGAACAGGCGCTCGCCGGCCGGGGATTCCCCCGTGAGCGAGAGCGGTTTGTTCCGCACGTCACCCTCGGCCGCATTCGTTCGAAACCTGGCAGCGACCGGAAGGGAGCACCGGGCTGGGCCGGCACGCTCCGCGCCTTCCTGGAGTACCGGCGCGACCGGCGGTTCGGTGAGGAAACCGTGGCGGCGGCGTCCTTGATGCGGAGCGTGCTCGGTCCGCGCGGCCCGCACTACGAGGAACTAGCTCAGGCGCGCCTGGGCGATCGGCGACCGGACGGCGCGCCTGATCTTCCGGAGCCGCAAGCTCCGGAAGCGAGACCAGAAAGTGGATGAGATCGGAGCGTGCGCGCGGTCGGCCGGCCGCCGCGACGCCTTCGGGACCGGCCCGGTCATGGATTCGGGATCATGGCCATCGCGATGGGAAGGGACCCATGCCAGCAGCACAACGGGATGAGAAACAGATCGAGCGGGATCAGGCCAAGAAGAAGGAAGCCCTGGATGTCGCCTACGGCCAGATCGAGCGGCAGTACGGCAAGGGGGCGATCATGCGCCTGGGGGAACGCGGCATCGTGGAGATCCGGTGCATTCCGACCGGTTCCCTGAGCCTGGATCTGGCCCTCGGCGGCCGGGGGGTGCCGCGCGGAAGGGTCATCGAGATCTTCGGTCCGGAGTCGAGCGGCAAGACTACGCTCGCGCTGCACATGATCGCCAACGCCCAGAGGAGCGGCGGCGTGGCGGCGTTCATCGACGCCGAGCACGCGCTGGACCCGACCTACGCGGGGCGCCTCGGCGTGAACGTGGAGGAGTTGCTCGTCTCCCAGCCCGATCACGGCGAGCAGGCGCTCGAGATCACCGAGATGCTCGTCCGGTCGGGGGCGGTGGACGTGGTGGTGATCGACAGCGTCGCCGCGCTCGTGCCCAAAGCCGAGATCGAGGGCGAGATGGGGGATTCCCACGTCGGCCTGCAGGCGCGGCTGATGAGCCAGGCGCTCCGCAAGCTCACCGCGGCGATCAGCCGATCGCAGACCATCGTGGTCTTCATCAATCAGATCCGCCAGAAGATCGGCGTGATGTTCGGCAATCCGGAGACCACCACGGGGGGGCTGGCGCTCAAGTTCTACGCCTCGGTGCGGCTGGATATTCGCCGGATCGGCAGTCTGAAAGAAGGCGATCAGCTGATCGGCAACCGCACGCGGGTGACGGTGGTGAAGAACAAGCTGGCGCCGCCGTTCAAGAAGGCGGAGTTCGACATTGTCTTCAACGAGGGCATCAGCCTGGAGGGCGACCTGATCGATCTCGGCCTGGTGGTAGGCTCCGTGCAGAAGAGCGGCGCCTGGTTCACCAAGGGAGAGACGCGCCTCGGTCAGGGGCGCGAGCGCGCTCGGATCTTTCTCAAGGACAACCCGGATATCGCCCGGCAGATCCAGGCGGAAGTCCGCGAGCAGCTCGTGCCGCACCCGGTCGTGCCGGAAACCGCCGCGAGCGCGGAAGCCCCGGGCCCAGAAGCCGGTGCGGACGGCGGCGGCCCGGCCGGCGACAAGGCCGACAACGCTTCGGCGGCGGCTCGGGGTCGGCGGCGGGGCGGCTGAGCCGCGCTCGGGGGGGCGTCGTTCCTGCGGGACCGGAGCGTCAGTTCTTGTAGTCGAACGTCTTCGCGCACTGATCGAAGCCGGCCACGATCTGGTCGAAGTCCCTCTCCATGGCGAAGGCGCTCATGAGGAAGACGCGGTGGGCGCGGCTGAAGACGTAGATGCGGGCCCGCTTGGCGTGGGATCTGCGTTCGGCTGCCGCCTCGGTACTCTCGGCGCCGACCACAAGGCACTCGATCACGAAGTTCCAGGTGTGCTCCGGAGTCGTCGTCCTCTGCACACCGCCGAGGACCTGCAGGTTCGCGAGCGCGTTCGGCAGCGAGTCACGAAGGGTCTCGAGACCACCTGGCAAGGCGCCTTCGTCCAGGTACAGCCCGCCGAGGTTGAGCGAGGCCGGCCGCGGGGATTCCGGCGGGGCATGGAACCCTAGGATCGCGTCCTTGGTGAAGCGTTGCCATCCGCGAGGCGGCACGAAGCTGAAACCGTTGACGAAGTCGTAGTAGGGGACGCCGAGGAAACCTTCCGCCGGCAGACCCGCGCCTGGCGCCGCGGCAGTCCCGGCGCGCGCGGTGCCGAAGTAGTAGCGGGGCGTGTCGGCCTCGGTATACTCGAGCGCGTCGTCGGTTTCCGCCATGACCGTGCGGGGAACGACGATCTGGGCGGAGGGGAAGCCGAGGACCACCCGGTCGTCGGTGACCGTCACGATCTTGCCGCTGAGGCGGTTGCCGTTGCGCAGGCGGACGATTCCGGTCCGGTACTGATCGAGGGGCAGATCGCCACCAGTGCCCGGGGGCAGCACCTGGTTGAGATCCTGCCTGGGAATGCGAATCGTGCCGTACGGAAACGCCATCGTCAGGCTCTCCTCGCCGACAGTGACGATGTCGCCCCTGAAGTGATTGCCGTTCCTGAGCTCGACCAGGCTTTCGCCGGGAGCGAGCACGACTTCCTTGCCGTCGCGCAAACGGACCGTGATGCCAGGAGTCATGCCGCCGCTGGCCGGTTCCAGGCGGGCGAAGCCCTCGACGAGCTGCATGTTCACGAGCTCCTGCAGCGCCTGAAGGCTCTGGGCTGTGGTGGCTGGGCCGGGACGGCGTCCATTCTCACGGCGCACCGGATCCTCCAGCGGCGGAGGCGTGTCGACTTCGCCGGGGAGCCCGGCGTCAGGCGGCGGGACGGGGTCCTCCGGAACCGGCTCGGAGCCGAAGGGATCGGGCTCTGGTTCCTCCGCGGCTGCCGGGTCCGGCATCTCGGCGGGTGTGAGCGGAGCCGGCCTGGGCGGCGGTTTCATGCGGGCCGTGGTCGCGCTCTTCGTCGGGCTAGTCCAGGGCACGTGCTCGGGGTGAAGGGTGTAGTAGTAGGTGGCGCCCGCCATCGCCGCGACGAGCACGGTAGCGGCATAGACAAGAAGGCGCGCGCGCGAGCGCCGCGGCATCTTCACGACCAGGGTCTGTCGAGCCGGCGGGGAGGCGGTTGCGGGACCGGGGCGGCGCGCCGCCTGCACCGGGCGGTGGGTCGGGGCGGAGCCCGCGACAGGAACGGCGTCCGGCGCGTCGCCGCGCATAGCCTGCACTTCACACCCGGCTTCGAGCTCGCGAGCGGAAACGAGGACCTCGCCTTCGTCAGAATACTGCAGGTCGGCGTCCTGCTCGAGGATCAGGATCTCGTCGGGATCGGCCAGCTCGTCCGGCGGCATCGCGTCGGACAGACGCGCCCGCTCGTCGAGATCTTCAGCTGCCGGATCCGTGTGGGGATGCATCGACTTGTTGTGGTCGGACATGACTTGGTTCCGTTCCACCGCCTCGCGGCTCGCGCCCGTGAAGGACTCGAAGATGGCATGAACGCAGCCTACGCAGTCTTCTCGGGATTCGGCGGAATGGCGCTTTAATCGAAATGCGGGGCGGCGCCCGACGCTGCAGGAGGGGAGGGCGGCAGGGATCCGGCGGAGCGTGATCGACGAGTCCGGCGGCGGGCGGGGCTCAACGCGTGTTACGAATCCCGGAGTGCTTCACACGGCGGCGACGAACCCGCCAGGGCGATTGGGCAGAGCAGGTGGCAGCGAGGCGATTCAGGGAAAGCATGGCAATCCCGCCCCGCGTGGGGTCCAGCTGCAAAGAAGGGCCGGCGAGAGAAGCACCTTCCTTTCTTGCCCAGGTCCACACCGCGGAGAGTCGGTGGAACCGCTGGTTCGAACCGGCATCCCGCCGCAGGAGCCTGAGTTCAGACCTGGCCTCCAAGCCCGGGAAGCGCTTCCTGCATGGGCCATGAGTCGCCCTAAGCGACTGAACAGAATCAGGTTGGATCGATGCGCCCGATGCGCTGCGCTCGCAACCTTCGATGCTCGGCGAAGAAAAAAACCGGGAGTTCCTCACGCACGGAGCGGGCTCGGCACGTATTGGTTCTCTGGAATCGTCGTCGGGTCTTGAGTGGCGGACCGGATTCTCGCCCGAGGCTGCGGAAAGGAACCGCCTCTCGAGGATCGCAGCCTCGCGCAGACTGCAGCAAAACCCTGTAGGGACTCTCGAGTCGCGTTTGTCCTGTGGGTCCTGTCGCAGGATCCCTGACGGAATCAGGTCCTGATGGAAACTGGACGTCGCCGGTCTTGGATCGACCAGCAGCGCCCTGCCTCGATGGAGGCGACTTTTTGGGGAAAAGAGGGCGTTTTCGGCCGCGGCATTGCTCTTGTATAGCTACAGCCAGACCCGAACTTCGATCGGCGAAAGGAAATCCGCAAGTCCTTTCGCAAGAAGCGGTTGCACGGTGCGCCCAAGACCTCCGACGCGGGCCGCGACGGCCCCGGACACCGTTCGGTTCGACGGCTGGGCGGGCCGTTTCGGTTCGGGAAGTGCTTCTGCGCCGCAATCTGACGGCTCGCGGCGGATCGCGGTGGGCTGCGGGCGAAGGCCACGCCGGGTATGTGCTGGCCATCCGCGGCGTCCGGGCTGCCGCCGGCTCCCGGCCAGGCTGGGAATGGAACCAACATGAGCCACGAGCATGATCAGAAGAACGATGGCTTCAAGCTGGACCTCTCTGTTCGTTTCCTGAGAAGGGTCCACGGCAAGCGCCTGTACAAGGTCTACAACAGCCTGAGCGACGATGCGATCTTCGTGGGCACGCGCGACGAGTGCGGGCGTTATCTCACGATCCTCCACGAGAAGGTCCAGCGTCAGCTCAACCGCAAACGACTGACGCGCACCCACGGCAAGCGCGTCTACCGCGCGAGTTTCTCGGACCTGAGGCACGCGGGGGTCTGAGGAACCCCGCAAGAGTGACTTCCCGGGTTTCGCGCGAGATTCTGGTTCAGGTTCGTGAGGCGGGGCGGAAAGCCGGTTCGAATCAGCGATTCCACCGGCTTTCCGCCGTGCGGATCTGGGCGAGAGAATCCGCGCAGACTGGCAGGTTCCTCTTGCGCGGGCCCTGACGTCGACGCTCGCCGCACCGGCGCTTGGCGACGCGGGGAGCGGCTCTGTTCGGGCCCCACGCCGATCCCGGGGGTCTCCGGTCGGCGGCCGGCCTGTTATAATCCGCGGGTCATGGCTCGAGTGGTCGTCGGGAGTTGCTGGTCTGCCGCGATCTGGCTCGGCGTCGTCCTGGCCGGGGGGGCGCTGCCTGCCCAGGATCGCCCCGGCGCGTTCGTCTCGAACGTCGGCGCACGAGTGGTGGCGCGCTGTGACCTCGGGATCCTCGGGGTGGTCCGGCGAATCTCCACGTTCCGCGGCTCGGCCATCGCGTGCGTCGAGGTCGAGCGAGTCTTCCATGGCGAGGGTCCCGACAGGGGCGCGGAGCTGCTCGTGCTGGCCGGGTGTGCCGACTACTTCGCGGCGATCGATCAACCAATGGTGCTCTTCCTCGAAGCGCTGCGCCCTTCGCCGCAGTACCGGGCCGTAAGCCGGATCACGCTCGACACGCCCCTCGGCATGCGGCGCTTCGAGTTGCTGGCGGAGGTGCTTGCGATTGAGCATTCCGAAGCGGGCGTCGCCGCGAAGGCCGGCGCCTTGAAGGACCTGTTCTTCGGTCTGCTGTCGCGCGACCTGCCGGACGTGCAGCTGCTCGCCTTGCGCGAGCTGCTCGAACTCGCATCGAACCACCTCGGCGCCTTCGATTGCCGCGATCTGGATCGGCTGCGCATTCTGGAGCGCACGAGCTCCCGGCCGCAGGCGCGCCGACTCATGGTGCAGCTGCGCCGCTGCCTGGAGCGCCTTCCGGATCGGCGCGGGGCGCGGATTGACTTTCACCGCCGTGCCGTCGAGACGGCGGCGGAAGAGACCGGCCGCATCGGCGCGATGCTGCAGGCGCTCGACGAGCTGGGGCGGGACGCGCTGGGGCTGCTGGTCGAACTCCTGTCGGCACCCGAGCCCCGGGTGCGCGAGCTCGCCGCGGCGCATCTGGCCAGCCTCGGCGACCCGGTCGCGGTTCCGGCCTTGCTGGCACGCCTGGCTCAAGAGGCGGAGATGTCCGTGGCTTCGGGTATTCTCGATGCTCTGGGCCGGCTGCAAGCAGGGTCCGCCACGGAGCCGGCCCGGCGGGCCCTCGAGCGTCCGGAGCTGAGGCGGTCGGCGATCCTCGCGCTGGCGCGCATCGGAACCGCGGACTCACTCGCCGCGCTGCGCGAACATCGATCGCGCCTGGCGAACTCGCCGGACACGGAGTGCGGCGAGTGGCTGAAGCTCCTCGAGTTCGTCTTCAGCGAGCAGTTCAGCAAGCAGGAAGCGGCGCTGCGGGCGTCCCAGGCGCGCGCCGGACCACAGATCTCTGACCAGACCCGGGGAGGCCGTTCGCGATGAAGCACGTTGGCGTTGGCGTTGGCATTGGCATTGGCATTGGCATTGGGGCAGGGGCGCAGGTACAACGAGGCCCCCGAGGCTCGGGGGGTCGCGAAAGATCGGGCCGCGGGCGGTGCGGACCCGGCAGGTGCATCGTGGTGTTCGTCGGGCTCGCGATCGGACTGTGCGGCCGCCATGGCTGCGGCCAGGAGGGCGGTCCGGACGCGCCGGCCCCGTCACTTCGGCCGGTCACCCTGGCCGGGTGCGTCCGGCTGGCGCTCGACAACAACTTCCAGCTGAAGGCGCACCGCCTTGCCGCCGGGGCCAGTGCAACCGGGGTGGCGGCTGCCGCGGGGGCGTTCGACCCGGTATTGCGGTCGCGCGGCTCCTACGGGGACCAGACCAGCCCGACAGCGAGCGCACTCGAGGGAACGCAGGCCCCCGGGGGCTCGGCCTCGGGAGGGTTCACCGGAAACCTCGGGCCCGGTTTCCCAGCGAGCACCACGACGAACGACTCGCCCGCGGTGCCCAGGCGCCAGTCCTACTCGTGGGACCTCTCGCTCGAGAAGAAGTTCGCGACGGGAACCGAGGTGGCAGTGAGCTACAGCTTCGAGCGGCTCAAGACCAACCAGTACTTCGCCACCATCAACCCCAGCTACACCGACCAAGTGCAGTTCCATGTGACCCAGCCGCTGCTCCGCGGCGGCTGGTTCACGGCCAACCTGGCGGGCCTGCGCCAGAGCGAAAACCAGCGCCAGATGGCCCGCGAACAGCTGCGCACCGCGACCGATGACCTCGTCTTCAACGTGCAGCAGACCTACTGGAATCTCGTCTATGCGCTCGAGAACCTGGACGTCACGCGGGAGAGTCTGCGGCTGGCGGAAACGCTCAAGCGCGACAACCTGGAGAAGTTCAAAGCGGGGACCATGACCCGGCTGGACGTCACCCAGGCGGACTTCGAGATCGCCACCCGCAAGAACGAGGTGCTGCGCGCTTCGGCCGCGGTGAAGAACACGGTGGATCGTCTGCGTCAGTACGTGGACCCGGAGGGTTTCGATGCGGACCCAGCCGAGGAGTGGCACCCGATCGATCGTCCGCTCCAGCGCGGCGAGAAGGCGCCGCCGTTCGCGGCGGCGCTCGCCGAAGCGTTCGTGCACCGCGGCGACTGGCGCGAGGGGCAGCTGGCGTACGAGAACGCGAAGATCAACGAGGACGACTACCGCAATCAGGTGCTGCCCAAGGTCGATCTGACGTATTCGCTGCGCTACAACGGGCTCGGCGGGAACGCGTCGGATCCCATGCGCGACGTGCTCCGGGCGGAGTACGACAGCTGGTCGGTCGGATTCCTCCTGGAGTGGCCCCTCGGCAACCAGTCCGCCCGGGCGAACTACTTGCGAGCGGTGCTGGATCGCCGGCGAGTGCAGGCCGATCTGGAGGAGCTGCGCGCGCGCATCCACCTCGAGATTCGCGAGGCGGTCCGGGAGATCAACACGACCTTCGATACGATCACGCAGACGCGCGAAGCGCTGCGCTTCGCCCGGGAACAGCTCAAGGGCGAGCAGGCGCGGCTGGAGGTCGGCAAGAGCACGAGCTACCAGGTTCTGGACATCCAGGAGGACCTTGCGCAAGCGCAGATCAACGAGCGGCGGGCGTTGCTGGACCATATGATCGCACGGGCGCAGCTCGAGCGCTCCAAGGGAACGCTGCTGCGCTACTTCGGTCTGGCCGCGGCCCCACGGCCGGGCGGGGAGGAGCGCCGAGGCGATGGGCCTTGACACCCGGCTTTCCCTGCTGTCCGTCCTGAGCGGGTTGCTCATGATCGGGTTCGGTCTGGCGATCTACGTGCCTCGAGTGCGCGGCTGTACGGTCCAGAAAAACGAGGAGGCCGCACTCCGGGATCTCGAGACGATCTTCCGCCTGGAGCAGGAACAGCAGCGGGCGGGCGGTGCAGACGCGGCCCGGTTCCTGTTCCTTCCAGAGCTTGCGGATGTCCGGGGCGCGACGCACGCTTCCGAGCGATTCCGGGCAGCACTGCGCGCAGATCTAGAGGGCGGCGATCTCAGGTCGGGGGGCTACCGCTTCCGCGTGTTCCTGCCGGACGCGGAAGGCCATGGGATCGGTCACGAGCGCAAAGACGAGGTGAACGAGTCTGAGTCCAGTGTGCATCTGGCGTGTTACGCATGGCCGGAGCGGTTCGGCACGACCGGTCGGCGAACCTTTCTGCTCGTCGCCGACGGCACGATCCTGTCCACGGAGAACATCCGGCGTCGCTATCAGGGGCGGGACCGGGCGCCGCGGCCAGGTTCGGGCTTCGTGGCGGCCGATCCCGATCGCATTGTGGACTGTCCCGCCGTGGTCGCAGCGCGTGATCGGGGCCGCGGCACGGACGGGCAGATCTGGCGCCGCGTCCGCACCTGATCGTTGCCGGGGGTTGGGCGTGCCATGGGCATGCGCGCCCGGCGTGACGGCTCCGGCGGCGGCCTGTCGCAATGCGCGGCATTCCACGTACCCCGATTGCCCGAGACGTTTCATCGGAAACCGAGCGATCCCGCTCGTCCCGACCGTGCTTTTCCCGCCCGGACGCGGTGTACAACGGGGAAAAGGGCCCGCCTCTCGCCAGCTGTCACCGTTTAAGTCCTTGAGGTCTGTGACCTAAGCGAGCGGTTCCCCGCGGCGGCAATCGATGGCATGAAAATTGCTAGGTCAAAGGTATCCAGCGGTGATGACCCGGTGGGGCCGACGGGAGGTCGGCTCTGAAAACCACGCTTGCGCCCAGCGAAGGTGGACTCGAGGAGGCAAGCGAGCCCGCCGGAAGGTGACCGGGTTACCGGCTGGTAACGGCGCACAGGAAGTGGGATCCGGATCGCCGGCGGTGCGAGACAGCCGGGTGGGAGGGTTCGGAACCGGGGAAACTCCACCGACGGCGGGAGCGCAGGGAGAAGAAGGGGAAAGCGAGGTCGGCAACATGAGCGGCTTTCCGGACACCGAGAAGCGTGGGAGGAGAAGGAGGACACCGAAGTTCGACGAGCTCGAGCGGGAGCAGACAACGCTTGGCGAGCACCTCGACGCGGTCGATCCCGAGTGCGCCCGGTCCGGTGGCGGGCCGGAAATCGAGCAGATCTACCTGGACGAGATCAGCACGATTCCGCTGCTGGACCGGGAATCGGAAGTGGAGGTCGCCCTCCGGATGGACGCCGCGCGCCGCGCGCTGATCGAGGAGACCCTCTCCCGGCCCTGCCACTTCCTGGCGGCCGTCGAGCAGCTCAGAACGCGGGCGGTCTGCCAGGCGGAGCGAGCGGCACACGAGGTGACGATTTCCCGCTTGCGTCGCGCGCAGACCCGCTACCTTGGCGCACTGCTCCGGACGGGCTCCGCAGCACGGCCGGCCCGCGCTCCGCTCGTGCGGGCGCACCGCGCTATCGACGCCGCCGAGTTCCGCATTGTCGACCTCGATCCATCGATCGCCCGCTTCACGCGCGCTTTCCGCCCTCTCGTCGCCCTGCGGCAGCGGGCGAGAGGGGGGGGTCCGGGGACGGCGCGCCGTTCCGCATGGAACGATTTCCTGCGGGGCCTGGCCGGCACGCTCATGCCGTGGGATGAGATCGTGGCGCACCACCGGCAGATTGCGGACCTGAGGGCGCGCTTCGTCCAGAACAAGTCGGCGCTGTACGTCCGGAACCTGCGGCTGGTGGTCTACATCGCCAAGCGCTACCGCAGTCGCCACATGCCCTTCCTCGATCTCGTGCAGGAAGGCAACCTCGGGCTCATGAAGGCGGTGGACCGCTTCGACGTGCGCCGCGGCTTCAAGTTTTCCACCTATGCGACGTGGTGGATCCGGCAGGCGATCAGCCGGGCGCTGGCCGAGAAATCCCGGATCATCCGCATCCCCGTGCACATGATCGAGAACCTGACCCGCGCGGAGAAGATGCTCGCCAATCGCAGCGCCGGCACGGCGGAGACCGGCGCCGACAGCGGTCCCATCGACGGCGTGGACGCGCAGCGGTTGACCCAGTTCCTGCGCAATCCCATTTCGCTCGACCAGCAGTACGAGGAGGAGAACTCGCATGCACTCAACCGCATCCTCCGGGCGGGCGACGGGGAGCCCGACCCGGAGATCCGTCTCGACGAGGAGGTACTGCGCGGCAAGATCCGCCAGAGCTTCCGGGTGCTGAGCGACCGGGAGCGGGCGGTGCTGCGGATGCGCTACGGACTGGACGGCGCCGAGGTGCTGACCCTCGACCAGATCGGGCGGCGCTACTGCGTGAGCCGTGAGCGCGTCCGCCAGATCGAGATCCGGGCCCTGCGCAAACTGCGGGTGCCCGACCGCCGCCGCGCGCTCGAACCTCTTCTCGACTCCATTTCGGCCTGAGCGCCGGCCGGATTGCGCCGCTCGAGCCCGGCAGAGTCTCGGGTTAGGGCGGCCGCCGCGAAAGCCGTTTTTCTCCCAAGCCGAGCCGCGGTTCTGACCGATGGGGTCTCCGGGAAATCGCGGGGGAAGCGAACGCGCGATCGGGATGCGCGCCGGGCGGTTTCCGGCCAAACGGTTCGGTCGGCTCAACAGACGGCCGCGGGGAGGGGACGACACCGCATGCAACGGGTTCTGCTCATCGATCGGGATGTGGAGTTCATCGCCGGCGCGAGGACTCTCCTCGAGCAGCATGGCTTCGAGGTGGAAATCGCATTGCACGGGGGCACGGGCGTGGACATCGTGACCAATCGGCGGGTGGATCTCGTGTTGCTGTGCCTGGAGGACCTCGAGGCCCCCGGGACGGATCTTCTGCAGCGCATCAAGGAAGCCAAGCCCGGCATCACGTTGCTGGCCGTCGGCCGACCCGCCACGCACGATCGCGTGGTCGGAGATCTCAAGGAGCGGATCGCGGGCTTTCTCGACAAACCCCTCGATCCGACGGCCTTCCTGCGGGAGATCGACCGGGCACTCGCCGCGTGCGTCTGCTGAGGGCCCCGGGGCCGCCGCGCCAGAAGCGCTCCGCCGTGTGCTTTCACTCGCTCGCGCGCCCGGGACCGCCGGTCGCGACGCCGTGGCGCCAGCCGCGCGGGGATACGCGGCGCAGGCTCCCGTCGACGTCGGCCATCCAGATTGCGGGCGTGGCCTCGATCGTTCCGATGCGCCGGATGCGCACGCCGAGCCGGCGGGCAAGCGGGCCGAGCGACCGCTCGCTCACCCGCGGCGGCGCCGTGAAGAGCAGTTCGTAGTCCTCGCCTCCGTTCAGCACGAGGCCCTCCGCGTCGAGCCCCAGCGACCGGCAGCGCTGCGTGAAGTGCGCCGGTGGAACCAGCGCAGGCGCTTCCAGACGGGCACCCAGCCTGGCGGCGAGCAGGTGGGCGAGATCCCCCGCCAGACCATCACTGACGTCGATCATGGCGCTTGCCAGCCGGCGGCGCCGGAGGGCCCACCCCAGCGCCAGGCGCGGCTCCGGGCGGCAAAACGCCCGCTCGTAGGCAGGGGTGCG
This sequence comes from Planctomycetota bacterium, assembly GCA_016935485.1. Taxonomy (GTDB): domain Bacteria; phylum Planctomycetota; class JAFGQW01; order JAFGQW01; family JAFGQW01; genus JAFGQW01. The sequence continues at coordinate 5,088 of JAFGQW010000161.1, read as the reverse complement.
GATTCCCCGCGCGAGATGCTCCCGGCCGAGGGCAGCGCGGCCGGGCTCGCCGCTCACCCAGATCCCGTCGCCGGCAGTCGCGCCGCGACGCGCCAGATGGCTGCCCGCGGGCACCGAGCCGAGCCCGGTCAGCGTGATCGAGTAGGGCCCGGACGTCGACGAGATGTTCCCGCCGACCAGAGCGGCGCCATACCGCCGGAGGGCACGATCCATGCCGCGCTGCACGCCGTGGATCCGCGCCGGAGAAAGGGCCGCCGGGATCGCGAGGCTCGAGAGCACCACCCAGGGGCGTGCGCCCATAGCCGCTAGATCGCTCAGGCAGGCAGCGACCGCGCGATGGCCGACATCGGCGGGCCGGAGCCATTCCCAGCGAAAGTGCGTTCCTTCCACCTGGACGTCCGTCGTGACGACGACATCGCTGCCGGGCCGCGGACGAAGAACGCACGCATCGTCGCCCGGGCCGAGCCGGACGCCACGCACTCCGGCCCCAGTACGTTCCAGCAGGCGCTCGATCAGCTCGAACTCGTCCATCACGCGAATTCCACCGGGAGAGCACCGAGCGTTTTTCTTGTAAGTGCCTATTGACAAAGTAGGTTACGCTCTTTAGTTTGGATTCCTGAGACCGGGATGCGGGCGTGATTGCAACCGAGGACCGCTCCTTCCCGGCCGCCGAACCGGCACCGCCGGTGCGCGTCTGGAGAGGATAACACAAGCCGATCCTCGGGATAGCGCGAGGGTCATGAGAAGGAGGCTTTGATGAGGCTTTCACTGCTACCCGTTCTTGCCGTGTCGTTGCTCGTGCTGGGAGGCTGTCTGACCAACGAGTTCACCAACTTCGCCAGCGAGTGGGGCGAACAGGGCAGTCTGCTCGCGGATGCCGTCCAGCTCGACCTGGCCTACTTCAAGGGGGTGAACACCAACACCACCCGGACCGACCGGTCGATGCAGGAGATCGCGAGGGAGCTCGACGAGATCTGGGCCCGGCGTGTGGCGGCGGCCCGGCCGGCCGCGCCGGTGGTGCTGGAAGGAGCACCCGCCGCGCCGGCGGCCTCGTTTGTCTACCCGATCAGAACGGCCGTGGTGGCTCCTCCCGACAGCCGGGTCGTGGAGAAGGTCGCAGACTCGGACGTGGTCATCATCCGGGAGCGCGACGGCCGGGTGACGCTGACCAACCGCCCGGGCGAAGCCAATCCCTAGCGCGGGCCCTGCCCACGGCCCACGGCCGTCAGTGGTCAGCGATCCGCTTGCGCAGCGGAAGCGGTACGCGGACAGCGTCGGCCCGCCCGGTCAAACCCGCCGTCGTCCGGAGCCGGAGCCGCCCGCGGGACGGGTTGGCGGCGCGCCGCGCCACCGCAGCGGGCGCGTCGATTCGCGGATTCCGTCGCGCCGGGCGCGAGAATCAAGGCCGCATCGCGGAAGGGCCGGCCCTTCCTTCGCCGGCGACTGCCGCTCCGTGGTCGACGAACGCCGGCAGGAAGCCCGGCGCGCTGTGGTTCTCCGCGGTCTCGCGGTTCGCACGGCGACGCCCTCCCCGCCGGGCAATGTCGTGCTTGACAACCGGATGGGCCTGGCGGATAACTCTTTCCGTCGCGCTGCTCCCCTTGCCTGCCCCGCGGCTGCGCGTTTCCGCACCGCGCTTCGAGGCGCCGCCGAGGCGGACGAACTGTAGACATGACAGAGCGGGCTTCCCGAGACGATCTTCCCCGGGCTTCGGTTCTCCTGATCGAGGACGACGAGGCCCTTCGCCTGACGCTCGCCGAGCTACTGGAGCGACGCGGCTACGCGCCGGTGCTGGCGGAGACCGGAACCGAAGGGCTCGCGAAGGTGGAGGCCCGGATCGCATCCGTGCTGCTCGACCTCCGGCTGCCCGACATGGACGGCATGAAGGTCCTCGAGCGCCTCCAGAAGGAAGATCCACGGCTGCCGGTGATCGTGGTCACGGGGCACGGCAGCGAGCGCCGGGCGGTCCAGGCCGTCAAGGAGGGCGCCTTCAACTACATTCCCAAGCCGATCGAGGCGGAGGAACTGCTCGGCGTGCTGCGCGAAGCCGTCGAGCGCCGCCGGCTCGACTGGGAGATCCAGCATCTCAAGGCGCAGCTCGACGAGAAATTCGGCGTGCGCGGCCTCCTCGGCAGCTCCCCCGCCATGCGCAAGGTGTTCGAGAAGATCTCCCAGGTGGCGGGCGTCCGATCCACCGTGCTGATCACCGGGGAGAGCGGCACCGGAAAGGAGCTCGTCGCCCGGGCGATTCACCAGCTCAGCGAGCGGAGGAACCGCCCGTTCGTGGCCGTGAACTGCGCGGCCCTGCCGGAGCCGCTCGTGGAAGACGAGCTGTTCGGGCACGTGCGGGGGGCCTACACCGGCGCCGACAGCAATCGCGACGGTCGCTTCAAGCAGGCCCATCGCGGCACGCTGCTCGTGGACGAGATCGGGGAGATGGCGCCGCGCACCCAGGCGAAGCTGCTGCGCGTTCTGGAAACGATGGAGTTCAGTCCCGTCGGCAGCACCGCGATGGAGAAGGTGGACGTGCGCGTGCTGGCGGCCACGAACCGGCCGCTCCGCGAGGAGGTGGAGGCCGGGCGCTTCCGGGAGGACCTCTTCTATCGGATCAACGTGGTGCGGATCGATCTGCCGGCGCTGCGCGAGCGGCCGGGAGACATCTCCATTTTGAGCCGGGCCTTCCTCGACGAGATCAGCGCCGCCAACGGTCGGTCCGTGAAGTCCATGACGCCCGAGGCCCTGCGGATCCTCGAGCAGTACCCCTGGCCCGGAAACGTCCGCGAGCTTCGCAACACGCTGGAGCAGATCATCGTACTGTCCGATCGCGAGGTGATCGACGTCGAGGATCTCCCGCCGGAGATTCGCCCGGCGGTGCGCCCGGACGAGGAGGGGATGATGATCCGCCCGGGCACCTCGCTGCGGGCCGCCGAGAAGGCGCTGATCCTGCGGACCATGGACGAGTTCGGCGGCAATCGGGCGCGGGTGGCCGGCGTTCTCGGCATTAGCCTGCGCACTCTGCAGCGCAAGCTCAAGGACTACGGGCTCACGCGATCGGAGTAACCGCCAGGAGACGCGCGCAGGGCGGCCGGGGCGCCCACGACCGTCGGGTTCCAAGCGGGTGACGCCGTCCGGCGACGCCGCACCCGGATGGGCAGGCACGCAAGACATGCGGATCGGCATCGACGTCTCCTCGGCCGCCCGGTCCCCGCGGACCGGCATCGGGCGGTACATCGCCGAGCTGGTGGCGGCGCTGGCCCGTCTGGAGAGCGGCTGTCGCTTCGATCTGCTCTACCGCCTCTCTCGCTGGAAACGGCGGAGGTACTTCCTGCGTCCGCCGGACCCGTCGTTCCGCACGCGCTGCCTGCTCGAGCGGTTGCACGGCGGCTATCCGCGGCGCCTGGCGGTCTTCCACGGTCCGGATGCGCGGCTTCCCGGCTATCGCAACCTGCCGCTGGTGGCGACGGTGCACGATCTCTTCAGCGCGGACTCCGCCGGGTTCGCCGGGGCGGGATTCCGCGCGAAGAAGGTGAGCCGGTACGCCGACGTGGCACGGCGGGCGGCAGCGGTGATCGCGGTGAGCGAGCACACGCGCCGCCGGTTCCTGCTGCATACGGGCGCCGATCCCGACAAGGTGCGCGTGATCCCGCACGGTGTGGAGAGGCGCTTCGCCGCGGCCACCGCGGCGCAATGCGAGCAGGCGCTGCGCCGCCACGGCATCGAGCGTCCCTACGCACTCTACGTCGGTCAGCTCAGCCGGCGCAAGAACCTCGTCACGGCGCTCGAGGCGGTGGCGCGCTTGCCGGCCGAACTGACGCTCGTGCTTGCCGGTCCGCCGGCCGACGGCGCCGACGCGATCGCCGACGCCCACCGGCGCCTCGGATTGGGTCGAAGAGTGCGCGTGCTCGGCGCGGTTGCCGACGCGGATCTCCCGCCGCTCTACGCGGGCGCGGCCGTGCATCTGCTGCTCAGTCTGGACGAGGGTTTCGGCATGCCCGTGCTCGAGGCCTTCGTGGCCGGCGTCCCGGTGGTCGCCTCCGATCGCGGGGCCATCCCGGAGGTCGCCGCGGACGCGGCGTTGCTGGTGGACCCGACCGACGTGCCGGCGGTCACCCACGCCGTCGAGCGCGTCGTCAGCGAACCGGGTTTGGCCGACGAGCTTCGCCGGCGCGGGCGCGCGCGCGCGGCGGAGTACACCTGGGAGCGCGCCGCCCGCCAGACGCTCGCCCTCTACCGGGAGGTCGCCGGTGTCGCGTGAGGCGGCGCGCCGCGGGCCGGAACCACGGCGTGAAGCGCGCGCTCCGGACCCCGGCGCGACCACGGCGCGACCGGCCCATCGGGCCCGATCGACGAGCCAGACGGCACCGCTCGTCGTCGAGGAGATCCGAGGGCGTGCGCCCCGAGGGCTCCTGCCCATGGATCTGGCGGCCCTCTTCTACCTCGGGGTGGTGGCCGCGATCGTCCTGGTCCGCCGCGAGCGGGTGGCGCACGCCGCGCTCTTTGCCGGCGCACACCTGGGGCTCGGGCTCGCCGTCGGGTGGCTGGTCCGGCAGCACGCCCGCCGTCCCGGAGCGGCGTGGCGGTGGCTGCGCTACTGGTATCCGCTCGTGCTCGTCCCGGTGGTCTTCAAGCTCAACGGCATCCTGGTTCCGCAGGTCAGTCCGACGGACGTGGATGCCGCGCTGCTCCGCTGGGACCGCATGCTGTTCGGCGATCATCCTTCCGTGTATCTCCGCGGCCTCGAATCGGCGTGGCTGACCGACGTCCTGCGGCTGTGCTGGATGTCGTACTTCGTGCTGCCGTTCGTGGTGGCGGTGCCGGCCTGGCGGGCAGGCCGGTGCGGCGCGGGCGACCCGGCGCCGTTCGCCATGGCGGTGTTCGCCCTCACGGCCGGCTGGTACCTGTCGTACCTCGGCTACTTCGTCACGCCGGCGCTCGGTCCGGGGTATTATCCGGAGTGGCTCGGGGCGCCCCCGGCCCGCACGGCGGGCATGACCGATGCCATGCTGAGCACGCTGTGGCATCTCGAGGGCGAGCGGATTCGCGATGTCTGCCCCAGCGGGCACGTGATCATCGCCGCGCTCTGCGTCT
>JAFGQW010000160.1 GCA_016935485.1 Planctomycetota bacterium | reverse complement strand
TCCGCAAACGCCACCTCGGGCTCCACCATCCAGAACTCGGTCAGGTGCCGGCGGGTCTTGGAGCGCTCGGCGCGAAACGCCGGCCCGAAGCAGTAGACCCGGCCGAACGCCATGGCCGCCGCCTCCATGTAGAGCTGCCCTGACTGGGTGAGGTAGGCGGTGCTGTCCTCGAAGTAGTTGACCGGAAAGAGCGTGGTGGTGCCCTCGCACGCCGCCGGCGTGAAGATGGGCGCGTCGATCAGCGTGAAGCGGCGCCGGTCCAGGAACTCGCGGATGGCTTGCACCACCGCGTGCCGGATCCGCAGCGTCGCGAAGGGCCGGCGCGAGCGCAGCCACAGGTGCCGGTTGGACAGCAGGAAATCGGCGCCGTGCGCCTGCTTGGCGATCGGGTAGTCCCGGCTCTCCCCGACCACCTCCAGATCGGTGATCGCCAGCTCGTGGCCGCCGGGCGCACGCGCGTCCCGCCGGACGATTCCCCGGACCGCAATGCTGCTCTCCTGCGCCAGCCGGCCGATCCGCTCGAAGAGCGCTTCATCCACCTCCCCGCGCAGCGCGACGGCCTGGCAGAAGCCGGTTCCGTCGCGCACGATCAGGAAGTGGATCTTCCCCTTGGAGCGGCGGTTGTAGAGCCAGCCGCAGACGCCCACCTCCGCGCCCACATGCGCTCCCAGATCGGCGATCCAGGTCCGGTCCGCCGCCGCACCGCTCATCGGCCACCTCGTCTCTCCGTCGACCGCGCGCCGCCCCGCCTTTCGCACTCCTCCCGGCCCCACGCTACCCCGGCAGCCCTTGGCCAGACGTGCTCGTGCTCGAGGCCGCGCTGCCATCGCCCCGCACCGTGCGTTACGCCCGGCCCGCATTCGCACCCGTTCCGCAGGCCGCCCGCCGACCGACCCGCACCGCTCACGGAAAGACCCCGTAGGAAGGCTTGAGCTGGGCGCTCACCACGCTGTCGTTCTGGATCACCACCGTGCCTTTGTAGGACAGACCGCCACGCACCGCCTCGACCTGAAGCTCGAGCGGCTCCTCGAGGTCTCCGCTCAGATCGGAAAGGATGACCACCGAATCGTAGCCCTGGCCGAAGAACTTCCGCTCCACCAGGTCCTTCACCGCCTGGCCGCGGCGCATGCCGAAATGCTCGTTGAGCTGGAGAATCCCCCGGTAGACGCCGTCCAGGGTGGCGTCCATGCTCCGGCTGTGCTCGCGCACGGAGTCCATCAGCACCTCGAGCTGTTTCAGCGTGATCCCGCTCATGGTCCGGCGGAGCTCGCGGATCTCGTCGGTCAGGCTCTGGATCTCCTGGAGCCGGCTCAAGAGCCCCTCGATGCGCGCGAACCGCACGTAGAGGAGCAGGAATCCGATCAGCAGCCCTCCCACCGAAAGCGCGGCCAGCAGCGCGCCCGTCATCCAGTGGACCTCGGCCAGGATCGCTGTCAGCATGGTCGAACGCTCGCTTTCGGTGAACCGCCGTCTGCGCGCTGATTGTAGAGACCGGGGCACGCACCGCAAGAGGGCAGCTCTCCGGCCGGGGGGCGCCGATCGAGGCTCGATTCAGGCAGCGATTCGCAGCGACCCGCGGCCCGGTTCGGCGCGCGCGGCCGCCGAGCCGCACAGCCCACACGCCACACCGCGGGATCGGACCGCAAGGAGCAACGCGATCCCCGCAGGCGTGGGGACGACGGACGTGGTTCGCCTCGCGCCGGCGCTCAGCGGTAGAGGTTCAGCACCCCGCTCACCCCGACGGTGATGCTCGTCAGGCAAATGCTACCGGCGAAGAGCACCCACCCCACGAGGATGGTGGATTTGCCCGCCCGCTCCTGGAAGAGCACGCTCGCCGCCGCCGCAAGCATGACGAACGCGACCAGCACCATGAGCACGGCCGCGAGCGGCTCCCGCAGCAGGCCCCGGAGCGAGTAGCTGCCGGCGGCCGCCACGCAGAGCACGATGTTGAAGACCAGCCCGCGCGCGAGGTCGAAACGCTCCACATCGACGAGCCGGCACCCGATCTGGACCAGCCCGAGCAGAACCAGGAAGAGGAGCAGGCCCACCGCCGCCTTGCTGCCGGACTCGCGCGGCAGAAACGGTCCCAGCCGTTGCACCGCCCCGGCCAGGAAGTGGCCGATCTTTCCGACGGTGCCGTGGTCGGCGTCCGCCGCGCTCGCCGCCCCGGCCACGAACGGCTCGTCCTCCGGCCCGGCGCCGGCCGCCGCCGAGCCGTTCTGCGGGCGGCGCGGCGGCCGGGAAGCGTCCGGCTCCCGCACCCGCGCGTGCGTCGAGCGGGACAGATCCATCATCCCCTGCGGCACCCGCCCGGCGCGGGCGCCCGGCTGGATCTCCTGGATGTCCTCCCGGGCAATCTCGATCAGCCCGGACTCCAGCCGCAGTCCGACGTGCAGAGGGGTCTCCCACTGGATGGCCCCCGCCAGCCGCCGGCCGTCCTTCAAGACCACCGCATCCTGAGCCGCATCCTGAGCGATGCCCACGGCCGCCACGACAGCCAGCCAGGCAAGAACCACGCAACCCAGACGCATGGCCGTCATCTCCAGAAAGGGTGTGGCACTCCGGCGCGAGGCGACCGATCCGGCGCTACCGAAGGCGCTCGATCACGGCTCTCGCCATCCCGGGCTCGGCCGCGCGCAGGCCGCGCGCTTACCGTCGTCCCGGCGCGCGGACAGACCCGACTTCTACGTCGGCAAGTCGCGCCGCGAAGTTGACCCGGATTCGCGGCGCCCGCCCGAAAACGGGGCGCGGGTCCAGAAATCGCGCCGTCACTCGCACCCAGCGATGGCGCACAATCCCTGCGCGCAGCGCTCGAAGGCAAAGCCGTCCAGGAGCCCCTCGATCCAGTCGTTCGGGAAGCCGGCCAGACCGCAGCGCGCCCCCATCAGCGCGCCGGTCAGGGCGCCGGCCGTGGCCGCATCCTCACCGCCGCTCACCACACGAACCAGCGCGTTCCGGGGCCGGCGCGCGGAACAGACGGCGGACCAGACCGTCTCGAGATTGTCGAGCGGACGGCCCGACGCACGGACCTTCAGGTCGCCCGCGGCTACGGCCGGCGGCGCCAGCGGGCAACGGATCGGCGGCGTGCACTCGTCGAGCGCGATGCGCGTCGCCTGCAGGGCTTCCGCCGGATCGCCCGCGCCCCGCAGGAACGCGGCGAGCAGGAACGCGTACGTCAGCGCCGCCGTCATGATATCCCGGCCGTGGTCGGTCAGGCTCACCTCCGCGGCCACGTCCCGCCTGAGCGCCGCGGCGTCCCGGGCATGGAGGAGCACGAGGGGAACCACGCGCAGCAGCGCGGCGCAGTCGGCGTCCTTGGCGGTCGCGTTCTCGTAGGCCTCTTCCGCCACGCGCTCGAACGGCACGCCCTGGTCCATCAGCGTGAAGACCGAGCGCGTCGTCTCCTCCAGTTCCCGCCGACCGGCGCGAAACCACTCGAGATAGGCGCCGGCCACCGCCGCCCGGTCGTAGCCGCGCACCGCCACGAGCGCGCGGCCCAGCACGAGCGCCAGCTCCGCCTCGGGAGTATGCTCGCCCCGGCGCAGGCCCCGCCAGCCGCCAGCGCGCAGAGATTCGATCAACCCGATCTTGATGCGCACCTGCTGGGCCGACATCGACTCCACCGGATGGCCCAGCGCGCTGCCAAGGGCCAGGCCGACGAACGCACCGCCGTAGCGGTCCGCCGGGGTCGCCGGCGTCGTTGAAGCTCCGTTCATTCGCAGTGCCTCGCTCGCGGAACCTTGAACAAGCTAAGTCGCTCCAGGCCTTGCCGTCAAACCTCCAGCCGCCCGATCCCCAGCAGCGCGAGCAGCGCCAGCACCACGAGCCAGCCGCCGAGCGGCTCGGTCTCGGTCGGCGGCAACTCCGGCGCGCCGGCGGCAGCGGGCGGCGGACGCGAGGTGTCGGTTCCCAGCGTCGTATCCGCGGCGCTCAGCAGCCCCTCCACCTCGAATGTCTCGCCGACCTGTCCGAGCGCACGGTAGAAGAAGGCGGGAAACGACTCCCGCGCGGGCCACCCCGGCGCCTCGCCGACCGGATCGAAGGCGAGCACGTGGGCCGCGCCGCGGCGAAGCACCACCGGCAACGCTTCGCGGCCCGGATCCCGACCCCTGAGCTCCACGGTCCAGTCATCGCCCGCCGTCACCGCAAGCGCCCGTGAAACCGCCTCCGGATAGGGCGCCCGGCCGCCGACCTCGCTCCAGCCCTCGCCCCGCTCGAGACCCGCCGGCGCGTAGCTCCCCCCGAACCGGATCCCATTCCAGTCCCCGGGGCACGCCACCAGCACGAGCGGCGCCGCAGTGTCGGCGCGCGGCAGCACCTTCCAGTAGACAGCCGGCCGCTCGATCGCCCCCACCGCCGCCGGAGCCACCCGCACCGCCTCGGCGCCGAGGGCACGGACGGCGCGCTGCACCGCAGCCGGAACGGCCTCCTCGGCCACCAGCGCCACCTCGCCGGCGGGACGGGGCCGGAACCGTACCGCGTCGTCCGCCGCAAGGTCGTCGCCACCCTGGAGCCGCAGCACGAGCACTTCCCCCGACGCCCCGCCGGGCACCGCGATATCCCGCTCCGACCAGACCTCGCCCGGTCCGAGCGTCACCACCGCCACCGTGGTCACCGACGAGCCGGCCTCCAGCACGAGCGGGCGACGGATCGCCCGGGTGCCGCCGTTGAGCACACCGACCCGCAGGCCGATCGGCCCTCCGGCGGACGCTTCCGCTCCCCCCCACACCAGACCGGCATTCGTGCCCGGAGCTCCCACCCCGAGCCAGTCCACGTTGCGCGCGACCGCACTCGCCGGCCGCGGGCGGTCCGTGACCACGAGGCGCCGGCCCGGCAGGCTCGCGAGCGCGCCGACCCCATCGTCCAGATCCGCGCCGCGAACCGCGGGACCAAGCCCCTCGAGCCAGGCGGCGAGCGCTCGGTCTCCGACCTCGAACTCGCGGGTGCCCCCGGGTGCGGCCGGCACGCTCAGCACGCGGACCCGGGTTCCCGCCGGGAGCGGCTCGAGCCAGGCCGCGACAGCCTCGATCCCCTCGACGAGCCGCGGCCGACCGTGCACGCCCGGCGCGGCCATGCCAGGCTGCCGGTCGACGAGGATGCTCACCGCCGGCGCCGCTGGCGCGGGGCGCACCCGGAAAGGTCCGGCGGCCGCCACCACCAGCGCCACGCCGGCCAGACACTCCAGCAGGAGGAGCAGCGCCGGCACGCCCCGCCGCGAGGCCGTGCCTGCCGCCGCCACGCGGCGCCACAGCAACAGGCTGGCCACCGGGTGCGGCCGGGGCCGCCGCCGCGCCCGCTCGAGCCACCACAGCACCGCCGGCACGACTGGAATCAGCCCGAGCAAGGCAAGCCGCTCCAGGCCGATCATCGCCGAGCTCTCCCTGCGTACCAGCCCATCACCGTCTCCTCGAGCGAGTCCGCGCTGGACACCGGGCGGTAGTCGATGGCGTGGTGAGCGCTGAGCTCCTGGGCCGCCTGCCGGAGCCGGGCGACCTCGCGCCGGTACGCGCGCCGCTCGGCCGGCCCGATCACGAGCTCCAGGGTCGCGCCGTCCTCCGCATCCGTCAGCACCACCGATCCGTCGAGCTCCCCCCGCAGGTCTTCCGGGCTGAGCACGTGGAACCAGGTCGCCTCGGCCGCCGCCCCCCCGAGGCGGGCGATCGCCTCGCCGAGCGCGGGCTCCTCCAGCCCGTCCGAGAACAGCGCCACCGCCCCGGGCCGGCGGACCTTCGCGAGATAGCCGCGCAACCCGGCCGCCGCATCCCGGCCGACGGGCGCCCCCAGCAGCGCGAACTCCCGGAGGAAGGCGCCGGTCGACTCCACGCCGGCGAAGGGGCCGCGCAGGCGGGTCGGTCCTTCCCCGACCGGCGCCAGGCGCAGCCGATGGCCGGAGCAGAGCGCGACGAACCCCAGCGCGGCCGCGAGCCGGCGGACCGCCTCGGCCTTGGTCGGGGGCGACCCGGTTCCCATGCTGGCCGTCGCGTCGACAAGCAGGTCCACGGTCTCCTCTTCTTCCCGACCGAACACCTTCACCACGAGGTGATCGGTCCGGGCGAATGCGCTCCAGTCGATCTGGCGCGGATCGTCTCCGGCCACGTAGGGCCGGTGCCCCAGGAAGTGATGCGTGCCTCCGGGGCGCCGCCGGGAGCGGCCCCGTTCTCCGGCACCCGCCCGCAGGCGCTCCAGACGCCAGACCAGGCGCATGAGCCGGTCGAGGAACGCCTGGCTCAGCAGGGATGTGGAAGCGGCCACCGTTCGCCACGCGAGACGGCTCGATCGATCCCTGCGCCGAGCGCCTCCACAAACCGGTCCGCCAGCGCCGCGGGATCGAGACCGACCAGAACGAGGATCTCGTCGCGGGTGCCGTGCTCCAGGAACACGTCCGGCAGCCCCGCCCGCAGGAACCGCGGCGGCAGCGCGGCCGCGTCGGCCAGGCACCCCAGCACCGCGTCGCCGAAGCCGCCCTGCACCATGTGGTCCTCGACCGTCATCACCAGGGGCTGTCCGGCCGCCGCCTCGACCAGCAGCCCGGTGTCGAGCGGCTTGATGAAGCGCGCGTTCACCACGCGGACCTCGATCCCCCGCTCGGCCAGCCGGTCCGCCGCCTCCAGCGCCCGGTAGACCATCGCCCCGCAGGCGATCAGCACGCCGTCGCCCCCCTCGCGCAGCACCTCGCCCTTGCCGAGCTCGAGGGGCGCCGTGCGCTCGAAGCGCGGCTCCGGCACCGCCTCGCGCGGATACCGGATGGCCGCTGCTCCGTCCTCGAGCCCCAGCCCGAACTCCAGCATCGCCTCGAGCTCGGGGCCGTCCTTGGGCGCCATGAGCACCAGGCGCGGAATCGTGCGCAGGAAGGCCAGGTCGAAGACTCCGTTGTGGGTCGGCCCGTCCGGACCGACCACGCCCGCGCGGTCCAGCGCGAACACCACGGGGTTGCCCTGGAGGCACACGTCGTGGATCACCTGGTCGTAGCCCCGCTGCAGGAACGTCGAGTAGATCGCGACCACCGGCCTCAATCCCTCGGCGGCCAGGCCTGACGCGAAGGCGACCGCGTGCGGCTCGGTGATCCCGGTGTCGAAGAAGCGCTGCGGGTATCGCTGCTCGAACTCGACCAGCCCGGTCCCGCTCGGCATGGCCGCGGTGATCGCCACGACCCGCTCATCCCGCGCCGCCAGCCGGACCAGGTGGTCGGCAAAGACCTTGGTGTAGGCCGGGCGCTTGCTCCTCGGCACGATCGTGCCCTCGACCTTGACCGGCTCCTTCGCAGCGGGCAGCGCCGCGCGCGGATTGGCCGCGTGGCAGCGCTCCGGGTCGCGTTCCGCCCCCTCGATGCCGTGTCCCTTGTTGGTGAGCACGTGCAGGAGGTTGAAGCCGCCCTTGCGCTGGAGATCGGTCAGAGCCTCGACGAGGCGACCGAGGTCGTGGCCGTCGATCGGGCCGTAGTAATCGAAGCCGAGCTCCTCGAAGATCAGCCCGTGGCTCAGCACCCGCCGCGCGAGCTCGTGCGCCCGGCCCAGGACGCCGCGCACGCGCCGGCCGATCAGCGGCACCCGTTCCACCAGCCCCCTCAGCTCCTCCTTGGCCTCGCAGAGGAACGGCGTCATGCGGATCCGGTCGAGGTACTCGCGGAGCGAGCCCACGGTCCTGGCAATGGCCCAGCAGTTGTCGTTCAGGATGACCAGCATGCTGGGACGCAGCACGCCGCCGTGATTCATCGCCTCGAAGGCCATGCCGGTGGCCATGCCGGCATCGCCCACGACGGCCACGGTGGTCTCCGGGCTGCCGCGCAGCCGCCGCCCGGTGGCCATGCCGAGGCCGGTGCTCAGGGCCGTGCCGGCGTGCCCGGCGGTGAAGTAGTCGTAGGGGCTCTCGAACTTGTTCGCAAAGCCGCTCAGTCCGCCCTTCTGCCGGATGGTGGCGAAGCGTGCGTTGCGGCCGGTCAGGATCTTGTGCGCGTAGACCTGGTGGCTGACGTCCCAGAGGATCGCGGTCTTCAGGAAATCAAAGCAGTAGTGGATCGCGACCGTCAGCTCGACGGTGCCGAGATTCGAGCCGAGGTGACCCCCGGTCACCGTGACGACGTCGATGATCCGCTGGCGGATCTCGCCCGCCAGGCCGGGCAGATCCGCCACCGGCAAGCGGCGCAGATCCCGGGGCGACTGGATGCGGGCCAGCAGCTCGGCAGCAGGCTCGGGTTGCGTCACGACTTGAGGCCCAGACTCCAGGTTGTCGGTTGGCCGCCACAGAGCCGGCGCGAGGCACGCCGCCGGCCGCCGCCGGGGACCCGCCCGGCAAGCGGCCCGAAGGAGAACCTTAGCCGGAAACCACCGGATTGCCACCCAAAAGCGTGCCCCGGGGGCAGCCCGGCCTGGCCTGCGGTCACGCCCGGCGATCCAGCACGAAGTCAGCGAGCTCCCGGAGCGGCGCCGCACCGGCCAGCCCCTCGAGCTCGGCCTTGCCTTCCTCGATCCAGGCGGCCGCGGTGCGCCGGGCGGCGTCGAGCCCGAGAACCGCAGGCAAGGTGAGCTTGCCGCTCGCCACGTCCTTGCCGGGAGTCTTGCCCAGCACCTCGGCGGTCGACAGGCGATCGAGCAGGTCGTCCGCGACCTGGAAAGCCATGCCGACCCGCTCCCCGTAGCGCCGGAGCTGCCCGATCCGATCCACCGAAGCGCCGGCCGTGATTCCGCCCATGGCCACGCTGGCCGCGATCAGCGCGGCAGTCTTCCGCCGGACAATATCGAGCGCGCGCTCGAACGCGGGCGCCGCGCCCTCCGCCGCGACATCGAGCACCTGCCCGCCGACCATCCCGCCCGGGCCCGCGGCCGCGCCCAGCTCGGCCGCCAGCCGGCAGGCCATCCCGGCATCGGCGACCTCGCGCGCCAGCACCTCGAAGGCCCGGGTCAGCAGCCCGTCGCCCGCCAGGATCGCCAGCGCCTCCCCGTAGACCTTGTGGCAGGTCGAGCGGCCCCGGCGGAGGTCGTCGTCATCCATGGCCGGCAGGTCGTCGTGGATGAGCGAGTAGGTGTGGACCATCTCCACGGCGGCCGCCGCGACGTCGGCGGGACCCATGGCGTGGGCCAGCGTGCCTCCAGCCGCCTCGTGCGCCAGCAGCACCAGGATCGGCCTGAGGCGCTTGCCGCCCCCGAACAGGCTGTAGCGCATGGACTGGTGCAGAGCCTGCGGCGGCGCATCCGCCGCGGGAGTCAACCGGTCGAGCGCCGCCTCAATGCGCGGGCGCAGGCGCTCGAACTGGGCCTTGCTACTCATGGCGTCCGACTTCCCTCGCCGCCGGCGGCCGGCCGCCTCAGCAGGGCGCCCCCCGCCGCCGCAGAGGCTCCCCCAGCAGCAACGGGCACACCTCCTCGGCACGCCCCGTCTCGCCATCCACGGTGACGAGCAATCCGGGTCCCCGTACGCCGCGCTCCGCCAGGTGAAACGTCGTCGGCATCCCGGTCACGAAGCGATAGAGCACCCGGTCCTTCACCCGTCCGATCACGGAGTCGTACGCGCCGACCATGCCCAGGTCGGAGATGTAGGCGGTGCCTCTGGTCAGGATCTGGTGGTCCGCCGTGGGCGTGTGCGTGTGGGTGCCGACCACCGCGCTCACCCGGCCGTCCAGATGCCAGCCCATGGCCATCTTCTCGCTGGTCGCCTCCGCGTGGAAATCCACGAGGACGACGTCCGCCTGCCCGGCCAGCGCCTCCAGCGCCGCGTCGGCGCCGCGAAACGGGCAGTCGGCCGGATCCATGAAGACGCGGCCGATCAGGTTGACGACGGCCACGCGCAGGCCCGACCGGGTGTTCACCACGGTATGCCCCCGGCCCGCCGCGCGCGGCGGCAGGTTCGCCGGCCGCACGATGCGCGGGTCCGACTGCAGCTTGCGGAACTCCTGGCGGCGCCGGAACACGTGGTCGCCGTTCGTCAGCACGTCGACCCCCGCCCCGAACACGGCCTCGGCCGTGCCGCGCGTGATGCCCGCCCCCTGCGCCAGGTTCTCGCCGTTGGCGACCACGAAGTCCACGCGGTGCTTGCGAACCGCCGCGCCCAGCTCCTGCTGGAGCAGGCGGATTCCGGGCATGCCCACCACATCGCCGAAGAATGCGATCCGCAATGCTGTCACTTGGCGTACTCGACCACCCGGGTCTCGCGAATCAGGATCACGCGGATCTCGCCCGGGTAGCTGCTCCGCTGCTCGATCGCCCTGGCGATGTCCCGCACCAGCTTCATCGCCACCGCGTCATCGACCTTCACGTTGTCCACGATCACCTTGACCTCGCGGCCGGCCTGGATCGCATAGGCCCGTTCCACGCCCTCGAACTCCATGGCGATGGCCTCGAGGCGCTCGAGCCGGCGGATGAACTTCTCGATCACGTCGCGCGAATCCTGCGGCCGGGAGTGCGAGATCTTGTTGGCCGCCTCGACGACGACCGCGTAGAGCGACTCCGGCTTGACCGCACCGTGGTGGGCGGCAATGGCGTTGACGACCTCGCGGCGCTCGTCGCTGCGCCGGGCGAAGTCGGCCCCGGCCGCATCGTGCGCGCCCTCCGCCTCGAAATTCACGGCCTTGCCGATATCGTGCAGCAGTCCGGCCCGGCGGGCGAGCACGGGGTCGAGATTGAGCTCGGCGGCCAGCAGCCCCGCGATCTGCCCCACCTCGATCGCGTGGGCAAGCGTGTTCCGGCCGCGGGTGCGGTGAAAGTGGAGCCGGCCCAGCAGGTGGACGATCCGCGGCGGCAGGTTGTGCAGATCGAGCTCGACGACCGCGCGCTTGCCGTGCTCCCGGATCTGCTCCTCGAAGTCCTTGCGGGTCTGCGCGACGACCTCCTCGATCCGGGACGGATGGATCCGCCCGTCCATGATGAGCCGCTCCAGCGCGCGGCTGGCGATCTCGCGGCGCACCGGATCGAACCCCGACACCACCACCACGCCGGGCGTGTCATCGACGATCACGTCGGTGCCGGTGGCCTTCTCGAACGCACGGATGTTGCGGCCCTCGCGCCCGATGATCCGCCCCTTCATGTCGTCCGACGGGATGTCCACGGTCGCGATCACGGTCTCCGCGGTGTGCTCCGCGGCCACCCGCTGCAGCGCCAGCGCCAGGATCTCCCGTGCCCGCTCCTCGGCCTGCGCATGCGTCTCGTCGACGCGTTTCTGGACCAGCGCCGACGCCTCGCCGGCCAGCTCCCGGTCCAGCCGCGCGATCAGGATGGCCTCGGCCTCCTTCCTCGACAGTCCGCTGACGGAGTGCAGCGCCTCTTTCTCCGCCTCCAGCAAACGGCCCAGATCCTCCTCGCGCCGCCGGAGCGAGTCCTGCTTGTGGATGAGGCGGCGCTCGGCCTCCTCGAGCCGCTTGTCCCTGGCCGCCTGGCTCTCCGCGCGGCGGTCGAGGGCCTCCTCGCGCTTGAGCAGCCGGCGCTCCTGCTGCCGGAGCTCCTTGCGGAGCCCCGAGATCTCCGCCTCCACCTTCTCGCGCTCGCGGATCGAGGCATCCTTGGCCTGAATCTCGGACTCGCGGACGATGACCTCCGCGTCCCGGCGGGCCGCTTCGAGGATATCGCGGCCCCGCTTCTCGGCGATCCGCCTGGACAGGCGCACGTGCGCCCAGCGCAGGCCGTAGCCGGCCAGCAGCAGCAGCACGCCGGCGAGAACCAGCGTGCCGACGGACCGGCCCCCGCCGCCTCCGGCCTCCGCGAGAAGAGCAGTCACTTGCGCCGCCAGCACCGTCTGGAGTCTTTCGCTCTGCTTCGGTTGCTCGATGACGCAGCGGGATTCCGGAAGCGAGGTCCGCCGGGACGGCACGGAAACGAGGCTGGACGCTCAGTCGAGGCCGACCGGCCCGGGTCCAGATGCGCTCTGGCCTCCGGCCCGAAGGCAGACTGGAGAGTCCGGCATCACGTCTAACTCCGTGTCGAATAGAAGGTTCTATTGATGGCACTGGTCTGCGACACCGCGCGTCCACCGCCCGGCGCCGCACCCGAGTGCAGCTTGGCGATTCCCGGCTGTTCTCGGACCTCACGACCCGCGAACCCGCTCGGTCCCCGGGTCGCCGCGTCCTAAAGCCCGTTGCGAGAATAAGTTCAACGGGATTCTATCGCTCCGCCCCGGCGTGTCAATATCATGGGGCCAATTCCCGCGGAAAACCGGAGCTCCCGCCTCCCCTGGCCGGACCGGATTCGGCGCACCCCAGGGTCCCGCGTGGCCTACCGGGAAGCGGGAGGTTCGGCCGGGCGCAGCGCTGCGGGGAGCGGGCCGCCGCTCAGCGCCACCTCCCACTCGGCCGCGGAGAGGTTCACCGCGCGGAAGTCCCGCGCCTCGTTGCCGCGGAGGTAACGGGCGGCCGCGACCCGCTTCCAGGCATCGCGCGCGGGAAAGGCGAGGAGAACCCGTGCGATCCCTTCCGGACCGACCGCCACGGGTTCATCGGGAAGCAGGCAGCGCAGGGAGAGGCGGTCCGCCGCCGGGAGCGACGGGTCCCGCAGGCAATCGACGAGCGGGAAGTTCCGCACGCGCAGGCCGCTGTCCAGCTCGAGCTCCACCCCGTCGCGCCCGGGATCGAACCGGTAGGCGCCACCCTTCTCGACCTGCCACAGATGCAGAAAGAGGAAGGTCGAATCGGCGGCCGCCGCTCCGAAGACCCGCTCCAGCCACTTCTCCTCGAAGGCGCTCCGCCCCTCGAGCCGACAGAGCGGCGCCAGCACGAGCAGACAGCCGTCGAGGCGGGTGTGGTGGACGCGGTCCTCGCGATCGGGCGCCAGCGCGGTCGCGCCGCCTTCCGCCCGAGCCACGGCGGGGCCGGATCGGCGCTCCCCGGCCAGGAACCGGCTGCCGAGGATCAGCGCCAGCAGGCAAATCAGGAACAGCCCGGCCGCGAGCTGCAGGACCAGCGCGCTTGACTTCAACGCTCGTGCTCCCGGTGCGGCCCGCCGCAGCGGGCGGCCGCGCGCCGTACAACCCTAAGGGCCCGCGCAAGAACCACTTCCCGTCTTCGCGGACCTGAACCAGAACCTCGCGCCGAAAACCGAGAAGTTGCTCTTGCGCGGGCCCGAAGACGGATCAACTCCTGCCCGGTTCCTTCTTCTTCGGCGGATCCGGCCAGCGTTCCCGCTTCGCCTTGTTGTACCACTTCCGCCAGTCCGAACCGCTGTTCCACTCCTCCTCGGTCAGCGCGCGCAGCGTGCTGACGAAATCCTCCCGAATCGCATTGCGCTTGCGCACCGCCTCGCTGTCGCGGCCGTCCGCCGCCGCGGACTCGATGCTCTCGTAGATCTGGATCATCTTCTCGCAGATCTTCTTGCGGTTCTGGCCCGAGGCGTGGTTCTTGTCGAAGTTGGACAGCGCACGGGCTGCCAGCGCCCGGACGCTCCAGTCCGGGTGCGCTGTGATGATCTTGACGAGATCCTCCAGAGCAGTCTTCTCGTCGCGCGTGAGTCCCAGCGCCTCGATCACGGCCTGGGTGAGCTCCCGGTTCTTCTCGTACGGCTTGAGATGCAGCGCCCTTGAGAGCGGTTTCGCGGCTTCCGGCCCGACGCGACCGAGCGCATTGACGGTGACGAGCTTGACCCGGTCGTTGGGATTGCCGAGTCCAACCTGCATCACCTTGAGGAGCTCGGCTTTCTCCCGCACGGCGCGCGCGTCTTCCTTGATCGCCTGCACGGCCTGCTCGAGCGCCGCGACGGCGCTCGGTTCGTGCTTGTCCCGAAAGGCCTGGTTGAGCGCATTCACGATCTCCGGAGTCGGTGGCGGAGGCACGTCCGTCTTGGGCTCGGCCTTCGGCTCGGCCTTGGGCTCCGGCTCGGGCTCCTGGGCGGTGCCGGGCAACACGAGGGCGCTCACCAGAAGCGCCAGCAAGACGCTTCCCACAATCCGCGTCATGGGGATGACTCCTTTCCGAACGGCTGGGCGAACCGGACCGCACCGCAGAATCGGCCTCCGGACCTCCCTGACGCGGCGGCCTCGCCGCGGCAGAGGAAGGACCCGGAGCCGGTTCTCGGGCCGGCCGCCAACCACCAACGGCTTCGGTTCTCGAACCGGCCGCGGACCCGCCGCAACCGGCGGTTGCGCGGCAGACAAGACACTTGCACTATACGGATTTTCCCACAGACTATCAACCGCTCCATGCGGCCGCGAGAGGGCGAATCCGTGACGGCAACCGATCTTGCCGGATGCGTCGACGCGTACCTGGATCATCTGCGCCACCAGCGACGCGTGTCCTCGCATACGCTGCGGGGCTACGGCACGGATCTCCGCGAGCTGCTGGAATTCGCCGAAGAGGAGCGGCTCGGGCATCCAGCCGCCATGTCGCACTTGAAGGTCAGGAAGTATCTGGCGCGCCTGCGCGGCCGCGGGCTCAAGGCGACCTCCATCCGCCGCAAGACCTCGGCCGTCCGGGGGCTTTTTCATTTCCTGATCCAGGAGAGGATCGTCGAGACCAGCCCCTTCAGCGCGGTCCGCAGTCCCCGCACCCCCGAGCGATTGCCCCGGTGCCTGACGCGCGCGGACGTGAAGCAGCTCCTCGACGCCCCGGCGGGCGCCGGATTCGCCGCCACGCGCGACCGGGCGATCCTGGAGATGCTCTACGGCGGCGGCCTGCGCGTGGGCGAGCTCGTGGCGCTCGACGTGTGGGACGTCGATCTCCGCGAGGGCATCGCGCGCGTGAAGGGCAAGGGACGGAAGGAGCGGCTCGCCCCGCTCGGCCGCTTCGCGGTCAAGGCCCTCGACGTGTACCTCGCCCTGCGCCGCCCGCACCTCCGCGGGTCCGGGCAGAGCGATCCGCTCTTCGTCAGCGAGAAGGGCCCGCGGGCCGGGACGCGCCTGACCGATCGCGGCGTCCGCCGGCTCTTCGCCCGCCATCTCGCCGCCGCCGGTCTTCCCGCCGACTTCAGTCCGCACGCGCTCCGTCACTCCTTCGCCACGCACCTGCTCGAGAACGGCGCCGACATCCGCCTGGTCCAGGAGCTCCTCGGGCACCGGAGCCTCGCCACCACGCAGGTCTACACGCACCTCGCCGCCGAGCAGCTGCGCCGCATCTACGAGCGCGCGCACCCGCGGGCGTAGTCCCCGCGGGCGCATTCCGCCCGCGCCACCCAGCGCGCGCCCTTCGCGCGCGTCACCCGCACCCTCACCCGCCATCCGCGCCCGCGCCGACGAAGACCTCGAACCGGACCGGCGTTCGCCGGTCGCTCGGACTGCGGATGGCAACCTCGACCGCGTGCTGTCCGCCCACCGGACGATTCCATTCATACGTCCGGACCGAGACGCCGAGACGGTCCCACGCATGCCCCAAGGCGAGCACTTCCTCGCCGACGCTCACGCGCTCCGCCGGCGTAGCTCCGTAGTAGGCCACCACGTAGACCGTTCTCGCGCGCGCGTCGCCGGCAGGCACCTCGAAGGTCGCACGCACCCTCACCATCGCCGCCGGCCAGCAGATCTCCCCGGGGGCCTTGCGGAACGCGCCGAGGTCCGCAGGCAGCGGGAACCAGACGGAACCGCGACCGGGCTCGTCCAGGCAGGCCTGGAGCGTGCCGGCCTCCGCGCCGCCTGCAAACAGGACCATGCGAAATGCGCCGGCCCGAACCTCCGAGCCCGGCCGGGCGGCCGCAGGCCGCGGAAACGGATCGTCCCGGTGCCCGATGAACAGGAGGTGCTTCCCGTCGGAGCGCGCCGCGTTGGCGGGCACGGGAGGAATCCAGAAGCCCCCGTCGTCGAGGAAGCCGGCCCACCACGGTCCTCGCCCCAGGCTCACCAGCGTGCGGGCCTCGCAGCCAAGCTCCCGGGCGAGCGCCCGTCCGACGATCCGCTTGCTGCCGAGCGTCGGAAACAGGTTCGGCGGACTCGCCTCGCTGCGCTGCGCGCGCAGGTCGATTCCGCAGGAACGTCCGCGTACGAGCCCGGCGTCCCGATCGCGGGCCACCCCACCGACGAGATGGATGACGCCGACGGCGACCGTGGCGGCCAGGATCAGGCCGCCGCCCCGCGCGCCGCGGCGCGCGAGCCAGCCGACGCCCACCACAGCCAGACCCGCGCGCATCGGCCAGGTCACTTCGAGGTAGTAGTAGTAGGCGAAGTGCCGCATCGCGGGCAGCACGAGGCAAGGCAGGAGCAGCGCGGGCACGAGCCACCACAAGGTGCGGCGGCCGCTGGCGCCCGTGCGCGCGGCGGCGACCCCGCCGAGGAGCACCAGCGTGGAGAACGCATAGCCCGCGATCTCCGCGAGGCGGTTCCAGCCGGTGCCGCCGAAGAGCGCCCGCGACGTGATCACCGTCTCCACCGTGAGCGCGCGCCACACCCCCAGCCCGTACGGCGTCGTCGCCGGTCCCGCACGCGCATGCAGCGAGCTCAACCGCTCCAGATCGCCGAGACCCTCCGTGCGGGCGATCAGCTCTCCGACCGCCGCGACGAGCCACGGCGCGGTCAGGGCAACGAAGAGGCCCGCGCCGGCGGCCGGAGCGAGCCCGCGAATCGGCGCGCGTCGCACCACGCCCCGAAGCACCAGCGGCAAGAGCAGCACCGTCGTGGCATGCGCCTGCAGCATGAGCGCCGCTCCAAGCAGCATGACCAGCGCGCCGCGGGGGCGCCGCTCCTCGGCCCACGACCAGAGGCCGGTGAGGAAGAGCGCCGTCGTCGGCAGGATGAGCGCGGGATTCCAGAGCGCGCGCGCATGCAGCACGGCAAGCGGATGGAGCGCCAGAACGAGCCCGGCCGCGAGCGCCGCCCCGCGGCCGAGCAGCCTCCCGAAGAGAATCACATAGCCGACCACGCCCGCCGCGTTGAGGAGCGCCAGCAGCACGATCGCGTCCACGGGATCGTCGCGCAGCATGAGCCCGAGCGCCGTCACGTAGTAGTGCAAGGGGCCGAGCGGGATGCCGGTCAGCCCGATCGAGGGGCCGGTGGCGATCAGATGGCCGCTCAGGATGGCGCGGGCATGGTTCACATCCCGCGTCTGGTCCATGCCGAACCAGGTCACTTCCGGCCAGCCCGCGCGCAGCACCGCCGCGGCGAGGAAGACCGACACGAGCCCGATCCGCCAGCGCAACGAGGCCCCGCGCGCCGCCCGCTCGGATTGCGTCACGTCTGTTCTCATCCTCGTGCCGGACGGCCGCTTCGACGCGAAGCTCCGGCAGTCTTGCCGGTGCTGTCGTCATCGCCGCGGCGCCCTCCCGCGTGGCGCTGGATTCTACCATTGTCTCGGCCACAAGGCGCACTGCCGCGCGCGCACCACCGCGGGCACCGCTCGCGCGCGGCACGCGAGCCTGCGCAGTCCGCGCGACACGCGCACCCGCACCTCCGCAGGCGCCGCTCCCCCCCGCTACGCTCACGCGCACCCGCACGCCCGATAGGCACGCAGTCTGACCCCGCTGCCACGCCGGCCTGCAACTTCTGGCGCCTGACCCCA
Source organism: Planctomycetota bacterium (assembly GCA_016935485.1). Classification (GTDB taxonomy): domain Bacteria; phylum Planctomycetota; class JAFGQW01; order JAFGQW01; family JAFGQW01; genus JAFGQW01. The sequence goes on along the minus strand of JAFGQW010000160.1, from coordinate 8,463 downwards.
GAGAATTGCACCCGCGCCACCTGCACCGGTACCTCTGCGGCCCTCCCTTCTCCTTCCTGACTCCTCCCGGTTAGAATGCTGCGCGACCTGATCGGCCCGATCCCAGCCCCGAGGTGCCCATGCGAAAAACCCTCCTCCTGGTCAGCCTGCTCCTTGTCTTTCTCCCGGCGGCCACTGCCCAGAGCGGACTCGACTGCTTCGCGGTGATCGCCGGCAAGGGCTGCACCGCCGACGGCAGTGTGCTGTTCGCCCACAACGAGGACGACGACGGCGACGTCGTGGTCCGGTTCTACCGGTTCGAGCGCCAGCGCCATGCACCCGGCTCGGTCCTCACCCTGAAGGGCGGCGGCGCCGTCCCGCAGCCCGAGGAGACTCTCGGCGGGCTCTGGAGCCAGATGCCGGGGTTCGATTACTCCGATATCTATCTCAACGACCACGGCGTCGCCGTCGCCTCGAATGCGTGCACGTCCCGCGAGGACAAGCCCGAGCTCACCGACGGCGGCATCGGCTACGATCTTCGCCACCTGGTCGGCCGGCGCGCTCGCACGGCGCGGGAAGGCGTCGAGATCGCGATCGCCGCCGTCGCGAAGTTCGGCTACGCCGACAGCGGGCGGCTGCTCGCCATCGCCGATCCTGGCGAGGCGTGGGTGATCTGCCTGGTGCGGGGCAAGCACTGGGTGGCGGCGCGGGTGCCGGACGATCGCGTCCTCACGGTCGCCAACACGTATCCCATCCGGCTCGTGGATCCTGCGGACCGCGAGAACTTCCGCGTGAGCCCCGGCCTCATCGAGCACGCGAAGTCCCGCGGTTGGTACGTTCCGGAACGCGACGGCCCGTTCGATTTCGCGCGCGCCTACGCCAGCCCCGCCGCGCGCACCGACCCGCGGAACTTCCGGCGCCAGTGGCGCGCCATCCGGCTGCTCGCCGAGAAGCCTCCGGAGGAGGGCTGGGATCTGCCCGCGTTCGTCTCCCCGCAGAAGAAGCTCGCGCCTGCCGACCTGATGGCCGTGCTCCGCGACCACTACGAGGGCACGGAGCGCGATCTCACGGACGCCTACCGGAAGGGGACTCCCAACCGCACCGCGGAGCGGACCCTCTGCACGGACAGCACCCGCAACGCCGTCGTCTTCCAGCTCCGCGCGGACCTGCCGGTGGAGGTCGGAGCGCTGATGTGGGTGGCGATGCGCCGGCCCGACGGGAGCGTGTTTCTCCCCTGGTACGTCGGCATCCGCGAGGTGCCGCCCGGCTTTGCCGACGGCGATCCGGCCACGGCCCTCGCTGCGCACTTCGCGCCGGAGGCCACGCGGCTGGGAAACCCCGAGTCGTTCCAGGTCTTCCACGACCTCTGCGACGCGCTGGACGACGCCTACGGCGAGCGCTTTCCGGCAGTGCGGAAACTCCAGGACGAGCTCGAGCGCGGGTTCTTCCGCTGGCAGCCCGAGATCGAACGGCTGGTGGCGAGCACGCTCCGCGCGGGCGACCGGGAGGCCGCCCGCGATCTGCTGACGGCCTACGTCCTCGGGCAAACCGCACGCGCCGTGCACCGCGCCGGCGCGCTCGCGGCGTCCTTCCCGCAGTCGCCGTAGTCGGCGCCGGCACTCTCGCCGCCGCCGCGTCCGGCGCCGTCCCGCCGTGCGCAGGACCGCGCGGACGCCGCGCCCTCACAGCACCATGAGGAACGGCCGGCTGATCTGGCTGATGCCGAACGGAGCGCTCGGGTCCAGGGTCACGGCCACGGCCCACAGCCGGAGACCGCTGACCGCGCTGCCCAGCGCGTTCAGATCGAGCGTCACCTGCGCGCCGCCGTTGGCGGCGAGCTGGCCCTGATTGTGGCGCAGCAACGGCGGCAGCGCCTGCTGCACCGTGAGCGCCGTGAGCGCATCCGGGGTCAGCGGAATCGTCCGCCCGTCGGGCAGCGGAATGCCCGGTGTGTAGCCGGAGAAGCTGAAGGCCACGACGTAGCTCTTGCCCCAGTCGGCCGGGAAGCTGACGATCAGGATCCGGTTGTTGGGAGCGCTCGTCTGGTGAGCGCTCAGGTTGCGGCCGTGCTCGAAGGCCAGCCCGGTGACCGCCACCGAGAACGTGGCGAGCGCGCCGACGTTCGTGCCGCTGGGATCGTAGCGCCAGACCGTGCTCAGCGTCGACGACGTCGTCGGGCGCACCGCGTCCGTCGTGTAGATGTAGGCGCCGCTCGCCGCCGGCGCGCGGTCGATCTCGAGCCCCCGGTCGCCGAGCACGCCCGGATGGCCTGTGTTGAGCACGCCGACCGTGTTCGCCATCACGTCGTAGCGCGCCAGGTTGGCGGCCCCGAGGTAGATGAACGGGCGCACCGGATCGTGGATGATCTCGTACGTGTAGGTGCTCGTGTGATTCACCGTGCTGAGCATGGTCGTCCAGCTGTGATCGTAGCGCGTCAAGCCGTTCACGAGATCGCCGGCGACCCAGTCGCCGTTGAGCAGGTCCTGGGTGAAGATCGGGGTCTGCACGAAGCCCGCCCGCAGCGTAATCACCGATGACCCGTCGCGCTTCACGCGGATGACCGGACCGCCGGACAGCAGGGCCACGACGTAGTCGCCGTTGTGGTCGACCTCCGTCCAGTAGGGCCTTCCTAGCCCGGTGGCGATCGTGACGGCGTACCCGGTAACCGAGTGGATGCGCAACAGGCAGCCACCCTGCGAAGTCATCGTGGCAACGACCTCCTCGTTGCCGGCGTCGGTCGTGAGCGACCAGGCGCTGCCGCTCGTTTCGTAGGTTCCGATGGTGGTCACGCCTCCCGCGGCGGTCACGCGGTAGAGGGTGCGGGCCAGATCGGAGACGATGAGGTCCGTGCCGTAGGGCTGCGCGGCGACGGCGGCGGCGAGCGCCAGGACGGCCAGCGCCGCGACAGCAGCGTACCGGATGGACATGACTCCACTCCTCTCTCGGGGTTTGCCAGGGGCGCCGTGGGCCCGACGGCGCGATTGTATCTGGCACCCGCCGCCGCGTCCAGGAGTCCGCCGCTCCCGGGTCCTGCGCCCGCCCCGCCGAGACCTGCCCCCCGAAGGGCCGGGGCCGGGGCTCAACGCCCCGGTCACTGCCGCCCGCCCGCCGACCTCGCCCCGGGGCCGGTCCTTCCGCGGCGTCGCACCTCGAACCCACGCACGGCGATTCCCTCGATCGCGGCCGGAACGCCGGGGTGAACCATCACGTGAGGGCGGAAGCCGCCGGCGGACCTGAGCCGGGATCTCCGGCTCACTCCGGGATCGTGACCGTGATCGCCTCCGAAGACTGGCCGACAGTCACCGGCGGGCGCCGGGGCATGAACCGCCGTCTCCACTGGCTGGCTGGGTGGCGGAGCAGGATCGGGCAGCGGGGGTTGGCCCGATTCCGACCCGAGCCACAGCGTGAGCAGGGCGATCGGGCCGAGCGCGACCAGCACAGCAACGACTCGCGTCAGACGCCTCCGGCCGGGGCCCAGCAAGCGTCATGCCCCTTGGCGGCAGGCGTCAGCACGGGACCTGGCGCCGGCCGCCGGGCGCCGTGGACTCGGACCGCTCATCCACCGCCGCGAGGTCCAGGCCCCAGTCCCCTTGTCCTCCCGCCTCTCCGCCGGTATCCTCTCCCTGGGCAGTCTGGGTACGGGAAAGCGCCCAGGCCCGGCCTCCTGGGTCTTCTTGGTCGGTGCTCCGCCGCATCGATCTCCTCCGGAACCGAGCCGCTGCCATGGCCCCATGCATCGCATTCCGCACCGCCCTCGTTGGCGCCTGGCTCGTGGCGCTGCTGTTTCTTGCCGGGCCAGGCTTCACACAGGCTCCCGGGCTTGCGCCGGAGATCCTGAACCGGCCGCTGCAGCCCTGCTCTTCTCCGCCCGGCGTGGACGCCAACACGGCGGGCGTGCTGTGGTCGGGCGGGAGGGTCCCGTACGTCTTCGACGCCAACGTCACGGCCGCGCAGCAGACCGCCATGCTCGCCGCCATGAAGGAGTGGGAGAACGTCTCGCCGGTGCGCTTCATCTCCCGCACGAGCGAGGCCGACTACCTCCACATCAAGGACGACCCCGGGAACTGGAGCTTCGTCGGAAAGACCGGCGGCCGGCAGGCGATGGGCATCCACAACTGGAACGTGAAGTTCCAGATGGTGCACGAGCTCGGCCACGCGCTCGGCTTTCACCACGAGCACCAGCGGCCCGACCGGGACAGCTTCGTGACGGTCACCCCTGCGAAGCTCACCGACCCGAACTACCGGCTGGAGAAGGCCGCGCTCGTCTTCGGCAGCTACGACTTCGATTCGGTCCTGCACGAGGACTCCACGTACCTCACGGCGAGCGGTCACTATCAACCCATCTGGCAGTCCCGGATCGGCCAGCGCGATCACCTGAGCCTCGGCGACATTCGCGGCGTGCAGATCGCCTATGGCGAGCCCAACCGGCCGCCGTCCGAGTACGGCTTTGCCACCACGAGCACCAACTTCATCCCCACGTTCCACACCCAGGGAGAGTTCGCCTGTGTCGGGAACAGCACCTTCCGGCTGGTCTGCGAGAATCTGACCGGAGGTGCTTCCGGCATGATCGTCGTCGCCACCGGCAAGAAGAGCTTCGAGCTTCTGGGTTTGAGAATCTACCTGGACTTGACGTCGGGAAACGTGCCTCCCCTTGATTGCCAAGCAAGCGGGTCCCCCGGCGTTCAAGGCGCCGGGCTGATCAGCCTGCCGATCGCCCTCCCCAACGTCCCGTCGCTCGTGGGTTTGCCGCTTTTCTTGCAGGGCGCGTTCCTGGAACCTGGACCCCAGTATGGCACCACCGCTGGCCTATGGCTGACGTTCCACGGCCCGACGTCCAAGGACATCAGCTGCCTCCACGACCGGATGGCGTACCAGCGGCACGTCACCAGCACCGCGGCTGGCCAGGCCGTCTGGAATGCCAGTGCCGTATCCGGCTTCGAGTACGTGAAGACGGAGCCGTTCACCTGCGGCGGCGACACCCACTGGATGGTGATCGTCCGGCACGCGCAGACTGGCATGGAGTTTTGCCTGATTCCCGGGGGGTCGTTCCGGATGGGCGACATCAACAACACGGGGTATAGCTCCGAGAAGCCCGTTCACTGGGTGCACCTGGAGCCCTTCCTGCTGGCGCGCACGGAGGTGACGCAGGGACAGTTCTCCGCGGTGATGGCAACCGAGCCGTGGAAGGGAATGTCGTCCGTGCAGATCGGCGCCACCAACGCGGCGAGCTACATCAGCTGGTATGATGCCGGGACGTACTGCGCCAAGCTCGGCATGCGGCTGCCCACGGAATCGGAGTGGGAGTATGCCTGCCGGGCCGGCACGACGACGTGCTACCCCTTCGGGGAGAACTACCCGCCGACCCATCTCGGCAACTACGCCTGGTATGACCAGACGGCGTACCATGCCAACGAAAGGTATCCCCACCCGGTCGGCCAGAAGCTCCCCAACGCTTTCGGACTCCACGACATGCAGGGGAACGTGTGGGAGTGGTGCCTGGATGCCTGGGAAGGTGACTACCACCGCGCGCCGACGAATGGCACGGCCTGGGGCATCGCTCCCGGCGGCCGCGCGGTCTGCCGGGGTGGCTGCTGGTACAGCGGCGCCGGGGTCTGCCGCTCGGCCTTCCGCTTCGGGAGCTGCCCGGGTGACCGCCTCTGCGGTCTGCGCCCCGCCAGGCCATTGCGATAGGGTGGTCCTTCCACGCCGGCGTCGACCGATTCCCCGCTCCCGGAGGGAGGGGCCTTCTCACGTCGGGGGGTTGGAGAGGCAATACCCCCAAGGGGATTCGAACCCCTGTCGCTGGATCGAAAATCCAGTGTCCTAGGCCTGACTAGACGATGGGGGCATCGGGGTGGGCTGCCGCGGATCGGCTCCGCGCGCCCGCGGAATTGTCGCCGACGCCGGGGCGCTTTCAAGCAGGATCCCGGCGAACCGGCGGTGTCGTCAGCGATACCGAGATGAGGGCGGAAGGAATCGAACCTTCGACCAATGGCTTAAAAGGCCACTGCTCTTCCGCTGAGCTACGCCCCCATTCGTGTTCTTTGCGGTTTCCCTCCCTGGCCGATCCGGGCGCGGCCGCAAGCCGGCGGTCCTTGCCACCGCCGCGCCCGGCGGCAGCCCCGGCGAGAAGGCCGCGGGGCAGCCCCGGACCCGCCGCGCCGACCGGAGCCGGCGCCACCGGAGTGGCCCGGCGCGCACCGCGGGCCCTCAGAGCGAGCGGATCTCCTCGCTCTTGCTCTTGAGGACCTCGTCGATCTCCTTCTCCGACTTCCGGGTCTGCTCCTGGATCTCCGCCTGGAGGCTCTTCACGTCGTCCTCCGGCAGGATCTTGTCCTTGCCGGCCTGCTCGGCGCGCCGGTTGCCGTCCCGGCGAATGTTGCGCACCGAGACGCGACATTCCTCGGCCATCTCCTTGACCCGTGCCACCGTCTTGTCGCGCTGTTCCTGGCTCATCGGCGGCAGGTTCAGTCGGATCAGCTTCCCGTCGGCCTGCGGCGTGATGCCGAGGTCGCTCTTCTGGATCGCCTTTTCCACCTCGCCCGCGACGCTCGGATCGAACGGCTTGATCACGATCTGCCGCGGCTCCGGAATGGAGATCGTCGCCAGCTGCTTGAGCGGTGTCAGCGAGCCGTAGTAGTTCACCCGAATTCCCTCGACCAGTCCGGGCGCCGCGCGCCCCGTCCGCACGCCGCGGAGTTCGTCCGTGAAGTGCTGGACGGCCTTCTGCATCCGCTCGCGCGTTTCCCTCAGGATGTCGTCCCTCATCGCGCCTCAACTCCCGATCCACGTTCCCACGCTCCGGTCGCCCCGGACGACAGCTTCCAGGGCGCCGTCCTGTGCGAAGTTCAAAACCACCACCGGAAGGTCATTCTCCATGCACAGCGTCACGGCCGTGATGTCCATGACGCCCAGCCGGCGATCGATCACCGCGCCGTAGGTGAGCGACGTGAACCGCTCCGCGTCGGGCTCGACCGCGGGATCCGCCGCGTAGACGCCATCCACGTTCGTGGCCTTGACGAGCAGCGCCGCGCCCAGCTCGACCGCCCGGACGGCCGCGCAGGTATCGGTCGTGAACAGCGGGTTCCCGAGCCCCCCCGCCGCAAACACGATGCGGCCCGCCTCGAGATGGCGGCGCGCGGCCGCGGCCGAGAACCGCTCCGCAAACCCGCCGACCTCGAACGCCGAGAGCACCCGCGTCTCGTGACCGCGAGCGCCGAGACCCTCCGCAAGCACCAGCGCGTTGATCACGGTGGCCAGCATGCCCATGGCATCCGCGGTCGTGCGCCGCAGCGCCCCGCCGGCGAGCTTCCCGCCGCGCACGAGGTTGCCGCCCCCCACGACCACGCCGATCTCGACGCCCAGCGTCGCCAGACGGACAATCCGGTCGGCCGCCCGGCCGGCCGCCGCCACGTCGACGCCCCGGTCGCCCGGTCCCGCCAGCCACTCGCCCCCGATCTTCAGCAGCACGCGGCGGTGGACGACCGGGCTCTTGTTGCGCGCAGGATCACTCACCGAACTGGTAGCGCACGAAGCGCCGCACCGTGATGTTCTCGCCGAGCTTCTGGACGGCGTCCTGGAGAAGGTCCTTCACCTGCTTCTGGTCGTCCTTGATGAAGGGCTGCTCGAGCAGGCAGACCTCCCTGCGGAACTTGGCGAGCTTGCCCTCGACGATCTTCGCCGCGACGCCTTCGGGCTTGCCTTCCGCCTGGACCTGCTCGACGTAGATCTCGCGCTCCTTGGCGAGGAGCGCCGGGTCCAGGCCGCTTGCGTCCACCGCGAGCGGCGCCGTCGCCGCCACCTGCTGGCACAGGTTCTTCAGCAGCGCCCGGAAGTCATCGCTCCGCGCCACGAAGTCCGTCTCGCAGCCCAGCTCCACCAGGCAGGCGACCCGGCCGTTGTGGTGGACGTAGGAGCCGATGGCCCCGTCCTTGATCTCGCGTCCGGCCTTCTTCAGCACCCGCGCCGCGCCGCTCTTGCGCAGATACTCGAGCGCCTTGTCGAGATCGCCGCCGGCCTCGACCAGCGCCTGCTTGCACTCCATCATCCCGACGCCGGTCCGGTCGCGGAGCTCCTTGACGTCCTTGGCCGAAACGTTCATGGCTGTTCGCCTCCTCATGTCGCTGCGTCTTGCGTCGCGGCCCCACCGCGCCCGCTGGGACCCGCCGCCTGCGCCGCACCGGCCGGCGCGACATCCGCGAAGCCCGCGATCCGCTCTCGCCTCCCGACCCGCCGCCGGTCACGCGCCCGGCGCCGGCTCCTCGCGCGGCCGGCCGCTCTCGGAATGCGGCTCGGCCGGCGGCCGCACCGGCGGGAAGCTCACGGCCGGATCGGGGGGCGGCGGCGCGCTCCGCACCGGGGGCGCCACTGGCGGCGCGGCCGCGGTCGGGGGCTCCGCCGGGGGCGGCGGCACGGCGGGAGCCGCCGCCGCTTCCGCCGCCGCGCGGGCGGCCGCCTCGGCCGCCGCCTGCTCGGCCGCGCGCC